>CAITNQ010000218.1 GCA_903893785.1 uncultured Gemmatimonadota bacterium
AGGGCACTGAACCCGGCCACCAGCAAGGTGAGGGCGCCGACCACGGCCACGACGGCCTGCACCGACGGCACGGCATCGTACAGCGGGTGGAGGCGGGCAACCAGGTACACACCGGCCGTCACCATGGTGGCGGCGTGGATGAGCGCGCTGACGGGGGTTGGCCCGGCCATGGCGTCCGGCAGCCACACCTGCAGAGGAATCTGCCCCGACTTCCCCACCGCGCCCCCCAGCAGCAGCAACGCCGCCACCGCAGCCACCGTGCCCGTCAGTTGGGGCCGCCCGGCGGCGGCCAGGATGGCGTCCAACTGCAGGGTACTGGTCTGGCGGAACAGCAGGAACAGCCCCAGAAGCAGCGCCGCATCACCGACGCGCGTAACCAGAAATGCCTTGTTGGCGGCCCGGACATTGGCCGGGTCGTCAGACCAGAAACCGATCAGCAGGTAACTGCACAGCCCGACGCCTTCCCAGCCCAGATAGAGCAGCAGCAGGTTGTCCGCCAGGACCAGCACCAGCATGGCGGCGACGAACAGGTTCATGTAGGCGAAGAAGCGCGCGTACCCCGCGTCCGAACGCATGTACTCGGTGGAGTACACGTGGATCAGGAACCCGACGCCGGCGACCACCCAGATCATCACCAGGGACAACGGGTCCAGGTGCAGCGCGATCTGCGGCCGCAGGCTGCCCACCTCCAGCCACGTCCACAGGACCTGCGTGGTACTGTGGTCGACCGCGGCGATGATCGGCGGCGTCAAACCCACAGCGACGGCGAAGGCGGCCCCGACCGAGCCGACGCCGATCGCCGTCACAGCGCCGCGCGGCAGGCGACGGTATCCCACGATCAAGGCCAGAAAACCGGCCAGCGGCAGCGCCGGTACCAGCCAGAGCAGGCTCAACATGGGTCAGCCCTTCATCCCGCTAGCCGCATCGGCGTCAACGGTGCGGAACAGATGGTAGAAACGCAGGATCAGCGCCAGTCCGACGGCAACCTCAGCGGCGGCCATGGTGATGATGATCACGAACATGACCTGGCCGTCGGGGCTACCCGCGGCCCCCGCGGAGGCCGACCACCTCGCCCCCGCTACCACAAAAGCCAAGCCGGCGGCGTTCAACATCACCTCTATGGACATCAACATGTACAGGATGTTGCGGCGAATCAGCAGCCCCACCAGACCTAGCCCGAAGAGCATCGCGGCCAGGATGAGTCCGTGTTCGACCGGCACTGTGGCGGTCATCCGCGCGCCTCCTCCTCGCCGGCAGTGTGGCGGCGTCCCAGGTAGTAGGCCCCCACCAGCCCGGCCATTAACAACATGGAGGCCAACTCGATGACCAGCAGATAGCGGTCGGCCCCGAACAGCGCTCGACTCAGGTCCTGAGCCTGCGTCACCTCATTCCCGGGCAGGCGTGCGGTCTCGGCCCGCACGGCGTACACGAGTTCGGCCAACAGCACCAGTCCCAGAACCGCCGGCCCGAGCCACTGGCGCGGCTGCAGCCAACGCCGCTCTTGACGGGCGCTCTCGGGACCCAGGTTCAGCATCATGATGACGAACACGAACAGCACCATGATGGCGCCGGCGTACACAATCACCTCGAGGGCAGCGATATAGGGGGCTCCGAGGACAAAGAAGACCAACGATATCGCCAGCAGCGACACTACCAGGTAGAGCAACGAATGCACCGCGTGCGGTCGGACCACGACCATCAGGGTGGCCAGCACGGCGACTGCGGCCGCTCCATAGAACACCACATTCATGGCGTCATGCCCCTTCGGTTCGGGGTTCCGCCCCAGGGTGGCGCACGTCCGCGGAGCCGGACGACCCCAGGCGGAGGCTACAGGTTCAGGCCACGGACGTCCACCGGCGGCGCTTCATTGCGGGCTTGGCCTTTGTCCTTGCCGCCGATCGCCAGACCGGCGATCCGGTAGAAGTTGTAGTCGTGGTACTTGCCCGTGCCGCTGATCAGCAGGTCCTGCTTCTCGTACACCAGGTTCTGGCGGTCGTACTCAGCCAGCTCGAAATCAGGCGTCAGCTGGATGGCCGTGGTCGGGCACGCCTCCTCGCACATACCACAGAAGATGCACCTGGAGAAATTGATGCGGAAAAAGGCCGGATAGCGCCGGCCGGTTTCGTCGGCCGTCGCCTGCAGGGCAATGCAGCCAACCGGGCAGGCCGACGAGCACAGATAGCAGGCCACACAGCGTTCCAGCCCGTCAGGATCGCGGGTCAGCACGATACGACCCCGCCAGCGGGGCGCCAGGTACGGTCTCTCCTCGGGGTACTGGACGGTCACGCGCCGATGGAAGGCGTGCAGGAACACCAGCCCCATGCTGCGCAGCAGACTGATCGCTCCGGTCAGGAAATCGCGCATGCGAGCCGGCCCTCCTTACCGGTGCATCAGGACGAAAGCACCCGTGGCCAGCAGATTGGCCAGCGACAGGGGCAGCATGACCTTCCAGCCGAACGCCATGAGCTGGTCGTAACGCAACCGCGGCAATGAGGCCCGGAGCAGAACGAAGAAAGAGATCAGCGCCAGGGTCTTCAGTGCAAACCAGGCGACCGGCGGCAGCCATGGACCCAGCCAGCCGCCCAGGAACACGGTAACGATGAGGGCCGAAATCAGGGTGATACCCAGGTACTCACCCACGAAAAACATGCCGAATTTCATGCCCGAATACTCGGAATGGAACCCGGCCACCAGTTCGCTCTCGGCCTCGGGGAGATCGAAGGGGACGCGATGCGTCTCGGCGATGCCGGCGATGGTGAACACCACCATGCCCAGGAACTGCGGCACGCAGAACCACAGGTCGCGCTGCGCCTCGACGATGCGAGTCAGACTGAAGGACCCGGCCATCATCACGGCGCCCATCAGCGACAGGCCCATGAATACTTCGTAGCTGAGCATCTGCGCCGAGGCGCGGAGGCCCCCCAGAAGGGAGTACTTGTTGTTGGAGGACCAGCCAGCCAGGGCGACGCTGTAAACCCCCATGGAAGACATGCCGAGGAAGAACAACAGCCCGATGTCCAGGTCGGCCGCCACGCCCAACCCCGGTGCAAAGGGGACCACCGCGAACGACATCAGCACGGTGATCATGATGATGCACGGCGCGATGACGAACACCGCTTTGTCCGCGAAGGGCGGCGTCCAGTCTTCTTTGGTGAAAATCTTGATCAGATCGGCGACCACCTGCAAGATGCCGAAGGGGCCGACGCGGTTCGGCCCGTAACGGTCCTGCCAGAGCGCCAGCAGGCGTCGCTCATACCACACCAGCAGCCCGGCCACCGTCAACAGCGTGACCAGAATCCCCAAAACCGTGATCAGCGTCAGCAAGGCCGGGTTCATGGCATCGACCGCCGTTGCAGCCGCCCCGTCGACGGCAGGTGGACGTAGGGCACGTCGCGCAGCCCCACGGGCAACCCGATCACGCCGGGGGGCAGGCGATCGCGGATGACCACCGGCAGCTCCAGCACCGTCGCCGCTGTCACCACCTCCATGAAGACCCCGGCGCTGACGCCCAGCGCTGCGGCGTCGGCCGGGTTCAGCGCCACATAGGGTTGCGGCGCGCGCGCCGCCAACGCCGGGCTCCGCTGGCTCAGTTCCTCCGAACCGAACGCATGGTACACCGGCACCAGCAGCCAGCTGTCAGCCGCCCGGGCAGGTGCCGGTGGGGGCACGACCGTGGGCCCGCCGCCCGTTCCCGGCCTGAACAGCCTGAATCCCGGCGCCACGCCCCGGGGGCCGTCGCTGGACTGCGCCTGGAAGCGAATCGAGGCCTGCACCGAATTCCATCCCGGGGCCCAGTACTGCGGTGTCAGGGCCGCCGGGATCTCGCCACGGAAGCCCTCCATGGAGAAGGTCAGGGCCGAGTCCGGGTCTTCCGGCGGCTTGTCCTCGCGCACGTCCAGATGGGCGCGCATGGCCGTGCGACCGCTGTAGCGATGCGTCTGCCGCGGGATCCGCTGGCCGCCGGGGCGATAGCTGGCAGGTGGAGCAATGGCGGCGACGCCCGCCAGCATGGGCACGGCATCGGCCAGGTCGTTGATCAGCGCGTCCAGGTCGGGCCAGGCATCAGCCGCCAGACGGCCGCCCACCTGGCCCAGGGCGCGAATCCAGTGCCAACTCTCGCGGATATCGCCCTCGGGCATGAACACCTGCACCAGGCGCTGGGCCCGCCCTTCGTGATTGATCAGCGTCCCGTCGCCTTCGGCAAAGGTGGCGCAGGGCAGCACGGCATCGGCGCGGTGCGCCGTTTCGTGAGCCAGGTGATCGATCACGATCACCGGCACAGACGCCGCGAACAGCGCTTCGACGGTGGCCCGGGGAGCCCGACGGAACAGGTCGTTCTCCAACACCACCACCGCATCGACGCCCCCGGCCTGAATCCGTTGAACCGCCGCTTCCAACCCGCCGCCGCCCAACAGAGCCGCGCCGACCGTGTTGCATTCGGGGCCGAGCAGGCACAGGCCGGCCGACCGGTTGCCGGCGCACAGAGCGCCGGCCACGGCCGCAGCGGCCTGCATGATCGCCTCGGAACCCAGGGACATGCCCGACACCACCACCGGGCGGGCAGCCGCCTGCAGCTGAGCGGCGATGGCAGCCGCCAGCGTGGCCGTCGCCGGCGCCAGCTCCGCCACCGGCGGCAGGGCCGGGTTCAGCACTTGGGCCACGGCAAACCCCAACCGCGCGATCTCATCGGGCGGCGCCGTCCACGTGCAGGTGGCGGCGTCGTCCAGGCGCGTGGCATCCACGGCGGCAATGTAGAGCGGCCCGCGGGCCTGCTGGACGGCGCCCCGCACCGCCAGGTCATTCCACGCCGGTATGCCCAGTTGGGTGGCTAGCTTCCGCGGCTGCACCCGGACCGTCTGACGCAGGGCCAGAGCGACCAAGGGCGCCGTATTGGTCACGTCTTCGCCGAGTACCAGGACGGCGTCGGCTTCGCCGATCTCCTGCAGGCAGGGGACGCTGGCGGGCCCGCGCCGCAGCAGCTCAACCATGGTTGCCGCCAGGCGCCCGTCGGCGGCACCCATGCCATGGTAGTAGTTGTCCACCCCGACCAGGGTCTGCAGCGCGAAGTTGGCTTCCAGCATGGCCCTAGGTGAACCGATGCCCAGGACACAGGAGGAGGCCATCACGGCGCCGTTGTACCGGGCCAGAACCGCCTCCGGACGGTCTGGCGCCAGGCCCTGGGCCGTGGTGCCCCCCGGCCGCCGCAGGGTTTGGCGGAGGCGATTGGCATCGTTGGCGAAGGCGTAGCCGAAGCGACCCCGGTCGCACAGGAAGTGCCCGTTAACCTCGCCGTTGTAGCGGTTGCGGATGCGGCGCAGCGTGCCGTACCGCTCACCGGGCGTGGTGTTGCAGCCTACCGTGCAATGGACACACACCGACGGCGCGACCTGCAGATCCCAGCGACGCGTGTAGTGCGACTGCAGCGTGCGGTCGGTGAACACGCCCGTAGGGCAGACCTCAACCAGATTGCCGCTGAATTCGCTCTCCAGGGTACCGTCCTGGTGGCGGCCGAAATAGACGTGGTTGTGCGACGCCAGCGCATCCAAGTCGCGGCCACCGGCATAGTCACGGTAATACCGCACGCACCGGTAACACTGGATGCACCGATTCATCTCGTGGTTGATGCACGGCCCGAGGTCCTGGTTGCGGTAGGTCCGCTTGGCAAAGCGGAACTCGCGGTAGTCGTGCCCGGACATGACCGTCATGTCCTGCAGGTGGCACTCCCCACCTTCGTCGCACACAGGGCAGTCATGGGGGTGGTTAGTCATCAGCCACTCGATGACACTGTGGCGGAACAGCCGCGCGTCGGCGTCGTCGATTGACAGACGCGTGCCGTCGGAGGCCGGCGTCATACACGCCATGACCAGACGACCCTGCGTATCGGCTTCGTCTTTGAACACTTTGACGGCGCACTGGCGGCAGGCACCGACCGAGCCCAGCGCCGGATGCCAGCAGAAGTAGGGCACGTTGTAGCCCAGCGACAGGCAGGCTTCCAGCAGATTCAGCCCCGCCGCCACCTGAGCTGGCTTGCCATCGACGTACAGCGTCGGCATTACGGGCTGCTCCAGGGGCACCGCTGCTCGCGCAGGTGCCGCTCGAAGTCGTCACGGAAGAATTTCAGGGCACTTCCCAGCGGCGCCATGGCCCCTGGCGCCAGCGGGCAGAAGGTGTTGCCCGGGCCCAGCAGGCGCACGTGACGCGCCAGGCGGTCCAGGTCGTGGGCCTGCCCCTGCCCGGCTTCGATCGCCGTCAGCACTTTCTCGGTCCACGGCAGGCCGTCGCGACAGGGGGTGCACCAGCCGCACGACTCGTGGGCGAAGAACGATACCAGATTGCCCACCATGCCCACCGGGCAGGTGCGGTCATCGAGAAGGATCATGGTCCCGGTACCCAGGCGGCTGCCCGCCTTGCCAATGGTGTCGTAGTCCATGGGCACGTCCAGATGCTCGGGCAGCAGGAAATCGGTCGATGCCCCTCCCGGGATGAGGCCCCGCAACTGCACCCCTTCGCGCATGCCGCCGGCGCACTCGGTCAAGATCTGCCCGATCGGCGTCCCCAGGGGCAGCTCCCAGGCCCCGGGTCGGGAGGCCCGGCCGCTCACGCCGAATATCTTCGTACCTCCGTTAGCGGTCAGGCTAAGTCCCTTGAACCACGCCGCGCCGTGGGCCAGGATGCCCGGCAGGTTGCACAGGGTTTCGACATTGTTGACGATCGTCGGCTTGCCCCACAGGCCGCACAGTTGGGGGAAGGGAGGTTTGGCGCGCGGTACCGCCCGGCGGCCCTCCAGCGCGTTGAGCAGCGCCGTCTCCTCGCCGCAGATGTACCGCCCGGCACTGGTGTGCAGGTGCAGCGACAGGCTGAAATCCGAACCCAGAATGTGCGCCCCGAGGTAACCGGCTGCCTCGGCCTGGGCGATCGCCTGTCGGAGGCAACGCTCGGCCTCAACGTATTCACCGCGCAGGAAGATGTAGGCCACCTCGGCCTGGATGGCGTAGGCAGCCAGAAGCACGCCTTCAATCAGCAGATGAGGATCGCCCTCAAGCAGCAGGCGGTCCTTGAACGTCCCCGGCTCCATCTCGTCCGCATTAACCACCAGGTACTTGGGCCGCGGGGCGTCCGGACCCATGGGAACCAGAGCCCACTTGACCCCGGTGGGGAATCCCGCCCCGCCACGGCCGCGCAGGTTGGCGTCCTTGACCTGCTGCGTCACCTCGGCGGGAGACAGCGTGGTCAGGGCCTGGCGCACGGCCACGTAACCACCGGCACGCTCGTACCCGCGGACATCCAGCGGGGCCTCACCCGGCCTGATGTTGCGCGTCAGCGGTCGCTTCTCGGCCGGCAGCGGCGGGGGTTCGGCAGTCACCGGTCACTCCTAGGCATAGTGCGCCAATGCGGCGTCGAGTCGTTCCGGATCCAGGTCGCGGTGCAAGTCGTTGTCGATCATCAGCGCCGGGGCGTGGTCGCAGGTGCCCAGGCACTGGTTGGCGATCAGGGTGAAACGGCCGTCGGCCGTGGTTTGGCCCAGGCCGATCCCCAGGCGCTCCTGCAGATGCTGCAGCAGCGACACCGATCCCATGATCCAGCAGCTGACGCTGGTACACACCAGTATGACGTGCCGCCCCACCGGACTTCGGCGGATCAGGTTGTAGAAGGTGGCCACGCTGTCGACCTCCACCGGGGTCATGTCGAGCAGGGCGGCGATCTCGGCCAGGTTCTCGTCGTCAACCCAGCCGCAGTGGCGCTGGACGATCTTCATCGCCTCGATGCAGGCCCCGCGCCGCTGCTCGAACAGGCTGGCTTCGGCCTCGATCTCGTGCCTCATTGCCTCGGTCAGCATGGCCCATCCCGAAGAGGGTAAGTTACTCCCCCGCCGCCGTCGGCGTCGGCAGAGGATCCGGTCGGCGGCGCCGTCATCGGTCGACGTCCGCCAGCACGTAATCGATGCTGCCCAGAATCGCCAGCAGGTCCGACACTTTGCGGCCCCGGCTGAGCACCGGGATCATCTGCAGGTGCGCGAACGAGGGCGTACGCACCCGCGTTCGGTACGACATGGTATTGCCGTCGCTGATCAGGTAATAGCCGTTGTTGCCCTTGGTCGCCTCGATGCCCACAAACGCTTCGCCGGCAGGGATGACGGGCCCCCAACTGACGCTGAGGAAGTGGGTGATCAGCGTCTCGATATCGTGCAGGGTCCGCGCCTTGTCCGGTGGCGTGGCCAGTGGATGCTCGGACTTGAACCGGCCGGCGGGCATGTGGTTCAGGCACTGCTCGATGATGCGCAGGCTTTGGTACATCTCCTCGATGCGCACCAGGGCTCGGTCGTAACAGTCACCGTTCTGCGCCGTGGGCACGTCGAATTCGAAATTCTCGAAGCCGGAATATGGGCGCTGCTTGCGGAAATCCCACGCCAGGCCACAGGCCCGCAGACCAGCGCCGGTGATACCCCACTCGACGGCTTCAGCCAGGGTATAGGCCCCGATGCCCTTGGTGCGGCCGATGAAGATCCGGTTGCGCATCAGCGCCTGGTGGTGTTCGTGCAGACGCTTGGGCAGGTAGTCCAGGAAGCCCCGCACCAGCTGCTGCCAGCCCTGCGGCAGGTCGTGCGCCACACCGCCAATGCGGAACCAGCTCGGATGCATGCGGCCGCCGCAGATCGCCTCGACGATCTCCAGGATGCGTTCCCGGTCGTTGAACAGGAAGAATACCGGCGACATGGCGCCCAGGTCCTGGGCAAAGGTGCCGTACCACACCAGGTGGCTGGCGATGCGGAAGAACTCCGACATCATGACGCGAACGACCTTGGCCCGTTCCGGCACATCAATGCCGGCCAATTGCTCCACGGCCAGGACATAGGCCAGGTTGTTCATCACCCCGCCGAGGTAGTCGATGCGGTCGGTGTAGGGGATGAAGGAATGCCACGTCTGGCGCTCACCCATCTTCTCGGCACCGCGGTGGTGGTAGCCGATATCCGGGATGGCATCGACAATGTCTTCGCCGTCCAGCTGCAGAATGATACGCAGCAGGCCATGCGTGCCCGGATGGTGCGGACCGAGGTTCAGGAAGAGGAAATCCGTGTCTTCGCGCTGCCGTTCCATGCCCCACTCTTCAGGACGGAACTGCAGGGCTTCGTGCTCCCTGTCGTACAGGCCGGCGGACAGGCGATAGGGGGCCAGGTCGGTAGCCCGCGCCGGGTGCTCCTTGCGCAGCGGATGTCCCTCCCAGGTGGAGGGCATGAGAATCCGGCGCAGGTTGGGGTGTCCCTCGAACCGCACGCCGAACATGTCCCACACCTCGCGCTCGTACCAACTGGCGTTGGGCCACAGATCGGTGATGCTGGCCAGCGACGGGTAGGAGCCGGTGAGCGCTACCTTGAGGCGGATATCGGCGTTGCGGTCGAAAGACAGGAGGTGGTAGACGACAGTGAAATCGGCCCGTGGCGAGTCGGCCACGGAAGTCCGGGCCCGTTCATCGATCGCCGTCAAGTCGTATAGCATGGCATAGGGCCGATCAACGGCGCTCTTGAGGTGTTGCAGCACCTCGCGCACCCGCCCTGCCGTCACCCAGGCCGTGGGCACCTGGTCGCGGGTGGCCTGCGTGGCCACAATGGCGCCGGGGAAGGCGGCCGCCAGTTCGCCCAGGATATCGGCCGGTGCGTGCGTGCCGTTCATACTTCGCCCTCCGGGCCCTTGCCCAGCGCAGACCAGCCCGCCGGGGCCCCCGCGCGAGCGCCGCCGGGGCATTGCCCGGACCGCACCCCCGGCTCGCCGCGAGATGACGCCGCCATCCGCGACACTAGACCTCGTCCATCGAGCGGAGTTCGGTAACGCGGGTGCGCGCTTCGCGCTTGAGGTCGCGCTGGCTCACCTTGGGCGGACGGCTGACGCCCTGTGGCCCGACAACCCAACTGAGCGGCCGCCGTTCCTGGCTCACCTGCTGCTGCAGCAGCATCAGGCCTTCCATGAACGCTTCCGGTCGCGGCGGGCAACCCGGCACATACACGTCCACCGGCAGGAACTTGTCGACCCCCTGGACGACGCTGTAGATGTCGTACATGCCCCCGGAACTGGCGCACGCCCCCATGGCGATGACCCAGCGAGGTTCCATCATCTGCTCGTAGAGCCGCTGGATGATGGGCGCCATTTTGATGAACACGGTGCCGGCCACCACCATGACATCGGCTTCGCGGGGCGTACCCCGGATTACCTCGGCCCCAAAACGGGCCACATCGAACTTGCTCGTCAGGCTGGTAGCCATCTCCACGAAGCAGCAGGAAAGGCCGAAGTTGAACGGCCAGATGCTGTTCTTGCGCCCCCAGGCCACCAGGTCCTGAACCTTGGCCATGACCAGGCTCTGGCGCACCGCGTCAGCGGCCGAATTACGCCCGTCATCAGCCAGGCTGTCGCCAGGTCGTGACACCCACCAGTTCACTGCCGTAGCCGCCCTTCTGTTATCACCGTGGGGTTCAGGAGTCCAGGGCACCTTGGCGCCACAGGTACGCCAGCGACACCGCCACCACGCCGATAAAGGCACAGATCTCGAGATAGCCCAGCCAACCCAGTTCCCGCGCGGCGATCGCCCAGGTGAAGACGTATACCGACTCAAGGTCGAAAACGACGAAGAAAATCGCCACCAGGAAGAAGTCGGCCGAGTGACGACCACGCGCCGTACCGGTTGACTCGATGCCCGACTCATAGGGCAGAGCCGTGGACCGGTCGCGGTGGTGCTCGCCCAACAGGTGCGAGGCACCCACCATGCCGCCAATCACCACCAGCACCGCTGCCAGGTACACCCCCAGCGGCCAGAATTCCATAGAGCCTCCCTCGTTGGCGGCCCGTTAACGAGACGCCTCCGTGTTCCTCGGCCCATCGCAGAGGCGCGCCGTAACCGGAATATGAAGCGGCACCGGCCCCGGGTTGTCAACCATCGCCCGCGGACCGGTCACGGCCAGGCCGGCTTGTGATGGCATACACGAGTCTCCGTCTCATTATCGACACCTCCGCGTCTCACTATTGAACACTCCGTCATCTACATATCGCCGTTGCACTTGGACTTGTCATGCGCAAGTAACTGCAAAAGGAAGGGGTTGCATCGTCGCAATAGTGCGACGACAAACTGTCGTCCGGTGTCAGGACGCTATGCCACAGGCTGTGGATGTACACGTCTATGTATTTGTTTTATTGTCACTTATACGTCTTTCTGCAAATTCCTCTCGGGACTGGCACGGCGATTGCATGAGAGTAGGCGAAGGCGCTGGTGAAGAAGCCGGCGCCAGTGATGAGGAAAGGAAAGCGATGGGAACGCTCAAGGATCTGCTCGAAGCTCGGCCCAACCTGCGCGAAGCCTGGTATGACTGGGCCGGCCTGGTCGTTGCGACCGTGGCCCTGGCCGGTATCGCCGTCGCCGCGATCTCCTGACACCCGGTGGGGCGGTAGCGCGATGGCGGCCATGGCTCGGTCTCGACCGGTGCACGGCCGCCGCGCCGCCGCCCGCCCTGCACCCGCAGTCCACGTTACCCCCTGTCGGCGACGCGCCGCGTTGCCGGAAAGGAACAACAGCATGAACGCCCGCAAGCTCCGCACGGCCATTGTCCGCATGGTGACGACCACGGGTTTCGACGCGCTCTTCGGCGCGGCCATCGTCCTGATGGTACTGGCCGCGTTCGGGGTCCTGGCCTGAACCGGCCGAGGGTTCGCTGCCTGGCCCGGTCCTGAACCGGGGCGGCGAACCGCACCGGGCCCGGGTGGCCCACCCGACGTACCGGTGCGCGCCCCCATGACCGGCGCAGTTGACGCGGGGCCCGCACCGCCCGCACCGCGAGACAGCGAACGAGACGCCGCGGAGCGTGCTCCGCGGTCCGCCAGGACCGCACGGCCGGAGCTGCATCAGCGCGGTCACGCGCCAAGCCAGATGCGGCCTCCGACACCGGCATCGCGGGGGCACAGCGCGGCGGACTCACCGAGCGGCGAGCCCGGCCCGGACGGTCTGACAGGCCGAACCCCCGGGAGCCCGGGCGGCAGGCGATCAGCCCGCAACCGGGCGCACGCCCGGACGCGCAGATCACCGCGAGGCGAAGGCAGCCCGGACGGCCCTACGCCGAACCCGGGAGCCCGGGCGGCAGGCGATCAGCCCGCAACCGGGCGCACGCCCGGACGCGCGGGTTCACCGCCGAGGGGCCGTCACCGCGCCAGTGCGGGCCGCCAACAGGGGCGCCTGCCTCGCTCCTGCCTTGCGCCGGCGGAGTCGCCATCGTAGTGTCTCAGGTCTATCCTTCGCCCGGGCAGGCCATGAGTATATCCGTCGAGCTCCGCGAGCACCTTCGCCGCGGGGCCCCTGATCCTCGCTGGTTCGCCGCTTTCGTCGCCCTGCAGGCCCTGGTACTGGCGGCTTCGGTGCTGCTGTCGCCGTTGGTCCTGCTGGCGGTTGTCGCTGCGGTCGCCGCGGTCGGCTTTGCCGTGGGCGTCTTGCTCAAGCCGTGGTTCCTGGTGCCCTTGGTGGTGATCACCACGGTTTTGGACAGCTCGGCGCGCCTGGGCGATACCGCTGACCCCCGGTTCCACCTTACCGCCTTCCACCTGTGCTTCCTGCTGATGCTGGTGGCCATCACCGCCAATGCCTTCCTGCGCCGTCGGACCCTGTTCCCGCGCTTCGAACTGGTGGTGCCGTTGGCGCTATTCCTGGGCAGTATCGCGGTCTCTCTAACCTACACGCCCAACCATCCCGACGCCGCCATCAGCTTTGTCCGCCTGACCTGCCTGGTGGCTTTCGCGTATATGGCCCAGGTCATCCTGGACTCGAAAACGGCCGTCTCCTCGGTGCTCGCCTGGATGGCGATCGTCACGGTGTTCGGCGCCGCCATGGGAGGGTACCAGGTAATCACCGGTCGGTTCCACCTGCCGGTGAAAGTCATCGAGGCCCTGGGCGGTAACGTGCCCCGCGCCACGGCCACATTCCAGAACCCGAATATCTTCGCCCAATTCCTGCTCGGGGGCTTCCTGCCACTGCTGGCGGTGCTGCTCAACGTGCCCTCAGCGCCAGGCCGGCGGGCGCTGTACTTCCTGGGCGTGGTAGCCGGCGTGGCCGGCCTCCTGGCATCCTTCAGCCGTTCCAGCTGGCTTGCGGCTGCTGTGGGCATCATGGTGGTGCTCTGGCTCAGCCGCAAACTGCGGTACTTCTTCATCGTCGGCCTGGGTGGCGCCCTCGGCGTCCTGGCGCTGAAGGAATTCGTGCCCTTCGCGGCCTACATCTTCGAGCGGTTCACGTCGATTTTTGACGTTGTCGAACGCTTCGGTCAGGTGGGCACGGCATCGGGTTCAGCCCGCATCTTCCTGATCATCGCCGCCCTGCGCATGTTCCTCGATCATCCTCTTCTGGGCGTCGGCTGGCGCGGTTTCCCCGAGGTGTTCGCCCAGTACGCTCCGGTGGGTTACCCTCACTGGACCCACGTTAAGGAGTCGCACACCTTCGTCGCCATGGTGCTGGCCGAGTTGGGGCCCATCGGCCTGGTGGCTTTCGTGTGGTTTGTCGTGCGTACTCTGCGGCGCGGCATCCTCGCCGTCCCGCAGATGCAGGACCCGTTTCTCAAAGCTGTGCTGATCGGCATGGTCGCTTCGTTCGTCGCGGCGCAGATCAGCCAGACATTCAACGGATCCCACTCCGAGAACATGTTCTGGTTCAACGTCGGCATGCTCTTCGCGGTCATTCACCTGGACGAAAAAGGCCGCAGCGCCGCGGACGCTTCCCCCGGGACAGCCTGAGCCGCGCTGGACGGCTAGCGACAACCGGTCGCCGTCGGTCGGGCCTGCCCGGCGCCGGTCTTCCGCGGTACCCCTGCACCTGGCAGCATCCCGGCCGGCGAACCCGGTCGGCAGCGCCGACTCACCGGCGACGGCCAGGCGACCGCGCAACCGGTCCGGAGGAGAGCGCAGAACGGCGTCCGTCTGTGCCGCGCCCGCGGCGACCGTGGCCCTGCGGACCGTGGCGGGCACCACGCCCGCAGCCCTTGGCTGCCGGTCAGGCGGGCTCCAGGCGTTGCCGGAGTTGCGGCACCAACAGCGCCAGCGCCACCACCCAAAGGCTGCCGGCCAGCGCCATGGCGCGCACCGCGGCCAGGGTCCCCACCGCATGGCCCAGCCAGCCCACGATCAGGCTGCACAGGGGATAGGCGCCGATCATCAGCGTCTGCAGCCCCAGCACGCGCCCGCGCAGGCTGTCGGGTGCGGCCACCAGGAACAGGCTGGAGTGAGCAATGCTGAAAACCATGCCGACGGCGCCAATGGCGGTGAGCAGCAGCAGTGACCCGGCGACGGTGTCGGCATAGGAGAAGGCTACCTGCAGCACGTGCAGCCCGGCGGCCGCCACGAGGGCGGTCAGACCGGGGCGCGCCAGACGGGTCCCGCGCAGCGAGAGCCACAGGCTGGAGACGAGGGACCCGACCCCGGTGGCGGACAGAAAGACGCCGAACAGCAGCGGGCCCGCGTGGAAGACATCGTCCGCCACGGCAGGCACGACCGGTTCGTAGGCAAAACCCGTGAGGTTGGCCAGCGCCACCAGTACGAGGCCGCCCAGCACCAGGCGGTTCTGGCGAGCGAACTGCACGCCGCCGCGGACGGCAGCCACGAATGACTCGCGATTGCGGGGACTGCCACCGAAGAGCGGGGGTAGGCCGCGGGTCAGCGCCGCCGACCCCACCGCCAGCGCCGCCAGCGCGACAAAAGCCCAGGACGACCGGCCGCCGGCCAGCACGAGGCCGCCGGCCCCGGCGAAGGCGATGCGGGTGAGCGTCATGCCGACCATGTCGATCGACACCGCCGCCGTGACCCAGGCAGAGCCCACGACGCCGGCCATGTACGAGCGCCGTGCCGTGGAGTCCAGGGCCAGCAGGCAACCGTTGACGAAGGCGTAGAGGTAGGCGTGCCAGATCTCCACGGCATCAAGAAACAGCAGGGCCGCAACCCCGGCCGCGGCCAGGGCCAGGCCGACCTGGGCCAGACGCATCAGGCGTAACCGCGGGAAACGATCGGCGACGAAGCCGGCCGAGGGACCCGCGGCAAGAAAGGGCACGAAACGGAAGAAGGTCAGCAGGGCGACCGGCAGCGGATCCGTGGTTCGCTGGGCGACCAGCCATGACAAGAGCGTCATGTCGAGGAAGCGGCCGGCGTAGGAAACCAGGGTAGAGGCCATCAGGCGGCGGAACGCCGGGTTGCCCAGCGTGCCGGCCGCCGGCCGCGGCATCGGGCCCTTCATCCGCCCCCGCGCGCTGTGACGTGCCGCACCCCGTCAGCGCGCCTGGACGCCGGGGTGGGCCGCACCCGGGGCCGAGGCGCCTGCGGCCGGGCCGGCGGCAAGTGGGTCACCGCGGCGCCCGGGGCCCCGCAGGTGGTGCCCAGGTGGGTTGTCACCGCGCTCGTTCTCCGTTCTGCCGGTGGCCTCGCGGCAGGCAAGGGGCAGCCATTGAGGCTCAATCGCGGCGCTCGCCGCCCGTGAGGTGCCGGGGTTCACGTGGATCCCGGTGGCGCCCAGAGCCGCCCGGGCGGCGCCGAAATGGGGGGTGACCGGGCCCATTCCCCGCCTCGACGGTGGCACTGCGGCAGGTGAGAGGAGGCTGTTGGCGGCCAGTTCCCGGCGTTCACGTGGGTCAATATCCTGGCCGGTGGCCAGCGAGGCAACCGGTTCGCCAGCGCCTGCCTGCGGCACCGGGTCGCCCTGCCGCCATCCACCCCGGCCGCCGCCGCCAGACCGCGGCCTCCGGCGCCGGTACTGCCGTTGCGGCTCCCAGGGGCCATCCGGCGGCCAACAGGCGCCGCGGCCTGCACCTCCCCACCGCAGTTGACCGCAGGCAGATTGCCGGTTACGCTCTCGCCCGTTGCGACACGCCGCCGACGCCAAACGGGCCCGGCCGATCCGGTCATGCCCGAAGGCCTGCGGGAAATCGGGACGCGCCGCGGTCCTGTCCGCCGCGCGCCCCCTGCCACAGGAAGACGAACATGGCATCGCTCCGCCACGATTGCTGCGAGGCCCTCCTGGCCGACATGGTCAGCTATGACACGGTGAACGGCCATATCTCGGGCCGGTCCGACGCCGAAGCGCCGCTGACCGAGTACCTGGAAGCGGTGGCGGGCGCCATGGGCCTGGCCACGCGGCGACTCCCGTTAGCGGGTGACAGCGCCAATCTGCTGGTCACGCACGAGAGGGCCGCCAACGCCCCGTGGCTGCTGTTCGAGAGCCACCTGGACACGGTCACGGTCGCCGGCATGACCATTGAACCCTTCGCCGCACGAGTCGAGGGAGGCCGCGTCTGGGGGCGCGGTGCGTGCGACACCAAAGGCACGGGCGCCGCCATGCTGTGGGCCCTCCACGACTACGCCAACTCCGGGGGCGGCGACACCAACGTGGCCATTGCCTTTACGGTGGACGAAGAGATCGGCAAGAGCGGCGTGCGGGCCCTCACCGGGCCCCAATGGTCGCAGCTGGGCTGGCGGCCCGTGGGGGCGGTGATCGGCGAGCCCACCCTACTGCAGCCCGTGGTGGCGCACAATGGCATCGCGCGCTGGAAGATCCACACCCACGGCGTGGCGGCCCACTCCGGCGACCCTTCGCGAGGGCGCAGTGCCATCACCATGATGCTCCGCGTCATCGACGTGCTGGAGCAGCGCTACGCGCCTTCGCTGCACCAACGGCACCCACTCACCGGCAAGGCCCAGTGCAGTGTCAACGTGATCCGCGGCGGCAACCAGGTGAACGTCATCGCGGCCCACTGCGAGATCGAGGTCGACCGACGAGTGGTCCCCGGGGAGGACCCAGCTACGGTGGTGCCGGCAGTGGAGTCGCTGCTCGAAGAACTGCGGCGTGAGCACCCGGGTCTGGTCGTGGAACAGGGCCAGGCGTACCTGGATCCGCCACTGGATCCGGCCGGTGGTGAAGCACTGGCGGACGGCGTCGGCCAGGTCCTGACCGATCTCGGCCTGCCGGCTGAACCGGCTGGCGTGTACTACGGCACCGACGCGTCGCAATTCTCGGCCATCGGCGTGCCGGCCGTGGTCCTGGGGCCGGGCAGCATCGAGCAGGCGCACACCAAGGACGAGTGGCTGGCCATCGATCAGTTGCACTGCGGCGTCCAGGTGTATGGCCGCCTGATGCAGACTGACTGGCGCGGTCTGCGCTGATCGCGGCGGCACGGCCCGGCCTGGCGGCGGCCGGCACCGGCAGCCGCGCGAACCGTGCCGCACCGTGGAACGCACCCGCACGGGGCCGGCGCGCCCCGGCGAGCTGACCAGGAGGTAGTCGATGAGCACCGCGAAGCAGCGCCCCGTGCGCCTGGGCGTCGTCGGTCTGGGCGCCTTCGGCACGTTGCACGCGCTGACCTTGCGCCGCCTGGCGGAGGCCGAGTTGGTCGCCGTGGTAGCACGTCGCCAGGCCAGTCTTGACGCATTCGCCGCGCACTCGCCGGGAACCCACGGGTTCCTGGATGTGGACGAAGCCATGGCGGCCGTCGACGCCGAGGGCTGGATCGTTGCCAGCAGCACCGCCAGCCACGTGCCGCTAACGCAGAAACTGCTGGCCGCCGGCAGCAGCGTTCTGCTGGAGAAACCCATGGCGGCGACGGCCAGCGAAGCCCGGGCCCTCGGCCCCTGGGTCGCGCCGGCCTCGGCCAACCTGATGCTAGGTCACATCCTGCTGTTCAACAGCGAGTTCCGTCAGCTCTTGGACGAGGTGCCCCAGTTGGGGCGGCTGCGCTACATCGACGCCGTGCGCCATCGGCCGGAGACTACCCTGGCCCGTTTTCCCGGTGAGTCGCCCTTCCACCTGACCATGACGCACGACCTGTACTGCGTCCAGGTGCTGCTCAACGGCGCCGAACCCGTTGCCATGGCGGCCCAGTTGGGACGCCGTGGTGATGGCCGCGTGGATCTGGCCCGGGCCAGCCTGGCCTGGGCCGATGGCACCGTGGCCTCGTTGACAGCCAGCTTCCTCACCCCGGCAGGCATGGGAGACGACGGTTTCGACCGGTTGGAGGTGTTCGGCGACGGTTGGGCGGCCCGTCTGCAGCCTAACCCTCGTCCGATCGAGGTGTTTCAGACCAAGGCCCGTTGGCCCATGGCACTGGAAATCCGCGCCGACCGCCACGGCGCCAGCGGCATGCTGGCCGAGGAACTGCGCTGCTTCTGCCGCGTGGTCCGCGGCGTCGAACCCGTACCCAAGGGCGCCACGTACGCCGATGCCCTGCAGTTGGCGGAGTGGCTCGAACGATTGGAGCAGGCCGCCGCTTGACGCCGACCGGACGGCGTTGTTTCGTTCGCGCCCATGGGCATTGCTGGATGGCATGTTGGCGCCACGTGGCACCTGAAGGCGCTGGTCGCCACGACCCTGCTGGCCGCGATGACGAGCGCGGCCCAGCCAGGGCCGAGGTGGGAAACGGCCGTTGAAGCCGATGCCTACTACACCAATGCTTCGGTGTCGCTGGCACTGACCCGAGCGTCGGTGCCGCGCCTGGCGGAGGGACGCGAAGCGACGATCTACCGCGCGCTCCTGTCGAGGGCGCTGGTGCCGCGCTTTGTGCTGGCCGAAGTCAGCGTCAATCCGCTGCCCGGCATGGGCGTGCTGGTGCGGCATCTGCAACCCCACCGCTACCACCAGGCGCAGCTGACGCCCCGACTCAACGTGGTACAGGCCCTGACCGCCGGTTTCGAAGAGCCCTGGGCCCTGTCGCTGTTTGCCGGTGGGTTGGTGGACTTCGCGACGGCCGACAGCGCCGGCATCGCCGGGCGTGGGTACAGCGGGTACCTGGTGAGTGCCGGCAACCGGCACATCCAGGACAATGTGTTGATCGACGACCGCTGGTGGGAGTTTGAATGGAAAGTGAAGGGGGACCGCCGCGCCCCCGGCGGCAAGCTGGCTTGGTCATTCCGCCTGGGCGCCAAGGTGCACGGCAACGACGAAATCACCGATGTCGTGTACATGGCCTTCCGCCGGAACCGCATTGACTACCTGCCAGGCAATGGGGGGTGGTGGCGCAACAGCGGCGGGGAGTATATCATCGACCTGGCCTGGGCCGGGTTCAGACCCACCCGGCACCATCTGCTGGTCGACCGCACCTGGCCGCGGCCCGGCCACCGCTGGGCGCTGAGCCTGACCCTGGGACTGCTCCACGAGTCCGCGACCCGGTACTCGGGGGCGCTGGCCGCCGGGCGCCGCTCGACGACGGCTCTGGTAGTCCGCCCCAATGTGCAATTCTGACGCCACGGGCCGCCCACCGGCGGCCGCCAACCGGAGGTCCGCAGCAGTGCGCTATCACGAGGGTTTTGACGACGGCCCCGGGGGGTGGTACGGCTGGGTCAGCAATGCTCAAGGGCCCAAGCCCCTGGAGATCCGTGACAGCTGCGCCATCACCCGCAGCCCCTGGTGGATTGACTACAACCACGCGCCGCCCGGGGCCGGGTACATGCACCTGTTGTATGCCCTTAACACGGGCGGACGCCCCGGCGAGTACCAACGCGAGGTGGAGGGTCCCAACCGCTTCATCGCAGCCGGTTGCTCCACCAATTTCGCCGGCGCTCAGGTCAGTGTGCGCCTGCGCGGCGAGATGGAAATGCGCGGTGCGCGCATGTACCTGCTCTGCCAAGCGCAGCACGACGGCATCTGTTCCGGATGGCTGCTGACCGGTCAGCCCCTGGAAATCACCACGGATTGGTCCGAGCAGACCCTCAGTGTGCGTCCCGAACCCACGGACTGGACCTGCCTGGGCTCGCGTCACGACCGCGCCGACTTCTACGGGTACCTGCCGCTGCAGCGCGTCCTGGCGGACGTCAACGTCGACATCCTGTTCGTGCTGCACCCGTTGGATATCGCCCCCATGGGGCCCTTGGCCGGTGATCCGCACCGATTGCGGCCCGAACGGGACTACCCAGTCTGGCGCGGGCGCCTGCCCGAGGGGTATGTGCTGCTGGACCATGTGGACATCGACTTCGCCTGAACGGTCACTCGCATTGGGGTCGCCGGCAACGCCGGGGCACTACCGGGAGAATGTCATGCAGCAGTTCGTCGTCAGTGCGGTGGGTCCGGACCATCCGGGCATCGTCGAGCAGTTGACCGCCCACCTGCACGAGTCCGGTGGGAATGTGCTCGATTCGCGCATGGTGAACCTGCGCGGTCAGTTCGCCATCATGATGCTGGTCGAGGCCGATGATGGCAGCACGGCTCGTCTGCACCCATCCCTGGCGGCCCTGGCCGGCAGCATGGGACTGCGCCTCCTGATCGCTGACGCAGCCACGCGGCCCCAGGCCGTCAGCGGCATCCCGTTCAAACTGCGGACCTACTCGCTGGACCAGCCGGGCATTGTCCACCGCATGAGCGAGTTGCTGCGTTCGCGGGACGTCAATATCGAGGAGCTCACCACCCGGCAGGCCTCGGCGCCCTTCGGCGGCGACCCGCTGTTCCTGATGGAGATGCAGGTGACGATCCCGGCACAGGTAGCCATCCGCCAGCTGCGCGCCGAGTTGCAGGCATTGTGCGACACGCTCAACTGCGACCTGGACTTCGAGCCTGCCTGAGCCCCCAACCCGTTGCGGGGCGGTCGCCGCCGTCGTCGCTGCCTGCCGCCAGGTTCTGCCTATGCCTCCTTCGCGTCGCCTGGTCTTCAGCCGGGCGGACTACGCCGCGTTCATCGCCTTCTCGGCCTACGCCGCCGGCTCGGTAGTGGTACCGGTGGCCCTGGTGGCTCTGGCCGACGAGTTGGGTTTCCCGCTGGCGGCCGGCGGCATGGGACGCGGCGGCGCGCTGCATCTGGGGCGCACCGGGCCCATGGTAGCGGCCATGCTGCTGTGCGGATTCGCCGCTGCCCGTTGGGGCAAACGCCGAGTCTTCGGCGCGGCCGTGCTGGTGATGGGGGCGGGCATGGCACTGTGCGCGGTGACACCGGCCTATGCCCTGCTCCTGCTGGCCCTGATGGTCGCCGGACTCGGTGAGGGCGTCATCGAGGGGTTGGCCACTCCGTTCGTTCAGGACCTGCATCCGGATGAACCGGGGCGGTACATCAACTTCTCGCACGCCTTCTGGTCGGTCGGCGTCCTGGTAACGGTCCTGGCATCGGGGGCGCTGCTCTCTGCGGGCGTCTCGTGGCGCTGGCTGGTGGCCGCCGTCGCCGGCCTGGCCCTGGTGCCAGCCGCCCTGCTCCTGCTGCCGGGCGGTCCGCGTCCCGCTGCCATCGAGGTCGGCACGCCGCTGACCTGGCGACAGGTCCGGTCTCAGGCTGGCCAGATCGTCTGCCGGCCCCGCTTCTGGCTTTTCTTCGCCGCCATGTTCGTCGCTGGCGGCGGTGAGTTCTGCCTGACCTTCTGGTGTGCCAGTTACATCCAGCTGCACTTCACCCCGGCGCCCTGGGCTGGTGGCGTCGGCACGGCCTGTTTCGCCGCGGGTATGGTGGTCGGTCGCGTGGGATGGGGTTATGCCATCCGCCAACACCAGTTGCATTGGCTCATCCTGCTCTCGGCTCTTGGGGGGGCCGCAGTGACGGCGGTCTTCCCCGCGCTGACCAGTCTGGGGTGGTTCTTCGGCCTGTTGGTGGTAGCCGGCGTGGCCACAGGCCCCTACTGGCCCTCGGTGCAGAGCCGCTGCGCTGACCGCCTTCCGGGCGTGGACACCACCATGCTCTTCATCTTGCTCTCCTGTGCCGGAGTCCCGGGCTGCGGGTTCTTCACCTGGCTGATGGGCCATCTGGCCGATGGCCCGGCAGGCCTGGCCGCCTCTTTCTACCTGGTGCCGGCCTGTTACCTCGTCCTGGCCCTGTTGATCGCTGCCGATGGATGGACCGGCCGCGGCCAAGCGGCGGCCGCATGCAGCGAGTCGGCTGCCTGAGCCGGGCGGACCACGAGCACCACGTACCCGCACGGCGTCACCGCCCAGGCCCGGAGGCATGCGTCCCCGCGGCCAAGCGGCGGCCACAGCCAGGGCTCTTTTCGTCACGTCGCTCGCAGGTGCGTCCCCGCGCCCAAGCGGCAGACCCGGTGTCGCGCAGAGCGTCGCTGGCCTGACCCGCAGACGGCGACCGGCTGGACGCGTGGCATCTGCCGCGCCCCGTACGCTGCCAAGCGTGCTCGCCGGCCTCAACGCCGAACGACACAGTACGGGGTGCGCGCCGCGCTCGGGGCGCAACTTGACAGGTCGGCCCGCGTCGGCGTTGGTACGGAGCACGAACCGGGCTCGGCGACATCACTGAGTGCGGCCGGCCGCCAGTGGGCGCGGGGCGCTCCAACGCCCTTGCCGGCCCCCGGCCACCGGGCCATGGAATCCGGATAACGGTGTGACATGAACCCCCTTGTCAGGCTTCGGCCTGGACCCTCGCCAGGCCATCACCAACGACCCCGCCAGGCCCGCGCCGCACACTGCGGACGCTGGTGCTGGCTGGGTCTTGCCGCGGCCCTGCTCCTGGCCGCCACAGCCGGTCCGACGGCTGCCTCTGCCGACCGCTATGCCGAGGCAGTGCGGGCCCAGGAAGTGGGCCGATTCGACGCCGCCCGCGCCTTGGCCGAACCGCTGGCCCGCCGCGGCGATGTCCGCGCCCAGCGTCTGATGGGCATTCTCTACGACCTGGGCCAAGGGGTGAAGCAGGACTACCAAGAAGCCAGACGTTGGTACCGCCTGGCGGCCGACCAGGGCGATGCCTCGGCGCAGCGCCGGATGGCGGTCCTGTTCGACCTGGGTCAGGGCGTGCCCCAGGACCGGGCTGAGGCCCGCCGGTGGTATTTGCTGGCAGCGGCCCAGGGCGATGCGCCGGCGCAGGCGCGCCTGGGAGCCCTGTACCGGCTGGGCCTGGGTGGCGAGCGCGACTATGCCGAGGCTATGCGGTGGTACCGTCTGGCCGCTGAGCAGGGCGACCCGGCGGCCCAGGTCGACACCGGGTTCATGTACGACCAGGGACTCGGGGTAACGGCCGATCCGGCCGAGGCCCTCAAGTGGTACCAGCGGGCGGCCGACGCCAAGGACCCCAATGGACTCTACAATGTCGGCCTGGCCTACGCTCGGGGTCGTGGCGTGGCCCGCAATGATTCGCTGGCCCTGATCTGGTACCAACGGGCGGCGGAACTGGGCCATGCCGGCGCCGGCAATAACCTGGGCACCCTGTACGAACGCGGCCTCGGGACGATGAAGGACGTGGCCGTGGCCTACATGTGGTACAGCCTGGCGTCCTGGCGCCTGCCCCTGGCCGACAACCAGGACCGTCTGCGCGCCATCCGCAACCGCGACGAACTGGGCCACAAGATGAGCGCGCTGGGGATTGCCACGGCTCGCCAGATGGCCCGCGAGTGGCGTCCTGGCACGTCATTCCCCCCGGCCACGACCGCACCGCCGCCCGGCGAGTGAGGGGACTGGCCCAAGCAGGAGGTTGCTGCGTTGCCCGACCGCAAATACCGCGTCGCCGTTGTCGGCGGCGCCGGCATGTGGGGCCGTCACTACCTGCGCACGTACGCCGAGCACCCGCAGTGTGAGGTTGTGGGCCTGGTGGACCGCGCACGCGAGCGGCGCGACGACTTCGCCCGCCGCTATGGCGTCAGCGCCACCTTTGACACGGTGGAGGAGCTGCTGGCCCGCACCGTCCCCGACATTGTCTCCGCCGTGGTGCCGGTGGGCCAGAACTTCCCCGTGGTGTCAACCTGCGCCAAGGCCGGCGTCCGGGTGGTGTCCTGCGAGAAACCGATCAGCGCCAGCCTTGCCGAGGCCGATGCGCTGGTCGATGTCTGCCGCCAGCACGGCACGCTGCTGGGGTGCGCCCAGGCCGCGTGGGCGACACCGTATATGCGCCAGGTGGTTGCCTGGATTCACGCCGGCAACATCGGCACGCTGACCAGCGCCGCGCTGCCGGGCGGTCTGCCGGTGGAGCTCTCGGGAGCGGGCTGCGTGCAGTTGGCCGCCCTGCGCCTGGTGACCCGGCGCGAGGTCGAATGGGTCGAGGGATGGGAACTGCCCGCCGTGGACGGCTATGTCGCCCCGGGCACCCCGGCTATCGAAGCCGATGTGCCGGCCTATGGCCGCCTCGGCCTGTCCGGCGGCATCGTCTGCGAAATCGGTCAACCGGGTGGCGACATGCCGACATTTTTATCCGTAACCGGTGACAATGGCCAGGTATGGCTGGCCCGCCCCCGGCCGGTACTCGTCCAGGGCGTCGGCCCTCGATCGACGCCGGTGCTCCCGGATTTCCTGCAGGAGCCGTCCGAGGACTTCTTCGGCGGCACCATCCAGCGGCTCCTCGAGGCCTTCGACACGGGCGAGGAGCCCTTGAGCAGTGGCGACGACTACCGTCACGCGCTGGAGACCGCCATCGCGCTGAAGCTCTCGGCGGCGCAGGACCACCAACGGGTGGAACTGCCCTTGAAGGACCGCTCCCACCGCCTGTTCCCCCACCCCTACCGGCTGTTCGGTGGCGACGTGGCGGGCTGGCAGAGCATCGGCTATCCCGGACCGCCGCCGGTGCCGCGCGAACTGCGCAGCCTGGCCAGTTTCGACGAGTTGGGGCAGCTCAACTGGCCCGACATTGAGCGTCTGATGAAGGCGGCCGACCCGACCGATCTGGGCCTGGTCATGCGCCAACGCCCCAAGGGCCACCAGCAACACGTCCTGGACCTCCTGTCGCCGGCGGCGCGCCGTGCCGCCAAGGCCGCCCTGGAGGGCCCGGAACCGACGCCGGAGGAGATCCAGGCGGCCCAGAGCCGCATCGTCGACACGGCCCACCGCATGTGAACCCGCGCGGCGACTAGAAGGTGCCGGCCGGGCCCAGGCACGCCAGGCGCAGGTGAGGCGCTGCCGCCTGCCGCGAGGCGGACAGGTCAACCGCGAAAGCCGCCACCCAGTCGTTGTGCCCCTCGGGGTCGATGAGCATCTGCTCCACCACCCACGTGCGCCCATCGTCGGCCGGGCGTACGTGGGTGTGGCGCAAGTTGCGCGCCTCGGGCGTCAGGCACAGCAGTTGGTGGTCGACCAGGTACTCGTCGCGCCGTGCCGCCAGCCGCTCCGCCGTCCACGGCACTGACTCCGCGTCCCCCAACTCGGCCAGCACGCTGAGGGCCGGTTCCCAGTCGCCGGCTTGGAACGCGCGCAGCACGGTGAAAATCCCGGTGCGGATGGCGGCGGTGAAGGCGCGGACATCACGCGTGATATCCGGCGGGCCCTCCGGCTCGTCGGCGCATCCGGCGCCGGCATCTTCCTCGCGTTCGCCGGCCGCCGCCAGCATCTTCTCCCACTCATCGAGCAGGCTCGAGTCGGCGGCGCGGATCATGGCGCCCAGGTAGAGCTCCATTTCCCGCAGAACTTCGTCCTTGACCCCGTCGGGAACCGTCTGGCGCAGCGCCTTGTACACGCTGTTCAGGTGCCGCAGCAGCAGCCCCTCACTGCGCTGCAGTTCGTACTCGCGCACATAGTCGGCAAAGGACAGGAAGGACTCGAACATCTCCCGGGCGATGGACTTGGGCCGGATGTTCTCCTGCCCCAACCACGGGTGACGGTCGGCGAACGCATTGAATGTTTCGTAGATGAAGTCGCGGTTGGGCTTGGGGTATTCGATATCATCCAGCGCGGCGATCCGGTCTTCGTAGTCCACGCCGCGGGCTTTCATTTCGGCCACCGCCCGGCCACGGGCCCGGTCGAGTTGCTGCCGCAGGATCACCGCCGGGTCTTCCAGAATGGACTCCACCAGTGTCAGCACGACCAGGGGGTAATCTGGCGCGGCGGGGTCCAGCAACGGGATGGTCTCCAGGAGGTACAGCGACAGGGCCTGGTCCATCGAGAAGTCGTCCTGCAGGTCGACGTTGACCCGCAGCTTGCTCAGCGATCCCGGCGGCATGATCTCGACAATGCCGCGCGCCAGCAGCGAGCGGAAGAGCTGCCAGGCCCGCCGGACGTGGGCCTTCTTCTGGCGCGGCGTGTCGTGGCAGTCGCGAATGAGCTGTCGCAAAGCGGCACAGCCGTCGCCGGCGCGTCCCAGGACGTTGAGCAGCATGGCGTGTGAGACCTGGAACCGGGAGGCCAGACGCTCGGGTGCCGCGTCGACCAGGCGCTGGAAGGTGCGGGCGTCCCAGTTGACGAAATTGCGCTCCGGCGGACGACGCCGGGTCACTTTCTTGCCGCCCTTCGCCGCTTTCTCTTCCTGCTTCAGGTTCTCCACCACGTGCTCGGGCGCTTGGGCCACCACCCAGCCTTTGTCGTCGAAGCCGCGGCGGCCGGCGCGGCCGCTGATCTGGTGGAAATCACGGGCGCTGAGCAGGGCCGTCTGCTGGCCGTCGAACTTGCACAACCGGGTGAACAGCACGGTACGAATCGGCACGTTGATGCCCACGCCCAGGGTGTCCGTGCCGCAGATGATCTTCAGCAGTCCCTTCTGCGCCAGCTGCTCCACCAGGACGCGGTACTTGGGCAGCAGCCCGGCGTGGTGCAGGCCAATCCCGTGGCGCAGCCAGCGGCGAATCTCGGGGCCATAGGGGCTGGAGAAGCGGTACCCCGAGATCTCCTCGGCAATGGCCGCCTTCTCCTCGCGGGTGGCCACGTTCAGGCTGGTGAACGCCTGCGCACTCTCGGCGGCGTCGGCCTGAGTAAAGTGCACGACGTAAACCGGCACCTTGTTCTCGGCACTCAGCTTCTCCAGCGTCCGCGCCAGGGAGACATCCGAATAGGCGAAATCCAGCGGGACCGGACGGTCGTGGGAACGGACTGACAGAGCCTCGCGACCGGTTCGCCGCGTCAGATCACGCTCGAAGAACTCGGTGTCGCCCAAAGTAGCTGACATGAGCAGAAAGCGCGCCTGGGGCAGGGCCAGCAACGGGACCTGCCAGGCCACACCGCGATCGCGATCGGCGTACCAGTGGAACTCGTCCATCACTACGTCATCGACAGCCGCCATCTCGCCCTGGCGGAGGGCGATGTTGGCCAGGATCTCGGCCGTACAGCACAGGATGGGAGCGTCGCGATTGACCGTCGCATCGCCAGTTGACAGGCCCACCTGCTCAGCGCCAAATTCGCGGCACAGCGCCATCCATTTCTCGTTCACCAGCGCCTTGATCGGGCAGGTGTAAACGGATCGGCGGCCGCGGGCCAGAGCATCAAAGTGAAGGGCTGCGGCCACCAGCGACTTGCCGGAGCCGGTCGGCGTGTTGAGGATGACGTGTCGACCGGCATACAGCTCCAGGATGGCGCGTTCCTGGGCCGGGTAGAGACTCAGGCCTCGGTCGTCGGCGTAAGCGAGGAACCGCCCGAGCAACTCGTCGCTGTCAGCCGGCTCTCCCTGGGGCAGCAACTCGCGAAGGGTCAACGGCACGGGATTCTCCCGGGAATAGGCGGGCGACAGGCCCGCACGGGGCATACGAACACCGCAGTCGAGGCCGCTGTCAACGGGCGCCTGCCGTGCCCAACTGGACACCGCCGCGAGCAGCCCTTACTTCGTGTAGGCCGATGGGCGCCGCGCCATGGGGCGCCGACCCTCCGCGGATGACCGGGGACCCTCGGCCCTGATCGCGTTCAGAGACTCGTCAACCCAGGAGGGCCTTCCATGCCCAGCCAAACCGTCGCCGCCCCCCCTGTGCCCCACATCGCCGTCCTTACCGAAGGGGCCATCGCCCGGGTCCACGCCCAGGCGCTGGACGTACTGGAAGGGACCGGCATCATGCTTCAGTACCCGGCGGCGCTTGACCTGCTGGCCCGCAACGGTGCATCGGTCGACCCGACGCAACCGATCGCGCGGGTGCCGCGCGCGCTGGTGGAACAGGCGCTGGCCAGTGCCCCGCGCCAGGTGAGCGTGTACGGCCAGGCCGACCCGCGTCGGGACTGCCACCTGCGGCTTGACGGGCCGGCCTTCGCGCGCACCACCACAGGCCTGAACTGGATCGTCGATGCCGACTCCCGTCGCCGCCGTGCCGTGACCGCCGCGGATGTGGCCAATTGGACCCGCATCATTCAGGCCCTGCCTCACCTCAACCTGGCGGGGTCGCTCAATGACCAGGAAGAGGCGGCCAAATCCGAAGAAGTGCGCTGCCTGGCACGCATGCTGCCGTTCACCGACAAACCCCTCATGTACTCGACCTTCAGCGGCGAAGGCATGCGCTGGCTGGCGCGCCTGACCGAGGTCACGCAAGCAACCGACCGGCATCCCCGGCTCATGGTTCTGTCGTCGGTCAACAGCCCGTTGGTGTACGGTTGGGGCCAGTGCGAGGGGGCGATGACCGCGGCCGAACTGGGGATTCCGGTCTGCGTGAATTCGTCGGCAGTAGCGGGAGCCACGGCACCGGTGACCCTGGCCGGCGCGGTGGTGCAGATCGCCGCGGAGATGCTGGCGGCGCTCACCCTACTGCAGCTGCATCGCCCCGGAGCTCCGGTGGTGTGGGCGGCACACCCCATGGCCATGGACATGCGGACCGGCAATGCCTCCATCAGCACCACCGAGGTCGGCCTCATGTCGGCGGCCTGTGTGCAGTTGGGGCGGTCCTACGGGCTGCCCACGGCATCCAACGGCCTGTGCAGCGACGCCTGCACCCCGGACCTGATGGCGACACTGGAGAAATGGTCCTGCGGCTACCTGCCCGCCCTGGCGGGGGCCAACGTCAATGGTGGGGCCGGTTCGCTGGCCTGCGTGGGCACGGTCAGCCTGGAACAACTGGTCATTGACGACGACCTGTACGGCCACCTGTTCCGCCAACTCCAGGGGTTCGCAGTCGACGAGGAAACGCTGGGCGGCGAAGTGATCCACGCGGTCGGGCCGGG
>CAITNQ010000219.1 GCA_903893785.1 uncultured Gemmatimonadota bacterium
GCGATGCTCAGCCCCAGTCCTGATCCCGGGATTTCCTTGGTGGTAAAGAAGGGCTCGAACACGCGCGCACAGACATCCTGGTTCATGCCCGGCCCGTCGTCCTCCACCTCGACGCGAATGCGGCCGTCAACGACACCCACCGCCAGGCGCAGGTGCCCACCGGTGGGCATGGCCTCCAGGGCATTGACGAGCAGATTGCGCACCACGTCCTGAAGATCCGTGCCATTGGCCCACGTGTCGGGTACCGGTCGGCAGTCCACCTGCCACTGCACAGCGGTTGCTGCACGCCGGTCCCGTTCAGCCCACAGCGCCTGCACATCCGCCGCCGCCGCCGCCGCCAGGTGGGCCACATCGACCGTTTCCCGACCGTGCCCCACCCCCAGACGCGTACAGCGCTGCAGTCGCTCCAGGATGCCTTCGCCGCTCTCAGCCGTCTGCAGTATGGCCCGCACGGCTGCTTCAGGGTCGCGTGGCTGGCTCAGGTACAGATCAGCGCGGCCGACGATGATGCCGAGGATATGGCGCACGGCGTGGGCCACCTCGGCCGACAGATCGCCCAGGGCCTTGAGGTGCTCCAACTGAGCCAGCTTGCGCTGCGCGGCCTGGAGTTGCTCGTACGCCTGCTCAAGGCGCCGGTACAGCTGCGCATTGTGCAGGGCCGATCCCGCTTGCAGAGCGAAGGCCAGGAGAAGGGCCTGGTCGCCGCTGTTGAAGGGGCCGACGCCGCCGCGGCGCTGCTCACGGTCGGTTACGACCAGCACGCCGTCAACCTGCTGCCCGGACTCCAACGGCACGGCACACAGGTGCTGCCACCCGCCGCCGGCGCCATCTGCCTGGACCAGGCGGCGGCGCTCCCATGCCTCGGTCACGGCAGCCTGCGCCGTCGCGCCGCCGGTCTGGGCCTCGTGACCGATGCGACCGACTACCTCCCAGGCGCCCGTGTTGTCGTGCACCCACAGCGCACCGGCCCGGGCGTCGACCATCGTGAGAGCTCGCTCCAGAATCTCGTGCGAGACCTGGGCGAGTTCCAGCGAGCCGTTGATCGCCAGACCCACTTCGTACAGCATGCGCATCTGCAGCAGCCGACGACGTTCCTCGAAGTCGGTCTGCGCCTCGGTCTCTGCCATGGCTTCGGTCCTCTGATACCCATTGCCGCCCTTGCTGCGCCGACCCTATAGCATACCATAACGGTGCACGGTGCTCAAGCGGCATAACCCGGCGGTGGCGGCGGGCACCCCGTCCCTGGGCGAGGGCAACGCCACCCAGCGTGCCGACCCCATCCCTCAAGGCCGCCCCCCCGGTGCAGACCCGCCAGCTCACGGGGCGGGACCTGTCCGTGAGCTGAGGAGATACCCGATGGCTGATAGCACCAGACGGAGCCATTCCATACTACGGCTGCTGGTGTTCGTGCTCACCGCCGCGTTCGGCGCGACTGCGTCGCTGGGCGACCTGACGATCACCCCTTACCTGCAGTACCCCGCGGCCGACGCGGTGACCGTGGTCTGGTTCTCCACCGAGCCCGATGCCGGCGAACTGAGCTGGCAGGCCGTCGATGGGGCCGGGGGCACCGGTCAGGTTAGCGTCGGTGGCGACCCGGTGCCTTCGCTGGCCCATACCCAGTGGGAGGTGGAAACGTACTTCGCTGGTGTGAGCCCACCGTGCCCTTTCCGGCACCGCTGCCGCATATCGGGGTTGCTGCCCGGCGCGCGGTACGCGTACCGCGTCCGGCAGGGGGCACGGACCTTCGCCGACACCTTCGCCACGGCACCGAGGGCCACAGCCACCGGCATTCGGGTGGCTTTCCTGTCCGACACCGAGACCGAGCCCGAGTCGACCGGCAACGCCACGGAATGGGCGGACCCAACCGGCGCGAGCCCAGGCCGGCGTTACCTGGTTGACCAGGCGACCGGACTGGCCGCCAACTTGGCGATCGTGGCGGCCCGCCGACCCGATCTGGTGGTACTCGCCGGGGACCTGGTGGAGTCTGGCGGCGAGCAACGCGACTGGGACGAGTTCTGGCGGCAGCTTACCGACCGGGGGCGCGGGGGACTGGCGGCGCGCGTGCCCGTCCTGGCCACGCCCGGGAACCACGACTACTACGAAGGCCCCCAGCAAGGGCAATACAGCCAACCCGGTTCGGAGCGGGCCATGGCCCGCTACCTGAGCTATTTCACCTACCCAGACAACCACTCGCCCGAGCCGGCGGACGCCGGCAGGTACTACCGCCTCGACTACGGTCCCATGACCCTGCTCGCGCTCGACGTCACCAATGGCAGACCGCCGCAGTCGACCGGTGACACCAACTTCTTCCTGGGCGGTCAGGGCGACGACGGCGGGGGTGGATCACCAGGTTTCGCGGCCGGGACCCACCAGTATGCCTGGCTGGAGGCGCAGCTGCGCGACGCCCAGTGCCGCAGCGCCTTCACCTTCGTGGTGCTGCACCACGTCCCTTACAGTGTCGGCCCCCACGGCTGGCCGCCAGGTGTGGGCACGGGTTACGACACGCAGTCGGGTGTGCCGGTCCGGGCCTTGACACCGCTGCTCCTCCGCTATGGCGTCGATGCCCTGATCGCCGGCCACGATGAGGTGTGGGAGCGCTCGGTCGTGGCTGGCACCGAGGTGCTGCCGAACGGGACGCAGCGAGCCGACTCCATGCTCGTCTTCGATGTCGGTACCGCCGGCGACGGCCTGCGTGGGCCGCAGCCGGGCCTGCCGAATCCGGCGCAGCGTTTCCTGGTTGAGCGCGATGTCCCCGAGCAGTGGCATGCCGGGGTGCTGGTCGACGGCGGCAAACACTACGGGCACCTCGAGCTTGACATCGTTCGCGAGGGCGACGCCTGGCAGGCTATCTTCAAACCCGTGTATGCATTTCCGCTCGTCAGCGCCGGCGAGTCGCCGACGGTGCGCTTCGAACGACGCGTGTACGATGACGTGGTGGTCCTGGCCGGGGACGGCAAGGCCACGGCCGTCGAGGACGGCGCGGCTGGCGCGGGACCGGGGCCCGCAACGGCCACGCTGCTGAACCCTTACCCCAACCCCAGCAACGGCGGCGTCACGCTACGCTACCGCGTCGGCGCGCCGGGCCGGGCCCGGATATCGGTGATGGACGCGCTGGGTCGAGAAGTGCGTCGCCTGGTTGACGCCGATTGCCGACCGGGTGCGTACGCGGTGGAATGGGATGGACGCGACAACCAGGCGCACGACGTCGCCAGCGGCGTGTACCTGGTACAACTCCACATGGGATCGCACGCGGACACGGCACATGTCGTCCTGTCGCGCTGACGACCGGTGCTTCAGCGCCCGGCGTTGGCAGGTCTGGCTGGCGCCAAGCGCCCCACCTGGCGCTGGAAGGCGAAGCTGAGGTGCGTAGTCTCGAGCGGCTCGTTGCGGTAGTCGAAGCGCAGGACGGCCTCGAGCACTTCCACGCTCAAGGCGGTTACGTCGTCATGGAGGCGCGGGAACACGACCAGGCCCACGACCTCCTGGCCTGAGAAGACCTCGGTATCCCTGGCGAGGGTCCGCCCCAAGACATCGAGCAGTTCCTGATAGTGGCGGTACGCGTTGCCCCGGTAACCGATGGCATAGGCGCGCAGGTACGTTTCCAGTTGTGCCCGGCCCAGGCTCCAATACTCGCGGCCGTTAGCAGTGCGCAGAACGATCCGGGCCGGATCTATCCTGACCTTTGGGAAGGCGTAGTTCTTGACGCCCAGACGGAACACCGTGAACCGCTGCGGCTGGCGTCCGTCGGCGCCGGGTCGCGCTGCCGTGAAGGTGTAGGGATTGGCCATCGCCGATGGTGCAGCGTCGGCCGCGACAAACTGCCGGTTCAATTCGTCGTCCGTCATCGGCCGAACCGACACCTCCAGACGTTCGCGCGTGTAGGTCACCGTGCCGTCGTCAGCCAGGGTGACCCCGGAAGCCTGCGCGGACGCGGGCCGCAGGGGGCCCGCAACGTAGGGGTAGGCGCAACCGGTGGCCGACGCGGCCACCAGCAATACCCACATGCGCGCCCAACGCCGCACGGGCGCGCATGGCCCATGGATGAACACGCCCGACCGCTTCATTTCGCCCCCTGATTCGGCCACCGTCAGTACGCGACGTGCACGCACTGGGTCAGGGCCGGATGGTTCCGGTCATCGGTGTCGACCTCGATACGTAGCAGATACACGCCCGGTGGGACCCGCCACCCACCGTCATCGCGGCCATCCCAGACGAAGCGGTACCGTCCGGTGGCTTGGGTTCGGGTCTCGACCATGCGCACTACCGGGCGACCCGCCAGATCCCATATGGACACGGCCACTTCGCGTTCCCCATTGACGCGCAGGACGGCGAAATCAACTACGGCCGTCTCGTTGACGCCGTCGCCATTGGGCGTCAACACCAACGGCCCGGTCCCCAACCGTTTCAGGTTGGCACCATCCAGCGGGGTCAGCACGGTCATACCGGCCCCGGGAGCCAACTCGTCGGGCACCGCATCGCCCGCATCGACTTCCTGCCAAACCTGGGTCCGGGCCCGGTTGCCGACGGCGGCACGGAACGTGGCGCCGCTCTGGTACACGGCCGAGCGGAGGCGGACATCCAGCGCTTCACCCTCGGCGAGCACCTGCGGCAGCGAGATGGTCAGGCTGTCGGTGCCGTTGCCCGACACCTCCAGGGCTTGGCCCCCGCTGTCGGAGTAGTGCCCCTGCGAGTCTGGCACAAACGTAACACCGACGCCCGCAGCCAGCGACGCGGGCAGGCCCAGCCGCACTTGATCGAGCGACATCGAGGCGCCCGCCGGCGCCATCACGCGGACCCGATCGACGCGCGGGTTGGCGGCGACGTAATGCGGTTTCAGGAAGACATCGAGCGTCACCTCGTCGCCTAGCGGTATGTCGCGTTTGGGTTGCACCTCGCCCACCACGCTCTCCGCTACCGGGTCGGCGAAGTTGATGTACAGCCGCTGCAGCGAGGCGCAGGAGCCGGAAACCTGGGTCCGCAGGCGAGCCTCGACAACGAGGTAACGGCGCGGGCTCGGGGAGCGCACCACCTCGCCGGGCACCTGATAGGCCTGACTCCAGCCGCTCCACCCGGCTCCGGGCAACACCTCGACCAGCTTCTGACCGCGGGCAAAGCTGGGCAAGCGGTCGTACGCCTCCTTGTTTGCCAGCTCCTGTCCCTGGGCGTTGAAGTAGCGTGTTGACTCGCGTAACTCGTCTCCCGTGCGCGTGCGCAACTGCACGCTGGTGCCGGCCGGCATGCGCGCTTCCCAGGTGAGAGTCGTCAGGCTGCGGGGGCGCTGCAGGTCAATGTAACCTGAGGTCATGACTACTTCAGGCATGTACCCGACGGCGTACACCTGGATCTCTGAGACCTGACTGGGGTAGCGATGCCCTTCGTACGCCAGGGTGCGTCTGGCGGTGTCTACATTGCGGAAGCCCAGGTACCGCACCTCACGCGGCTCAAACGTGTCCTCGAACAGGCGGGTGTCTTGGTTCAGGAGGCGATCGTCACCACTGAGAGCCTGCCAGATCAGGCTGCCGTCCGGTGCGCGCGAGCCGTCCGAGCCCTTCAATTCGTAACCGTAGAGCACGTGACCCGAGCCGAACATCACACCGGTAACCGGCCGCACGGCCCGCAAACGGAACAGCGCCCCGAGGTCCACGGTCAGGTCACCCCATCCGGCAATGTCACCCACGGTACTGTACACAATGGCGTCCCAGTAGGTGGCGATTCGACCGTCAAACGCGCGCTCGGGGAAAGCGGTGGCGTTAGGGTCGGTGAAAGTCCCGCCGCGGGCGAGGGTACCCAGGGCGACATTGGGCCCCGAGGTCCACACCTCGACCTCGGCCAACCGCGGGCGCTCGCGGCGGTAGTAGCGCACGCCGCCCTGTTCGCCGGCCGGCAGCGAGGCATACAGCGAGGCGGTGACCAGGCGGTCCTCGCCCCCCACGCGCCACACATGGTCCACCACGCCCCGATCGGCCACTGCCAGGGCCTGCCACGCCTCGGCGGTGACCATCGCCGCGCGGCCACCATCGGTGTCCGTAGCCGAAATACGCAGGTACTGCAGCAACCGCCCGGTCCATCCGGGAGAGTAAGGGCCGACGGGCGTCAGGTCGAAGCTGAAAACACGCTGGTCCTTGTTCGGGCGAGTCGTGCCGCCCACCAACTCGTAATCCAGGGCGCCGCTCTGGTCGGAAGAACCGAACGGGCTCTGCCCGGCTGAGGAGTGAACGCGGAACTGCAGGAAGGGGTCAGCACGACGATCGGGCGAATCGGCGGCAAAGCGCACTACGATGCGCGTCGCCGAAACCAAGCGGCCCAGGTCGATCTCAAGCCACCAGGTATCGAGTGGGTCCGCCGAGTCGGGCTCCCAGGCGGTCACCGAGTCCTGGTCGATTGCCTGCCCGGCGCTGCCCCCTCCCGAACCGCACCTTTTGACGCCACCCCGAGCCATGACCGCCGTTCCCTGGTCGTAGGCGGTCCCGTATTGGGATCGAACCGAACCCGAGATCGGGTAGCTGAAACTGGCTGCGTCGGCAACCGCGTTGGCGGTCGTGTCGACATAGGCAGGGGTGACCATGCCCGTGGCGGCCACGTCGGCAACGCCGGGAGGCCGTTCCCATGCCTGCCAGTGGGCCTGCGTGGTCACCTCCACCCGCGTTGCGGACAGCCGGTACGACTGCGCCACGCTTGGTGTCGTCATCCACACAGCCAGCAACGGCCACGCCCACGAAAGACCCCTCGAGCATCCCGGTTTGCGCATGCCGCGTTACGGCGCCTCCGTTGTGTCGGCGTCCTCAGGCTGGGTTACGCCCGAAGCCGGCGCGGTCAGGAGTGAGTCGGGCAGAGCTACGCGGAGTTCTTGGTCGTCCACCACGAGGCGGTCACCCATGGCATTGATCAGGCTGTCGACGCAGGAGCGCAGCAAGCTCTCGCGTCGCTCCCGGCGCACCAGGGCGCGGGCTCGCGGCAGTACTTCGGCAAAGGGTGCCGGTTGGCCGCCCTCGCGACGCAACACCCTGAAGACGGTATAACCCTGCTCCACCGGCACCGGCCCGACCACTCCGTCGAGCGGCGCGTCCCGCACCGCTTCGTACAACCGAGGGTGCGCCAGGCGTATGTGGTCATCAACGACCAGCATACCGTTCTCGGCCCGGGCACCCTCACGGATACTGCATTCGGCCGCCAACTCGCCCAGGCCAACCTGTCCTGACAGGCGCGCGCGCAGCCCGCGCGCCTCCCCTTCGGTGGCCACCAGCACCTCGACGATGTGGGCCGTCATGGGGCGGCGGAATTCGGCCGTGTGGGCCTGGTAGTAGTCCTGGGCGTCGGCTTCAGCCACCTGCACCGGCACCACCGCGCGCAAACGCCGGAGCTCCCGAATGGCGAACTCCTCGGTCACCACGTCAAGCCACCGGCGCATATCGGCCCGGTCGGTTAACCCAGCCCGGCGCGCGCCCTCCGCCAGCATCAGTTCGCCGACCAGCAAGGTCTCGCCGCCAGCGACGACCGCGGCGCGATCCGCCAGGCCCTCTCCCTGCACGGCCGCAGCCGGATTGGTCCACAGGGCACTCACGTAGCCGCGCACCGAGACAACGCCGCCATCGAAGGCGAACAGGGTCCGCGAACCGGCGTTCTCGTCCAGGTCCTCCGGCCGCAGGTACCGCCGTCCACGGGCGGCCTGGAGCAGAACCGCGAGCCCGTCGTCGACCAGCCGCCAATGGACTTGCCGTGCCAGGTCCCCAACCGCACGGCTCTCGACCTCCTCCCATCGCCGGGCCCTCAAGTCGCGCTCCAGGGCCGCTCGCGCCTCGGCCAGCGACGCCGCCCGCGCGCCTTCGAACTTCACCAACTGCCAACGCCGCCCCAGCGGCAACGGCCCCGAGACGCGTCCGTCGGGCAGGCGGTCGAACAACCCGGCCGGGATGTGCAGACGGCGAGCCTGGTCGACGTTGATGTAACCGGCAACGCCGCCTTGGGCGGCCGACCGCTCGTCCAGCGAGACTTCCCGGGCGATGGCGGCGAACGATTCCCCACGGTGGAGGCGCGCGGCGACCTCGTACGCCGCGGCCTGGCTGCCTACCAGGATCACAGCCAGTTGCCGCTGACGAGCCATTCCGGCAGCGACGAACGCTTGTTGAATGTCGACCTCGGTGACCTTGACACGAGGCGCCAGTGTCTCCCGTCGGTACGCCTCGATCACGTGCTGCTGCCACCGGGCCTGGGCCCGGGCGCGCACGGCCGGCAGGGTGTCGATCCCCTCCGCGTGCGCCTGGCGGGCCAGCAGGTGGCGTGCCATCAGGCTGTGGAGGTACTCACTCCTAGCCCTCTCGGGCGCTTCGCTGGAGCGCAGTACAGCGGGTATCCGGGCGACAAAGGCGCGCAATTCGTCGGCGGTCAACTGCAACGTGTCCAACCGAGCGACCACACCTGGGATCGAGGCCGTTGGCGGCGTCCGCGAGCAGCTGGTCAGGGCCAACAGGCAACCAACCGCCACGTACCGCACCGCATTCAGCGGCTGCTGTTGGCGCATCTCGCCGCGCCGGGCACGTGTCAGAACACGCATATCAATAGACCACAGCCAGGTGTCCCCACCGCACGTCATCGCCCGTGTCGGACGCCGCGCTGACGCGGAACAGATACAGGCCCGGTGGGACCACAGTCCCGGAGGCATCATGGCCATCCCAGGCGAGGCGCACCTCGGCACCTCCCTGGCGCGCCGCCTGCCATTGCCACACCAACCGCCCGGCCAGGTCGTACACCGCAACGCGACTGTCCCCCACCCCCGTGCGCGTAAGGAGGGCGAACGTGAACCACACCTGGTCATTGACGCCGTCGTGGTTGGGCGACAGCACCGCAGGGAACACCTCCACCGCCCCTAACACGCGGCCGCCCAGCGAGGTGCGCACGCGCAGGGCATCGCCCGGTTGAGAAGCCACGGCATCGCCGGCGGTGACCTCCAGCGCCACGTCATCGCTCTGCGGGTCACGGACCGCACCGCCGAACGGTGTACCATAGCGGAAGACCCGGGCAATCAGGTCTACCTCGACCAGCGACTGGTCGCGCCAGACGCGCGGGAAGGTGACCTCGACCGAGTTCACCTCCCCTGCGTGCACCGTCGCCGTGTACGACACCTCCGCACCGTCGACCCGAACCGCAAGGACGGAATCGACCGCCGCTGAAGTGCGGATGGTCAACGCCGAGAACCCAGGTTGCCCGGCGCGCATCTGCGCCCGCACGGCGTAGGTGAACCGGGTTGCCCGGCCCAGGTCGACCAAATCAGGCCAGAGCTCGCCGACCGCCGCGTCCACCACCGGCGGCTGCGAATATTCCAGTCGCAGCGAGTCAACCTGCGCCCCGTCGGTCCCTGACGAGACGAACTGGAGCCGGAACTGCACATATCGCCGCGGGCTGGGCGACAGCAGGCGCAGGCCGGCCAACCCGTCCTCGAACAGGTAGGTCTGCCACGCACTCCAGTTCTCCTGGTCGTCAGTGATTCCGCCCCGCACGGTCGACGGCAGGGCGTAATACGCTGCCCGAGTCAACGGGCGGCCCGTTGCGTCGGTCGCAGTGATCTGGTCGCCCACCCCGGTGCGGCGCCAGTACACCTCCGGCTGGTCGTCGCGGCCACTGCGGCTCTGCACGACTACCTTCGCTTGCGGGTCGACGTGGCCGCCCCATGACACCTGCCCCAACGCCGACGGGCTTCCCAGATCGATGGGCGCCGTGAGGTATTCGGCTTGGGGCACGAATCCGCGGCCGAACACCTCGAGTTCGGCGATCTCCCAGGTGGTGCTCGGTCCGGTATCATTGCCGCTGGTGCCCCAGCTGCCTGGGTAGAGGTACAGGCGTCGCAGCGGCTGGAGGGGCACGTGGATGTCAACGACGCGTTGCAGGTTGTCCGTCTCGCGCCGCAAAAGGGACCAGACCGGATCGCCGTACACATCCTGCGCTGCCGCCGAACCGTCATTGGTGTACAGGTCGTATTGCCGCACGCTGTTCTGCGGCTGATCCGGACGCGTCGCGAAGCGGATGCGCTCGACCGGAAAGGGGGCCCCCAGATCGACGTAAATAGGGACCGAGTAGAAGAACCCCGGACGGAAGAAGTCGATACGTGGCGGGTGCACAAAGGCAGTAATCGAGTCGCCATCGCCCATCAGGTCTTTGTCGCTGTCCCAGTTCGCGGGTAGGGTATAGGCGTCGTTCCGGCTATGGATATCACCACCGCGACTGGTCCGACTGACCACCAGGTTACGGCTGAGGTCCGTTTCTAACGGCCGGATACTGCCCGGCACTGTGACCGCGTCGGCGAACGTCAACTGGCCGCGATCAACCCAAGCCAGACCGCCCCCCCCCAGTTGCAGGACCTGGCGGCCCCAGCCATCAACAGGGGACTGGAGGCACAGGGCGCACCCTACCGACCCAACCCAGATCACCCACCGGCTGCCTCGGCCTGCGGCCTTCTCTGCCATTTGCCGGATACCCTTCACCGACTGCGCCCGGCGCTGCGCCGCAGCCGAGCCTCGCGGCCCCGCTGCGGCGCCCGCGGTGGGCGGCTAGCGACTGCCGGTGCCTACTCGGAGATGAAACCCGCCTTCACTTGGCCCCACGTGTTGTCAGCCGTAGCCGTCGGGCCTGACTCCAACGGCGCCAACAGGTAGTCACCGAACTGGTTGGCGTCCTGCGAGGCACCCACGCCACCGAACACCGACCAATAGGCATTGTCGTAGTTGGCCGGGTCCGCATCTTTGTCGCCCCAGTTGGTCTCGACACCAACGATCTCGCCCTCCTTGAAGCGGTGGACGACGCTGGCCGCTTCCCCGTCCGGATGGCAATCGTCGAACGGCATGATCGCAACCTCGCCGAACAACTCGGCCGGTTCGAAGGTGCCGACATTCCCCTTCAGGAACTTGCCGCCCCATTCCACATACGGGGCGGTTCCGGCCCAGACCTTGCCGAGGTTCTTGGTGTAGTAACCGGACGAGGAATACACCGGTGCGGCGATGTCGTAACGCTGCGCTTGAGCGCAGTCCCAGCGCTTCTCGTACTCGTCGCCTTGCTGGAAGGAGCGGAACTGACCGCCGCTGTGATCCCAGTCGGTAGTCGTCGACCATTTCTCGGTGTTGTTCAGCATGTCGTCCGAGACCCAGTAGGCGAAGTAGGCCTTGTTGGTCGACAGGCTGTAGCCCCAGGCCGTCCAGCAGTTGAAGTCGGCCAGATCCATGGGGGCGCCGAACTGGTTGAACATGGTCTCGGCACGAGCGCGGTAGAAATCGCCGACCACGTCCCAGTCAGCCATTTCGCCGTCCAGGTCCGGTTCGGTCCCTGGTGCGAACTGGTACATGTACTTCATCTGCCCCTTGTGGGCCGAGGCTCCGGTGGCAACCATCGCCGCCAGGAAAAGCGCCACCACCGCAATGCTCAACTTCCTCATCCAGGCACCTCCTCCTTTGCTGCCGAGTGTGGAACCTTCGGCGCCGGCCCGGTCCGGACGCCGTGAGCAGGGAATGCAGGCGACGCCACCGGTGCCGCCCGCCGAACCCCGCACTGGCCGCCACCCACCGCGGGGACCAACGGCCAGCCTGCCGCGCAGACCAACGCCCCAAGCGCAGGCGTCACAGGCCCGCGTACACCGTCATGTATACCGCACTAGTGGTATTGTCAGGCTGCACCTTGTAGGTCAGGCGCTGATAACGGAAGCCGGCGCGGACATTGAGCTTGTAGCCCACGTAGTCGGAGGCGTTGCTCATCTGGACGGCCAGCACCCGACTGTCGGCGTCCGGCGCCAGGGCGCGGGCCAACGGCACCCCGTCGGCATTGTCGCGGAACTGCTCGAAGTGCGACAACTCGAGTCCCGTCTCGATGACCGTCTGCCACAGCACCGGGAAGCGCGCCACCAGAAAACCTGTCTCGGTGAGTTCTCGGCGGGCCGGATCCGTGCGCAGGAACGGGCGTTGCCGAACAAACTCGCTCTTCCAGCGCGGCTCGATCTTGACTCGCCCGAGCTGCAAGGCGTAGTCGGCCTTGTTGATCAATCCCACGAAGCTGGAGCGGTGCCGCAGGTCGGCCTGCTCCTGCCGTTGCGTATACGTCTCTACCTTGACTTTGTTCGTGACGGTCAAGCCCGGGATCCGCCGCAGGTCCAACTGCATGTATGAGGTGTTCACCCAGGTGTCCCGTGCGGGCAGGGGATCGAAGACGCGCTGCAGAGCGCCGCGGCTGTTGGCTGGCTGCACCCACTGCAGCAGATTGTCGGGGATATCGTCCTGCACCCATCGGGCGTTCTCGAACAGCCGGACACGGCCCAGGTGAGCTAGGTCGCGCTCATAGGTAAAGAGCAGGTAGCTGCTGTGGTTGCGGCCATCGCCGGAGATGAGCGACTCGCGCAGCCGCCCCAGGGTGAGCCGCGACTCAGGCGTCACATTCACCCCGAGGTAAGCATTGTACCCATGGTGGTCGCGCCGGTACGGGTAGTCGGGCTCCTCATCGTTCTCGAAGCGGTCGATCCAGCCGTCGTTGTTCATGTCGACCCCGAAGAGGAACTCGGGGCGATCGCAGTGGTAGCGCAGGAAGGGCTCGTCGTAGTCGGGAACGAGGTTCTCCCGGTCGTCGGTGTCGTTTTGGTTGAAGTCCGAGATGAAATCGTTGTTCTCGTCGTAACCGGGGAACACCGCGTTGTCGACCAGTGGCTGCCAAATCCTCGACCAGTCGGGCCGACGGTCCTGGTCGTCGTTGTCGTCAACGAATTCGTAGATATAGTTGCGTTCGTCTTCGTAGTCGATCTCGTCCTGCCCTTTGGTGCCGGCCAGGAACGACCGTGTGCTGTAGTCGCCGTCCATGCCGAAAGCCTCGGCATAGGCGAAGAAGGGGTACTGGACACGCGACAGATTGAGCATGTAGGCGCGCGCCTGATCGACCGCCGTGTGGTGGTCAGCCAGGTTGACGTTGGGGTACTGGCGATAGCGTCGGTTGAGATCGTACTCTCCGTACAGGTCACAGCCGAAGATGCGCCGGCCTTCGATGGTGAAGCCGAAGACGACGTTGGCCGTGGGCAAGCCGTAGTCGAAGGTCAGCACTTGCTGATTGGAGTTGTCCCTGATGTTCCCCGCGGCGCGGGCGACCTGGAGGAAGACCGGTTGGGCGGCGGCATTGCTCTGCCGGTCCGACGTCACCTCGACTCGGTAGTCGTTGGAGATCACCATCTCGAACGAGATCCGCCGGATCAGTGTCCGGTCGGGTCCAGCGTAGGCCGGATCGGTGAAATCGTACGTCAACGTAATGCGTTCGTCGCCGTCGGCCGCCAGGTACCCAACCCGCTGGTACCCCCCCTGGCGCACGGCATGGAATCCGATCTCGCTACCCCGCAGGGTCTTGCCGTCAGTGTCGGTGATCAAGATCTCGTCGTCGAACAGCGAGGCCCCGCCCTGCCCGTCTTCGGGCGAGTCGTCGGACAGCCGCACGACGATGCGCGATATCGGCAACGCGTTCTGGTCGGTGGTCAGTGCCCCGCCCGAGAAGGGATCACCGGTGACGTCCTCAAGGAGGGTCTGTGACTGGTACGCGGTGACGTAGGTGGCGCCGACCCGGACCAGGTCACCCACGGTGGCGACGCCGCGGCCGCCGAGCAGGTTGGTGGCGCTGGTGCGGATATCGGGGATGTCCTGGCTGGACGCCTCCGCCGGCCGACTGGGCCGCGCCATCAGCAAAGTACCTTCGTATTTATCCGAAGCGAAATCCCATTGCACGCCGTTGAACCCGGGCTTGGAGAAGGTCATGGGCGTCAGCGTCGTGCGGATCTGATCCCCAATCGTGAGCGTGTAGTGGTACTGGCCCTTGGCGTCTGAAGCCACTACCACATTGCTGAACCAGGTGGAGTACCGGTTGGTCTTGAACACCGAACTGCCGAACTGCTGCGGCCGGTCCTGTCGCCAGTCGTAAATGAGCCACCCGCGGGTGATGAAGCCCCCGTAGATATCGTAGAAGAAGTCGCCCTGCAGGTTGGTGTCCACGTAGCGTTCGTAGCGTTCGCGCGCGTAGTTGGTGTACTCCCAGGGCCACCACCCGTACTCCGCGTAGAGCTCCTGGGGCACGTACCACTTGCGGACCGCCGGATCCAGCGCGTCAAACAGCACCCCCGGCCCGGTCGGCTCGTAACTGACCACGCCACCCCGGACGGTGGTCCCCAGTCTGACGCCGTAGTCCTGTGCGGCCGCCCCGGCGACCGCAGGACGGACCCCGATGACCACCGCCACAGCGCCGAGGATCACTGACCAACTCGCCCACCATCGTCGTTGCACGTGCGACCTCCAGAGATCAGTAGGCCACGGCCACCCGGCCGAAGCGCCGCTCACTGCGGGTATCGGCCCTGACTTCGGCGCGCACCAGGTACAGGCCGGGCGGCACCCGTCCGCCATTGTCAGCGCAGCCATCCCACTGGACGGCCACGCGTCCGCTCCGGGCGGGCGGTACGGGCAAGTGTCGGACGCAGCGTCCCGCCAGATCGAAGACCGACACCTCGAGGGGTGAGGCCTCCAGCAGGTGCAGCAGCGTACAGACCAGCGTCACGGCGTCGTTGGCGCCATCGCCATTGGGCGTGCACACCGCCGGCGTGACCTCGAGGCTAGCGAGGATGTCGCGACCGCCCGAGATGCGCACCAGGACATCGTCCGTGGGCAACTCGGCCGAGGCATCGCCGCCGACTGCCGACTGGTTCAGGTCGTTCGCGTCAGCCGCCAGCGCCCAAGCGCGGAACCGCGTCCCGTAACGGAAGGCAGCCGCGTCGAACACGACGCGCACTCGGGCCTGATCCTGGCGCACGCGCGGCAGGCGGACCGTGAACTGGCCATCGTCGGCACTCTCAACAGCGAAGGCGCCGACCGACACTGGCAGTCGCGCCAGGTCGCCTGCAGCGCCGAAGTCAACCCCGTCCACGCGCCGCAGATCGGCGTCCAGGATCTCCAGCGAGCGCACACACAGGATGCGTGAAGGCGTTTCGATCGACAGGCGGGTGAAGCCCTCGCGCCCCGAGGCGTTGGCGACGCGCACCACATATGTGAACGTCGTTGGCTGACCGGCAGCGGCCAGGGCTGGCGCGATCTCGGCCACCAGGTCGTCCACCAACGGCGTGCCGTGCGCGAAGCGGATTTCGCCCAGGGCCCGCGAGGACTGCAGCGAGAGGTTTGTGAAAGCCGCCTTGAGCTGTACATAGCGTCGCGGCGCCGGCAGGTCGAGCAGTTGGGCGTCGGTGACCACCTGCCACTGGCCCCAGTGAGCCGCATCGTCCTCCACCTCGCCGCGCCCACCGCTCTTTAGCAAGGCGTCGTACGACGCCTTGTTTAGCGTATCGCCGTTGGTGTCCATGGGGGTGCGTCCAACGACGCGGGTACCCACCAGGAGGGTCCGGTAGTAGGTGTCCGGCGTGGGATCACTGCCGCTGCGCATGCGGATCTCCACCTGCGAGTCGGTCGAATCGCCGGCCAGGGCCGTTGTGCAGTGGAGAGCACCCCAGACGCGGGGCGCGCCCAGGTCGACCACACGCGACTGGTAGGTGGCTTCGGGAACAAACCCAGTGCCGAAAACCTCGATCTCGTCGACCTCGAAACCCACGGTGGTGATGGACTTCAGCTTCAGGAACCGGACGTACTGGGGTTCGATCGAGGCCACCACGGTGGCTTCGGAGTTATCCGGACGGCGCACGGCAGGCGAGGTGAAGATGGGTTGGCCGCTCGCGTAAAGGCTCCGCGGGAGGCCGTCGTTAACGTACAACTCGAAAGCACGCAGGTAGTTACTGCCGAAGGGGAAGGCCGCCGTGTTGCGCGGGTAGAAGACGATGCGGTTGACGCCGAAACGGGCGCCCAGGTCCAGGCTGATGGCGACCCCGTTGTTCTGCACCACCTGGCCGGCGACGAACTTGCGGTCCAGAGCCACCGTGTGGTCGCCATCGAGCATGCCCAACAACGGGGCCTGGGGTACCTGGTCGCTCGGCAGGTTGATGGCCACCGCCCCACCGCGCTCGATCACGCCGCGGGAGATGTTCATCGCGGGCCGGAGACGCAGCGGGGTGATCCAGTCGACGCGCGACTGAGCGTTGGCGAAGACGGCGACGCCGAGTTCGTCGCGCACCGAATCGAGCCTGGCGACGAAATCGATGACGCCCGAAGAAGCGGCGCCCAAGTCGGTCCAGCGGTGGCCGGCGCCACCGAGGACGAACTCGTCGGCTCTGCTGTTCACGGCCAGGGCGGCCACCAGCCAGAGCGCGAGGTACGAAGATCGACGCGGCAAGAGCCCCCCCGTGCCCGGAACCACTGCGTGGCACAGCTCCACGCCCTGGGCACATCCCCACCCCATAGTGCCGCACGGCCCCTGCCGTGCGCGGAATCAGGTGTATGATAGCATGGCCGCCCGCGTCAGGCAAGCGAAAGGCGGCTGCTGAGCCCCGGGCGGACCTGCGAACCGGGGTGAGGGCGAGGGGCCGGCGGGGCGGCCGGCGTAGACTGACCCGCAAGTTCCCCCTGGGTCAGGGGCGGAACCGATGGAGCCGCGCCGCGGGCCGGCCGCCCCGTGGCGCGGGCCCGGCCCCGGGATCAGCCGGTACACCGAACGGACGGTGCGTGGGCGTTGGCCGCTCAGCCGCTCGAGCGGCGTCCCGGGATCAGCCGAGAAGCCGGACGGGCGATGTGTGGAGATCAGCCTCTGAACCGCTCGGGCCGGACCCCCGGATCGCGCGCTGTGCCCAAGGGGCGACGCTTGGGCGGCCGCCGCTCAACCGATCGAGCGGCGTCCCGGGATCAGCCGGAAAGCCGGACGGGCGATGTATGGAGGTCAGCCGTTGCGCCGCTTAGCCGATCGAACGGCGTCGCGACGTCAGCCAGTGCGCTGAACGCTCGGTCCCGCGTCGCCGCGCCGGACCGCCTGCTCGTTGGCGGCGTCGACGATGACCTGGGCCATGTGGCCATCGCTGCCCGTGGCCAGCATGGGAGGCCTGGCAGCGCCATCGAGTACCACAGCCGCCAGGTCGTCGAGCAACTGCGGGATCACGGCAGCATGGCCATGGGAGGCATACTGCCGGGTTTCAGTTAGTCGGGCACTGGTGAGCCGCACCGTATCGGTGCCGCCCGCCCAGTCGCGCCGGAAATCGATCACGCCATCGCTGCCGACGATGACGATGCTGTCATGCAGATCACGGGGCTCGATGTACGCCGTGTACGCAAAACTCGCGTTCAGCGTCACGAGAACGCCCAGGTCGAGACGCGCCTGGATGGCGATGTGGGGCGGGAAACGCACTGCCTCGCCGAACCAGACGCCGGTGGCATGGACGTCTTGCCAGCGCCCCCCGCCGCAGTAGTACCGCGCCAGGTCCAGGTGGTGGATACCGCAGTCAAGGCACCCACTGGCATCGGTGAACCGCCGGCGCCGTTCCGCCAGCGGGCCGGTTACCTTGTGGCCGTCCCAGAACTCGTTCATGTGGACGGCGCCCAGGTGCCCCAGGTGGTCAGCCCGCACCCATTCGCTGATCGCCCGGTGCACCGGGCTGTACCGGTTCTCGAAATCGACGATGAGTTGCCGATCGGCGCTCGCCGCAGCCTGTACCATGCGCTCCGCGTCGGCCGCCGACATGGCCATGGGTTTCTCGGTGACGACGTGCAGCCCCATGGCCAGCGCCGCCAGAGTTGGCGCCAGGTGCGCCTCGCAGGGGGTCGCCACGTACACGGCGTCGAGGCTTTCCGCGGCGATCATGTCATTGTAGTCCAGATAGCGCCGCAGGCCCGGCTGCGGCCACGCGAAACTCTCCAGGTTCTCTGCCGAAAGGTCGGCGACAGCACACAACTCGACCCGCGAGGCCTGCTGGAAAGCCGGTCCCACGGCCCACCGGGCGTGGGTGCCACAGCCGATCAGACCGAAGCGCATCATTGGCGGCTCCAAGGGAAGGGCAGGTTAACCGGGTCCGGACGCGACCGGCGGCGCCCCGCGGGGGGCCTCACTGGGAACCAGCAGCGGCCAGGGTACCGCGTGCAAGCTCGGCGGCCCAGCCGGCAATACAGAACTCGAGCCAGCGGCGGCCTTCCGCCGGAACCGCAGCTTCGGCGTCGGCCAGCCAGGGCGGCAGCGGAACCAGGGAGGCCAGCGCGCCCATGCGCACAGTCTCAGGCAGGGATCCCTGAATCAGCTGCGTCTCACCCCGTCCGCCGTGGCCGATCGGGATGCGCTCCGCCTCCGGCCCCGGGTAGGCTGAGAAAGAGTCGATGTAGGCCACCTGGATCCAGCTGAACACGCCGGGCAACGGCAATTCCTCGGGGGGGCGACGACCCCATCCGGCCCCCCAACCGTGCACAGTCTCCCGGACCACCTCGGCCGCCGCCCGCTTGAGGCACAGGACCGGCAGTCCCTCCGGGCCCTGGTGATGCTGCATAATGTAGATGCGCCGGAAACCGATAGCCGCCAGCGCCCGCAACAGCGCGCGAGTGTAGACGAAGAGCGCCTCGGGCTCGAAGTCGACCTCACCGTCGGTCGGACTGGCAGCCCAGGCCATGGTCGAGGAGAAGGGCAGCGGCGGGGCCACGACGCACTCCACGCGTGCCTCGACGCCGTCACAGACCGCCTGCGGTATCAGGTAGTCAGTACCCACCGGTAGGTGCGGGCCGTGGAACTCCACCGAACCGGCAACGATAACCACCGGTACGTGCCGACGCACGGCATCCTGGATCTGCTCAGGGCGCATCCGGGTCAACTGCATGGCTTGGATCTCCTGCGGAAGCGGTGGAGGACCGGCGCGGCAACCATGGATCGGCGTCGACCGGCGTGGCGATGTCGGTTCCGGCGGCCGCCGGCAGGCCCGCGAGCCCCGTGGCGACTGCCCACAAGGTTACGCGGCAACGACGCTGGCAGCAACGCGTGTCCATGGCGTCGCGGCCGCAGTCGGCGGCCAGTGGCGCGGACCGACGCGCCTGGCCGGTGGCGCGGCAGGCCGACGGCTTGACACCACCGGCAGCAACGGGTTACTTGCCGCAGCGAAGCCGCGCGCGCGCACCCGCCCTCGGCCCTGGTGGCTGCGCGCCCAACCCGTCACGCGGCAGGACCTTCTGCCCTGCGGAGACCCACCAGCCATGACGCCACGCGAACGCATGCGCGCGCTGATCCGTCGCGAACCCATCGACCGGCTCCCCTACATCTTCGGTGGCCCCCGGGCCGCCACCTTCGCTGCCTGGCGGCGCCAGGGGCTCAGCGAGGAACAGCAGCACCAGTGGGGTGCCCTGGTCCAGGAAGACGGGTTCGCCGGCTTGGGCAAGTTTTACACCGGCGTCCACCCGCTGTTCGAGGAGCGGGTGATCAGCGAGGAGGGCAACATACGAACCTGGGTCGATGGTTGGGGTTCGACCCGTCAGGACGCCATCCGGCAGCCCACGGCCGGTTTCGCCACCCGACGCTGGATCCAGTTCGCCATCTCAGGGTGGGACGACTGGCGTCGCGTCAGGGAACGCCTCGATCCCCACTCGCCGGAACGTACGCGACCGCTCACTGCCGACGAAGTGACCCCGCACCTGGGCCCGGACGGCTACGGGTGGCACCCGCCGGGCGGATCCCACTGGCGGGAGAACGTCGACACCTGCAACAGCTCCGAGCTGCCCGTCAGGCTGGTCGTACCGGGCATCTACTGGGCGATCCGCGACTACACCGGCATGGAGGGCCTGTCGTACCTATTCTACGACGAGCCTGCGCTGGTGCACGAGATGTTCGAATACTGGGCCTGGTTCCTGATGGAACTGCTCGATGAGCCGCTGCGCCAGGCCAAGGTCGACATTGTCATGCTCAACGAAGACATGGGTTTCAAGAAGCAGGCGATGATGTCACCGCCGCTGATGCGGCAGTTCCTGCTGCCCAACTACCGCCGGCTCTACGACTTCTTCAAGAACCGCGGCGTCGACGCACTGGTGATGGATTCAGACGGGTACAACAACCAGATCCTCGATGTGCTCTACCCGGAAGCCATCGACGGCATCCAGCCGATCGAGATCGCGGCTCACAATGACCCCGAGGAGATCCTCACGCGGTACCCGGGCATCCACATCCACGGCGGCATTGACAAACGCGAACTGCGCTTCAGCCGCGAGCAACTCCGAGCCGAAGTCACCCAGCGCTATGCGACGGCCCGACGTCACGGCGGTTTCATCCCGCACGTTGACCACGGCGTGCCGCCTGACATCCCGCTGCGCAACTTCCTTCACTTCGTGGAACTGGCACGGGGGTTCTGCGACGGCGAAGACCTGGCGACATACCAACCGCCCGGCATCCTGGAGCGTGACCTAGGGCCGATCGAGCAGATGTTCGAGGCGGGTTCCGCCATTGCCGCGGCGTACAGCGCGGACGACGACGGGTACGGATCCTGAGGGCTGCGACCCGAATCAGAAGGTGACGGTCAAGCCACCGTCCACCACCAGCGTCTGCCCGGTGATGTACGTGCATTGATCGCCGCACAGGAAGGCGATGGCGTCGGCGATCTCCTCGGGCTCGCCGGCGCGGGCCAAGGGGATCTTGCGCCGCCCGGCGTACCACTCGCGGAACACCTCAGACTCCGTTTCGTCGACGCCGTCGATGACGCTCATCTCCGTGCGGATGAAGCCGGGCGCAACCACGTTGACCAGAATGCCGTACTCCGCCAGGTCGACGGCCAGAGAGCGCGACCAGGCCGAGATCCCCCCTTTGGTGGCGGCATAGGGACCGACTACGGCTTCGGTGGCCGTGGCCTGGATCGACGAGACGTTGACGATGCGGCCGTAGTGCTGTTGGCGCATGTGCGGCGCCACCAACCGCGCCAGGACATACATGGCCTCTAGATTGACGGCCATAGTCTGACGCCACTCGGCCAGACTGCTATCCAGCAGGCGCTTGTAGTAGCTCATGCCGGCGTTGTTGACCAGGATGTCGAGGCGGCCATACTGCGCAACCGTGTCATCCACACAACGCGACAGTGCCGGATGGTCGGTCACATCGGCTGGATATGGCCTGATCCCCGGACACTGGGCCGCCAGTTCGTCCAGGCGGTCCGCCCGTCGAGCGATGGCCACCACCTGCGCCCCCTGCCCCGCCAACCGCACCGCTGCCGCCCGTCCAATACCCGAACTGGCGCCGGTGACCAGGGCGACCCGACCTGTCAGAGCCTGCTCCACTGACCGCCTCCTCGTGAATGGCGCGCCGGAAATGCCCCGGCCGCGGTGCAGCGGGCCGGCTAGTCGCCGCTCGGCAAGGCTACGCTAGCGGCCACAGCGTAGGGGGCCAGGTTCAGCTGCCCCATGGTCAGGCGCACTGTCTGGCTGACGAACAGGTAGGCGTCCCAACGGTTCAGGCCCGGGTCGTCGGCCAGCCACTGGACCAAGGCCCCGCAGGCCTGGGTGACCGCCAAGCGGACCTCGCCAGCAACGCCGATCGCGGTCCGCGTCTCGGCGTCGCGCAACCGCAGCGGCCCGCTGCCTGCCTCCAACTCCACCGTGCAGTCGATCACACCCGAGGTTTCGATGCCGCCGCCGATCAACTCGCCATCGCCCTGCGCGGCGTGAATGTCGCCCAACTGCAGCAGACCACCCGGATGGTGCACCGGCAACAGCACGGTGGTCCCGGGCCGGAGCAGCGGCAGATCCAGATTGCCGCCGTGGGGGCCGGCAAAGAGTGTGGACACCGCCTGCCCCCACGCAGGGCACACACCAAGACAGCCGACAAATGGGTTGAGGGGCACGCGCAACGAGCGATCGCCCAGCGGGTTGGTCACCGACGCGGCGCCCGCGTGCGGGTCGATGTGCCACTCGTACAGATGACGCGGCACACTCGTCCCGCACGCACCGTCAGGCGGCACCAGCAGATGATCAGGGACAGCGCCGTGGGCCGGTCCCAGACCCGTCTGCCCCCGGGCGCGGTCGAGATGGACGGCATCGATGGTAACAGCCAGAGTGTGGCCGGGTTGGGCCCCCTCCACCCAGATGGGACCCGCCATCGGGTTGCCCTCAAACAGCGGCGCGCCAGTGGGCGCCTGGCGGCGCGAGGGAGGCAGCAAACCACCGTCGCTGCTCCCATTGTCCGAGTCCGGGCACACCACCGCCAGGCGCGCTCCGGGAGCGACGCGGATCCCGGGCGCGTGCGGCCCAAAGGTGTAGTGGTATTGCGGCGACGCGAAACGGATCCTCGGTGGGTCCGGACACAGGCCGTTCACGGGGCCGGGTTGATGGCTGCCAAGGCCTCAGCGAAGCTCTTGCCGGCCAACAGCAGCGGCGTCAGCGCGGCCTCGCGGCGGTGAATCGCCTCGGTCTTCTCCCGCACTTCGCTCAATCGCTCGGCCGGCACCACCACCAGGCCACTGCTGTCGCCCACCACCCAGTCACCGGGTCGCACGGGCACGCGGCCACAGCAGATCGTCGTTGCCCACTCGCCGATCTCGGCAAAGGTGCCGGCGCGCGGACAGACACCGCGCGAGAACACCGGGAAGCCCAGGGCCACGATGTCATCGACATCGCGAACGGCACCGTCAACGACAGCACCGGCCAGGCCACGCGCCTGGGCCCGGGTACTCATCAGCCCACCCATGAGGATCACGTCTGTGACCCCGCCGCCGTCGACCACCAGGACGCTGCCCGGCGGCGCCAGGTCAAGAGCCTTTTCCAGCGCCCATGTGGCCCCCGGGTAGCAGCGAACCGTGTAGGCCGGTCCGGCCAGTCGCATGGCCGGCGCCAGGGGGCGGATGCCCGCTTCGACCGCCTGGAACGCCAAGCCCACAGCCCGCAGGGCATCACTGGTGTTGGCGCTTCCCAACCGGCACCACGCCTCGGCAGACTCACTCATTGCTGACCTCGACCGCGTCGGGTGTGTTCGGGGACCGGGCGGTGCCCCTTCGCACCGCCCGGCGCCCTGGGTCACTTCACTTCGACCGTGAGTTGCTCCATGCGCAGAGGCGTCGACGTCTTGCCCTGGCGACTGCCCGCCGCTTCGAGGGCCTTGACTACCTCCTGGCCACTGACCACTTCACCGAAAATGGTGTGCTTGCCGTCGAGCCAGGGCGTCGGCACGAAGGTGATGAAGAACTGGCTACCGTCGGTGTTCGGACCGGCGTTGGCCATGGAGAGCAGGTACGGACGGTCGTGCTTGACATCGGCTTTGAACTCACCTGAGAACTGGTAGCCGGGGCCGCCCGTGCCGTTGCCCAGGGGGTCGCCGCCCTGGGCCATGAAACCGGTGATAACGCGGTGAAAAGCCAGTCCGTCGTAGAACCCCAACCGAACCAGGTACAGGAAGCTCGAGACATGCATGGGCGCGATGTCGGGCATCATGCGGATAACGATCTCGCCCTTGTTCGTCTTCATGTGGACCAGGTACGTGCGCCCGGGCTCGAAGGCCGCCAGTGGCGGTTTGGGGAGCGCGGTCTTCCAGGTCGGTTCCTCTTTGTTGACCGCAATCTTCTTGATGAAGGCGTCAATCTTGTCCAAGGCTCGGTCGCCATTCTGCGGCGTGGCCGCTTTGGTCGTCGGTTTGGCCGGCGCCTTGACTGGGGTCGGGGCTTTGGCCGGCGTCGGTTTGGCGGGCGCCTGGGCTGGCGGGGTCTCCTGCGCCCCGGCAACCATGCTGGCCCCCATTAGAGCCACCGTCAGTAGCGTGGCGACAAGCAACCTCATGGGTAATACCTCCTTGATGGCGATGACGTGCCCGGCCCCCCGGTCCGCGAGCCCCTGCGGGGCGGCCGAGCAAGCCTCAGACGCCGGCCGGCTCCGCCAGTTCCTGCGCCGCGACCGCAGACGGACCGGCCGCCCCCGCCGACCGCGCCCGCCGTCGTCAGAGGCGGCAATACGCGCGGCAACGGGCGTGGCCGCCGGAGTGCCCCGGTCACGGCCCGCCAAAGCCCTGGTCACGCGCCAACCGGTGCCTGGTCCGGGCGGTGCGCGGCGGCGGTCAATACCCCGCTGGAGCATCCCCGACCGTCGACCGGCCCACGGGCCATCGCCGGCCGCCGGCGGTCGCGCGGACGTGGTGAAAGCCCGGCCAGACGAGGGCGAGGGTGCAGTTTGCGTGCCATGAACGTAGCCGTGGGGACAACGAAGCGTCAAGGGGGCCAACGCGGCACGCGGAGTCGCCGGGCGTATGGACCAGCCCAAGCGGTCGGGGCCAGGCAAGGTGCGCGGGGTCGACGCCCAGGCCGGGCGAGAGCGCGTCGCCAGGATGATGGCCCCCTGGCGACGGCGGATCAGGCAGCGCGCACGCCCGCGTCGGCGCGCCGCTGCGACAGGCGGCCAGGCATGGACCAGCAGAGCGACCCGGGCCGGGCAAGGTGCGTGGGGTCGACGCCGAGGCCGGGCGAGAGCGCGTCGCCAGGATGATGGCCCCCTGGCGACGGCGGATCAGGCAGCGCGCACGCCCGCGTCGGCGCGCCGCCGCTGCTGCTCGATCTCCCACAGCCACCGGTCGAGTTGGCCCGGGAAGACCGGCGCCGTCATCGCGTGGATTCCCAACCGCTCGGCTCGACGACGATCGCGGGACGGCCATTCGTCAGCCATCAGCGCCATGTGACACCGGGTGCAGCCGCGCGCGCGCTGCATTTCGACACAGGCGAGCAGGTCAGCGCCGTCGACGAAGCGGTCAGCCACGATGGCTCGGATGCCGTTGTCGTCCGGGTCATGGGTGCAAATCGAGGTCTGCGGCTGGCAGTACCCCAGCAGGCTGGTGCGTCGGCAGATGCGGTACCCGCGGACGATCAGGGTGTGCTCGAGGGGCGCCCGCAGTATGGGGTTGGCCTCGATCAGCAGGGCGGTACGAGGCATAGCGTTTCCCCTGGAATCGGCAGGGACGGGCGGCCCGTCGGCTTGGTGGTGTCGGGGGCCTGGCCGCGCCGGCCTCCGGTGGCGTCGCCAGACCGACAAGCAAACCAGGGGCCATTTCACCAACGCCCTCCCCATGACGAAGCCATTCGCATCTCAATTCATTCCATGCCAGTATCTTATCATTCCGCCCACAGGTCTGCCGAGTCCGTCTCGGGACTGCTCCCGAGGGTCCCTGGGTGTACCACACGTGTGCCACGGTTGTGCCATGGACACGTGACACAATTAAGTACCCATGGAGTCGGCCGCGGGTGCCACAGGATCGGCAACCACGTGCGCGCCCATCGGCAAGACGCGGCGCACTGCGGCGATCCGGATCCGCGCCGGCCCCGCCTGGCGCCGCGCGGGCCATGGCCGCGGCAGCGCTCCAGCGCTCGCGGCGCCCGGTCGGCATGCTTCCCGGGGTGCCGGACCGCTGGCAGCTGGCATGGCCAACGGACCGGCGGCCGGTGTGGCCCACCGGAACGGAGCTCCTCGTCGCGGCCCCACGCTGGCCGCGCGCCACGGCAGGCTGCCCGGGGGCAGCAGCCGCGCCAAAGGCAGGCCCAATCGCTGGCCGGAGCGGCGGCCTGGCGGCGGTCGCCGGTCAACGGGGCGGCGATCAGGGACAGCAGGTCAGCCGCGCCCCAGCAGGCGGCACCACGCGCCCGCCGGCTGCCCCGGGGGCAGCAACCGCGCCGAAGGCAGGCCCGATCGCTGGCCGGAACGGCGGCTTAGCGGCGGTCGCCGGTCAACGGGGCGGCGATCAGGGACAGCAGGTCAGCCGCGTCCTGGTTGCGGTCCAGGGCCGGGAAGCGCTGGCCGTCTTGGTAGTCAATGCGGTAGGTGCTGAACAAGTCCTGGCGTTCGACGAGCAGATCGAGCGGCGACTTCGCCTGCGCGCCGCGGTCCAGGGCGGCCGCCAGCACTTCGGGCGCGTAACGGCGCCCGTTCACGGCCACCAGGGTCATGCCGGGCGCCAGGCCTGCCCGTGCCGCCGGCGTCTGGGGGATGACATCCACGATTGCTCCGGCGCGCCCGTCGCTCTCGCTGAGCAGCAGCCCCAGCGAGAACCGGGCGTCGGTCATTTCGTACACCGACGAAGCGGCTCGCTGCAGGTCGGTGGGCGCCTCGCGGTAGGCCAGGCGCCAACCGCTTCCGGTCAGTCCGCCCAACGGGGCCGCCGCCGTGACCGCCTGCAAGCGTTCGTTCAGCAAGCCGCGCCAGTCGTGCGGCGCAAGATGTTCAAGCGTCCGGACAATGTCGTCAAAGGTGTACAGCCTCTCGGCCGGCGGCCCGCCCGGCGGCCCGGCGAAGTCGCGGCAGAAGTCGTCGAGCGACCGACGGCCGCCGGTCAGTTGTCTCAGGGTCACGTCGACCTCGAGCCACAGCAGCGTCCCCTCGTCGTAGATATCCGCAGCGCTGCGCCGCCAGGCGTCATAGTCGCTGCGCGCCGAGTAGAGCAGTTGGGCCTCGTCGGCCGCATCCTGCAGCGGCCGCCAGGTCCGGCCTGGCCGCGCCGCCAACCCCGCCGCGGTCAGGGCCAGATCGCTGCGGAAGTCCTCGACCGTCTGCAACCCGGAACGAACGGCCAGGACGGCCCCCAGGTAGTTGGTCAAACCCTCGTACACCCACAGCAGTTCGTCATTGTAGGGCATAGCATAGTCGCCGGTGGCCAGGCCGACCGGGCGACGGTATTTGCCGTTCCAGGAATGGGCGTACTCGTGGGGCAGCAGGGTGGCGCCCAGGCGGCGATGGTCGCTGTCGGTGAACGTCTTGGCGCCCTGGCGGTCATCGCTGCTCTGGTGGTGCTCCAGACCGAAGTGGGCGACGTGGTCGCTGAGGGTGAGCAGGAACTCGTAGCGATCATAATGGGTTGCGCCGAACAGCGCGGTGGCTTCGCCCACGAGTTTGCGGCACGCGGCCAGGTACGAGTCGGGGACCGCCAGGGCCTCTTCCGTATCGCCGCCGACGGTCAGGTACACCGGCGGCCGAACGCCCGGGTCAGTCAGCGCCAGGCGCCGGAAGGCAGCCGCGGCCAGCACCGGCGAGTCGATCAGACGCTGCAACGAAACGGTGGCGAAGCGAACCCCGGCGCTGTCTTGGCCGACGCTGTCAAGCGCGCTCGCGAAGCGCCAGCCAGCGGGTAGAGTCAGGCAACTGCTGACACGGTACTGATCGGCGGCCACCGGCAACGGGTACAAGATGACCTGGTTCCAGTTGAGCACCAGCAATCCGGCCGTGGCCGAGGCGCCCGAGGTGAACCCGTCAGCGGTGGGCGGCAGAATCACGTCGAAGGCTATTTCCAGGTCCGTCACGCCGCGCGGTACATCCAACCGGATGGCGTGCATGTCCGTGGCATCACGACGCCAGGCCAGGCGGCGACCGGCGGCCGCCACCTGCAGCCCGACCAGGTCCACTACCGGACCAGTCGGGCCATGCTCGCCGGGGATCCACTTGGCGTAGTAGAGCGTCACCGGGCCGGCACCGACCGGCAAGCCTTCGCGCACGTGCAGCAGGTTCCGCGGCGCGTCGGTGGCGTCCACCGCCAACGCCACGGGTCGTCCCTCGCCGGCGGCCGGCCCGGCGGCAGACCATGCTGCCGCCCCCACCGTCACGGCCAGAAAGCACCGCCCCAGCAGATTCCGAATGCGCGTCACGGCGTCCCTCCATTCGGTTGGCGTGGACCATCGCCGCGGCCTGGCTAGCCGTTGACGATCTAGCGCGGCTATTATGTGGCGCCCGGGCGTCGCCGGCAAGCAGCTGCCCGCAGCGAGCCATGATTTGACGGGCGGGGGCAGCGCATCCGTTCGTATGCGATCGCGCGCCGGGGCCTGGCTGGCTGCCGGCTCGTGGTCCTCCTGGCAATGCGCAACGGGTCGGCGCCGCAACCCGTTCGTCCCGGGCCGCGCACCGGCGGCCTTCACCCTCCGACCCTGGTGGCCCCCATGTCACGTGTCGTCGTCGTGCTGTTGGCGTTGTGGGTGCAGGCGGGAAACAACAGCGGCGTCTACGCCGACGCCACGGGGCCGGGATGGATCCGGTTCCATCCGGACCTTGTACCCAGCAACGAGGGGTTCCGGGACGGACGCTGGGGAACGCGCGTGGCCGATCTGCCATGGCGGATGCAGGGCAGCCATGTGCACACGCGCTACCAGCGCCGCGACGAGGACTACCGCGTCTTCGGCGTCACGGCAGAACACATTACCTACACGACGCGGAGCTCTGTCCTCTACGGGGTCAGGATCGATATCCGGGGCGAGGCGGCGGTCCGGCAGGCGATGGCTGCCGCCCAGGTGGCCTACCCGCCTGTCGATAGCCTGCGGCCCATGGGCGAACGCGCGGTTGGCTGGCAGACCCGTGCCACCAGCCTGTGGGTATCGCTCCCGCAACAGCCCGACGGCCTGGGTCAGCTGTGCCTGTGGGGCCGCGACCGGGTATTCCCCGACGATTCGGCCACACCCGCCTTTCTGAACCCCCCAACGGCCCTGGACACTGCGGGCTCGCGCTACCGGCCGCGGCGCTACGTGATCTACCGAACCAGTGCGCCGATCACGATCGACGGCCGTCTGGACGACAAGGCCTGGCAGGATGCGGAGTGGACCGAGCCGTTCGAGGACGCCCAGTCACCCTACAGCCCGTTGCCCTGGAAGACGACGCGAGCGAAGATCCTGCACGACGACCAGGCGCTGTACGTGGCGGCCCAGCTGCAGGAGGAGAACGTCTGGGGCCAGATCGCCAAGCGTGACACCATATCGTACTGGGACAACGATTTCGAGTTCTTCGTGGACCCCACCGGGGACGGCGTCGACTACTTCGAATTCGAGATGACCGCGCTCAACCAGATGTTCGACATGTGGCACGAGAACAGCAACCACCGCAACGCGCTGGCCGACGGGCGCTACGACGCTCCGGGGCTGCGCCACGCCGTCCAGGTCCAGGGGACACTGAACTACCACCACGACACCGACGACGGCTGGACCGTTGAGATGATGCTGCCCTACGCCGACATGGTATCCTGGAACCCGCGCCTGCGTTTCCCGCCCCGAGGCGGTGATGTGTGGCGCGTCAACTTCAGCCGCGTCCAGTACCTGCACGTGTACACCCAGTTGTTCCCCTATCTGCTGCCATTCAGTCCATGCGAAGACTGGGTCTGGGCGGCTACCTACACAGGCGATCTTCACGTCCCCGATATGTGGGGGCGCGGCGTCTTCTCGGACCTGCCTGCCGGCGCCGTGAAGGACACTGCCAACGAGGCGCTGGTCGACTTTGCCGTGACCCCGCGCCCGCCGGCGCCACTCAGCCAGGGCATGGTGCTGCTGCCCGCCTGTCGAGTAGTGGTCGGTCCCGACCCGACCGATCCGGACCACAGCCCGGCCCACACGGAGGAGGTGCCAGCGTTTTGGATCGACCGCCGCGAGGTTACGGTGGACCAGTATGCCGCC
>CAITNQ010000220.1 GCA_903893785.1 uncultured Gemmatimonadota bacterium
GGGTCGTATTGCGCCCCGTCACCGAACGTTGGGTCGGCGTAGAACTGCCTGGCCACCAGCGAGGGCTCGGGCAGCAGTTGCTCCCAGTCGGCGACCGACGCATCGTGCAGATCCAGCCGTGACAGATCGCTGTCGGTCAGCTCGTAGATCGGGTAGACCTTGCCGCCGATGTGAGCCCCGGTTGGGTTGGCCAAGACCATGAGCAACAGGAGAGCGCTCGCGAAGGGCGGCGGCAGCATGGTGAGGCGCGAACGGCGCGGGGTCAGCATAGCGCAACCCTCCGGCGGCGAGCGGCAGAGCGTACCGGCGGCGGTCAACTGGAGCACGGGTTGGTGTGGCGCGACGGATCGCCACGTTCTGGCTGCGCCACAATGTACCGGAAGTGCACCGCGCAACCAAGCCGAACCGGGAGGGCAACGGCGGACGGATTCGCTGCGTCTGCGCCGTACGGTGCGGTCTCTGGTTGCGCCAGACGGCACGTTGGGCCGCACCATCACTTACCTACCTCAGGCCGGCCTTGATCCGTGCCCAGGTGGTGCTCGGTACAGCGGTGGGTTCGGCCGGAAGCAGGCGGCCATCAACAAAACGCTCGGCATAGCGCCAGGTGACCGCGTCGCCCGCCAAGACGTAATACCCGTGGTAGGTCCCTCGTACGTCCCAGTCGGGCACGTTGATCTCGAACCCGATGATTTTGTCGGCATACAGCTGGGACGGCACGCTCTGTTCCGGGTTGTCCCACCGCAGGTCATCAAAGGGGGTGACGTAGAACTCGATGACGCTGGTGTCGGGACTGCCGCCGGAGTGACCACCGCCGGCATCGGTGAACGGCGGCCAATCCACCCAGGCGCCGCCGGCACCCAGGTAGCCCACGGTGTGGCTGCCTGGCGCCGTGGCGACGGCCAGGTAGGCTTGGGCCGTCCGGTAGGCGCCGAGTTTCTGCTCGTCGGGCGTCCAGTTCGGATTAGCACTGCCACTGAAGTCGCCGCCGCTATGGTCGCCATCGACCAGCAGTTCCACCGAATCCTGCGCCCACATACCACCCGGAATGGCCCCTGGCCCCGCACTGGTGTAGTCGTTGATGTACACGTCGTCGACGCGCTCGATCGCCAGGTACAGCCGCCCGGCAGCGCCATGCCAGGCCAACCAGACCCGGAAGTCCAGATCCGTCGGGTCGTACTGGGCCCCATCGCCGACGGTGGGGTCGGCGCAGAACTGCGCCGCCACGATGGATGGGCCGGGCAGCAACTCCTCCCATTCGGCAACGGACCCGTCGCGCAGACAAACCTGGGCCAGATCACTGTCGGTCAGCTCGTACACCGGGTAGAGGGCGCCGCCGATATGGGCCTGGACTGGGTTGGCCAAAGCCATGAGCAGCAGCGCACTCGCAAGAAGCGGTTGCAGTACCGTGAGGCGGGGACGGCGCGCGGTCAGCATAGCGCAGGCCTCCGGGCGAGAGCGGCAGGGCCCACCGCCGGCGGGCCAACCGGAGCCAGGGCAGCGGCGGGGCGGTGCGGCGTCGAGGGACCGCGTGGTTCTTGCTGCACCCCAATATGCAGGCAGTGCACCGCGTAACCAAGCTGGATTGGGTGAGCAACGGTGAATGGGTCCACTGCGTCTGCGCCGCGCGGTGCGGTTCAGCCGGGCTGCGGTCCCCACTTGCCCCGGTACTACCGGCCACAACGTCAGGATGCTGTGGCGCGGAATACCGGATCAGACGATAGCCTTGGATCCGGGCGACCTCAGCTTCTTCCTCATGCAGACCATGCCCTCATCACCAGGACGGTGCACACCGGGCAAGGTGGCGACCGGTACCAGTCCCTTCCTGCCGTAGAACGCGATGACACGATGTTCCTTCGCTTAAGCGGACGAGTAAAGCGACATCGCCCCCCATTCTATGGCCGGCCTTTCAGCGTGCAGCACCGGTTCGCTGCCGTACCCTCTACCGCGATGGCCAGGAACAAGACCGAGATCGACAACCGCCAACCTGCCGATGGCGGTCCCCGGCGTCTCCCAGCTGA
>CAITNQ010000221.1 GCA_903893785.1 uncultured Gemmatimonadota bacterium
CGCGACGGTCGCCGCCGGCACGCGCATCTATGCGGGCTGGGACGACACACGCCGCGAAAACCTGGACGTGTGGGCCGCGTCGTGGGCCGACAACTGCCCGATCGCGCTCACGTCGGTGACGATCAGCGGGCCCGCAACGGTCAACCCTAACGATCCTGTCAGCCTGGCCGCGACCATCGCGCCGGACAACGCCTCTGAACCCGTGCAGTACACCTGGCTGCCCGCGCCGGTCACTGGACAGGGCACGGCCAACGCTCACTACCAGTGGGCCACTCCGCAGTATGTCGATGTCAGCGTCACCGCATCCAACTGCGGTGGCGCGGTTGCCGACCATCACCAGGTCACCGTACAGTGTCCTGCACCCCTCACGGGTGTCAGCATCAGTGGCACGGCCACCGTGTTGGCAGGGCAGCCGGTTAACGTGCACGCCAACACCACGCCCGGCGGCGCCTATCCGCCCATCACCTACGCCTGGTCCCCCGCGCCCGTCTCGGGCCAGGGCACGGCCGATGCCGTCTACAACTGGCAGGCGATCGGCAGCCACACTATCACCGTCACCGTCTCCAACTGTGGCGGCAGTTGGGGCTCCTTCACCAACCACCACGCGGTCGACGTCTATGACAACGTGAACCCGGCCTGGTCGAACTTCAGTCCCTCTGGCTGGTACACCGCCAGCCAGACCCTGTCCGTCTCGGCCCAGGTCGTCGATGTGAACTCCGGCCTGGATGTCTCCACCGGCCTCTACCAGGTCAGCACCAACGGCGGCAGCAGTTGGGGGCCGTGGACCGCGCTGTCCATCCCCGGCGCAGACTGGACCCAGCAACCGCAGACCGTCACTAAGAGCATCGCCTTTGGCCAGGACTCGGGCGCCACCCATCAGAACAGGGTGCGCTTCCAGGCCCAGGACATGGCAGGCAACACCGGCACCAGCGCTGACTACTACGTCGATATCGACATGACCGCGCCGGCTAACCCGGTGACCATCACCATCACCCCGACGCTCGAGATCTGGACCAACGACACCACGCCGCTGATGTCGTGGACCGGCGCGACCGACGCCTCCTCTGGGGTGTATGGCTACTCCTGGCAGTGGTCCACCTCAAACGGCACCGTCCCCGATACCACCGTCGATACCACGCTGACCGCCGATAGCGCGTCCCTGAGCGGGTCCGCCGGCACCTACTACTACTTCCACATCCGCACGCGCGACGTCGCCGGCAACTGGGCATCCACCGCCACCCACGTGGGCCGCTACATGCTTGATACCGTCGCGCCTACGCCGGTGATCTACGAGTCCACGCCCGTCACCAACGTGTGGACAACCGATAACACGATCTACGTCCGCTACGGCCAGTCCAGCGGTGATGTCAGCGGGCTCGCGGGCTTCGCCTACGCGTTCACCACCGACCCGAACACCACGCCCGCCGCCCACATCGACACGACCGACTTCAGCGTGATCTCGACGCCGCTCGCCGATGGGATCTACTACTTCCACCTGCGCGCGCGCGACAATGCGGGCAACTGGAGCGCGGCCATTCACTACGGTCCGTTCAAGGTCGATACCACGGGGCCTTCCACCGTCTCCATCCTCAGCAGCCAGCCGCCCATCAACGCCTGGACCGTCAGCAACACCGTCCACGTCACCTTCAACGCGACCGATGCCAACGGCATCGCGGGCTACTCCTACGAGTGGCGCGTCCAGCCCGACATCATCCCTGACGGCACGGTCGACACGGTGCCGGGCGACGCGATCAGCCCTGCGCTCTGCGATATGGAGTGGTATTTCCACGTGCGCGCCAAAGACACCGCCGGCAACCTGGGCTCAACGCTGCACTACGGACCCTACAAGATCGACGGGCACGCACCGTCCAACCCGACCGTGCAGAGCGGCGACCACGCAGTGGGCGCCTGGTCATCCGATAACACC
>CAITNQ010000222.1 GCA_903893785.1 uncultured Gemmatimonadota bacterium
GACGGGCCATGCAGCGGCTCTGCCGGGAGGAGGCGCCTTCGACATCGCCCTGAACCTGGGCGACCGGGCCGTGGGCAGCGACCTGGTGGTGTCTGAGTTGTGGGTGGTAGATGGGGCGGGCCAGGTCACGCGCCTGATCTCGGGCGCCAAGGTCAGCCTCATCCCGCGCTCCTATAGCTTGGCGTCGCCGTACCCGAACCCATTCAACCCCTCAGTGCAGCTCGAGTATTCCCTGCCCAGCAACGGTCCTGTCCGGGTGGATGTGTACGATGTCCTCGGCCAGCGCGTGCGGACGCTGGTCAGCGGTAGCCAGTTGGCTGGTTTCTATCGCGTGGCCTGGGACGGAGCTGATGACAGCGGGCGGTCGATCGGGTCGGGCGTGTATCTGGTGCGGATGGAGGCACCAGGGTTCACGCAGACCCGCAAGATGGTGATGTTGAAGTAGCACTGCAGACATACGGGTCTGGGTCGCCGGAGGCGACCCGGACCCAGTAACGCCTGAGGGGCGCCGGGGAAACCCGGCGCCCCTCATTGTTGATGTGCTGCGACTGCCGGCGATGTGACCTGCGATGGAATCGAGCGAGCGCCGGCAGTCTCGCCCCCACGGCTACGACGGTCCGGCGGCTCGCCGGTCCCGGCAGCGCGGGGCGCTGGCGTCATGAAGCGCCAGCTCGCAGCAGGTCCAGGAGGGCTTCGAAACTGAACGGCTTCTCAAGTATGGCGTGGGCGCCGGGGAACCGGGACGGATCGCCAAGATGGCCCGTCATGATCACCACTCGGGGGCGCGGCTCGACGAGCATCAACTCGGCCAACACCTCGGTCCCGGGTACCCCGGGCATCGAGACGTCCAGCAGCACCCAATCCGGACGCTCGGCAGCGAAGCGCTCGAGTGCCTCACGGCCGTCGGCCGCCAAGCTCACGCGAAAATCGTTAATCTGCAAGCCGAACTCCACGAGCTGCCGGATGGCTGCATCGTCATCGACCACCAGGACAAGAGGAGACTGGCTCGGGCGGTCGGAGCTAGCCGGGCAGGAGACCATGTCAGTCCCTCGGGGGAGCGGTGAGCTCCGTGTCTGAAGGGTCAAGCCACGGGAACCAGAGACGTCGAGCGGTCTCGCCCAAGACGAGACGGCGCGCCTCCGGCGTCAGAGGCAGCGCCTCTGTGAACAAGCGCAGATGGTCGGTGTACGTCATCCGGGGTGTCCACAGGGCGTTGGGGAAGTTACTGCCCCAGACGCAGCGCTCGGCGCCGAAAACCTCGACGATTTGGAGTAGGGCCTCCGTCAGGTCTGCGCCTGGGTACCCTGTCTGGGTGCCGGTACTCACGAAATCCACCTTGGCCACGAGGTTGGGGTACTCCGCCAAGGAGAGAACCTGAGCGAGGACTTCCGGGTACTGGGGTCCGCGCTTCAAGTCCATGCAGTGGTCGAGCGCCACTGCAACTGCGCTGTACCGCCTGAGGAGCGTTCGCGCGCTGGGGGTCAGGGCCGGGTCCATGAGAAAAAGGTCTACCGAGGCACCCGTTTCGGCGCAGATGTCCCACAGACGAGAAACTCCTGGAGCCTCGAACGAGCCGCGTTCGCGGCTGGGGATGCTGCGGAGCGAGTGCGCGCTGCCGCTGTCGAGGAAGCGCTTCAGCACCGAGGGACTGTCAGGTTCGTCCGGGTCGAGGCAGCACACCCCGCTGACCCAGTCGGTGTTGTTGGCGGTCACCGCGGCTAGGTAGGCGTTGTCGTAGCCGTAGTACGACACAGTGTGGACGGCGCGCACCGCGCGTACCCCGTGCAACTGGCACACGCGGTGCAGGTGCGTCAGGCTCTGCACCCCGTCAGGTGGGCGCAAGGGTTGGCTCCGAGGCGGGTACCTGCTGTCGTCCATTGAGCAGACATGAGCGTGGCAATCGATTATCAGCATGTTATACCCGTCGGCTGGTTCGCTTGGCGGCCGGACTCCGGGCCCAGCTGTCCGGTGCTGGTGCGCACCGTCAGGGCACCGGGCCGCACTGCGCGCCAACCTACGACAAGTGGGCGGGCAGCGCAACCGGCCCTGTTAGGGTCTGCACAGGGGGACGGTTGTCGCGACGGGCGCGCCCCGGCAGCCCTAAATGGGCGCCTGCATGGTTCGGGAACGCGTGACTCAGACGGCGTTTGGCTCTGCCAACCAGGAGGTGGCCATGGGACAGAAACGTCGGCCGGTGCGGGCGCGCCGAGACGAGACCCGGTCCTTCTCGGGCCAAGGTGGGGGGACCGGGCCCGGCGGTTTGAGCGCCGTTGCCGTCCCCTGGCGCAGCGCGATCAGGGCACCAGGGTGGGTTGCCGTGGCGTTACTCTTGGTCATCAACGGATGTGCGCTGAGCGCGCCGTGGCAGGCACCGTCACGGGCCCATGCCGCGGGCTTGACCGGCGTGTACCC
>CAITNQ010000223.1 GCA_903893785.1 uncultured Gemmatimonadota bacterium
ATGCCCTGTGGGCCAACGCGGCCTCACCGGCACCGACCCGCCCGACGACGGCAGCGCTGCGCTCAGCGCCAACCGAGCCGGCGGCCAGCCGACGACAGCGAGCAGATTGGCGGCCGCGGCATCTTCAGCGTGCACGGCATGCCCTGTGGGCCAACGCGGCCTCACCGGCACCGACCCGCCCGACGACGGCAGCGCTGCGCTCAGCGCCAACCGAGCCGGCGGCCAGCCGACGACAGCGAGCAGAACGCCTACCGCGACCGGAGGACGGGCGGCTAGCGCACCAGGGTGAGTTTGCCGGTGCGCCCGGGGCCACCTCCCTGCACCTGGTACAGGTACAGGCCGGTGGCCACTCGCTGACCGCTGTCGTCGGTGCCATCCCAACGCACGGACCAGGGCCCCTCGCGCTGGAAACCATCGGCCAGCAGGCGCAGGCGACGCCCCTGCAGGTCATAGATGACGACCCGCACCCAGCCGGGCGTGGTAACGACGTAGCGCAGGGTGGCAGCCACGGCAAAGGGATTGGGTTCGGCACCCACACCGCGCCGCGTCAGGGCCGCGCCGGCCGAGGCGGTTCCCACAGCGTAGTCACCTGACTGCTCGACCGACGCAGCCAGGTTGCCGGTACCCAGGGAACCAGGCAGGTCCAGCCAGGCCGACTGGGCCGGGTCCCAGCGTTGGACGGTGTGGCCGGTCGCCGTTGCCAGGGGCAACCCCGCGAAGACCAGCTCAGCCGGCAGCGTCAGCGCCTCGACGCCGCAGAACCCCAACTGCGCCGCGCGGACGTGACCTTCGCCCGGCGGTGACACCACCACGAATGCCAGGTGCCCTGGGGCCAGGGCGCCGGCCGGCAGGTTCAGCTGCACCTGGCCGTCGGCGCTGACCAGGCTGCTGGCCCGACCGGTCTGCAGTTGCAGAGACACTGTCAGGGCGCCAGAGCCCCGGTTGCCAGCCGCGTCCTGCCCTTGGGCCGTTACCGTGACCACGCCGTCATCGACCGCCGGATAGAGCGCCAGGTAGTGGTCTTCTGCCTCCTCAACCGCCAGTTCCTCGCCCGCGGCCGACACCACTGGCTTTGCCGCCAACGGCTCGTTGGCACGGACGACCAGACGCAAGACGCGCGGCAGGGCCGCATGGGGCGCCACCGACACCACCAATTCGGGGGCCGTTCGGTCCACCGCGACTAGCTGCAACAACACGCTGCCTGCGGCGCGATTGCCCTCGGGATCGCGGACCTCGACCTGCAGCCGAGGGGCTTCGGCCGTCACCTCCGCCGCCAGCAGATGGACGACAGCCGCCTCGTCCGGGTGCTGCAGTACGACGCCAGCGCTGACCTCGGTGTGCCATCGCAGCGAGGCAGCAGGGGTGTCGGCGTCACTCACCCAGGCACCCAGATCGAGGTCGAACCACTCCCCTACCCGGAGGGCCAGCGCCGCCGGCAGGGACAGCACCGGCGCCTGTGTCGGCCGGGGTTGAGCGCGAATGAGCAGTGTCGCCACGGTCTCGCTGCCATCACTGATCCGCATGGCGGCCAGCTGCCGTGTCTCGTCGCCGGCCAGATCCGTCGGCACCGTCAGGGTCAGCAGGTGGCTCTGGGTGTCGATCGCCAGCAGCACGCGCCCGGTGTCGACCACTCGCCAGGACAGGCCGGCCGGGTCCTCGCCGCGGACGTAGCTGTCCAGATCAAGCGGCGTAAGCACCGAGCCCGCGACCGCGGTTACTAGCGGCAGCGTGGCCAATTGGGGCGGCAGGGGTGCTGGCGGCGTCGCCACGCGAACCACCAGCGCCGCGGCCTGAGCCTGACCCACCGGCGGCACCGCCAGCAGCTGCACCGACGCGGGTCCGGCAACGCCGGGCAGCGCCGTCACGGCGAGCACGTGGCTGACCGTATCCAGGGCCGCGCCCACGCCCTGGGCCGTGGCGACCTGCCAGCGCACCGCAGCGGGCGGCCAGTCGCCTTGGACATAGCCGTCCAGCGCCAGCGTCATGGTGGCCGGGGCGGCGTTCAGATCCAGGGCCGGCAAGGGCAGAATGACCAGGTAGCGGGCGGTGACGGCAACGCGCAGGATGCCGCTGACCCGGCGGCCGGCCAGGCTGGCGTCAACGAAGAACACCTCCAGTCCCGGCTCGGCGCGGCTGGCATCGAACCAGACCCGGTGCGTGGACGGGTCCACAAATGCCAACACCGTCCGGCCGCCGCGCACTGACCACATGGCCTGGGCCGCGTCACCGCCACTGAGATAGGGATCGAGGACCAGGCTGCTGTCGATGGCGCCCTGGGCGAGGCGCTGCTCCGGGACAGGGGCCAGGCGCAGCTGACTGGCCACAGGCAGCACCCGGACCGCCAGGGTGTCGCAGGCGATGGCCCCGTCCCACCTGGACGTGACGATCACCTGGCCGGCCCGCACCGAGTCAGTGGCGGCCACCACCAGGCGCTTTCCCGGGCCTAACTCGACCGACAGGCCCGCCGAGGCGGTCACCTCCCAGAGGACGCTGTCGGGGTCACCGCCGGCCAGGTAGTCGGTCAGCACCACCGAGGAATCTGCCTGCCCGGCGGTCAGCTCCAGGTCAGGGAACGGCCGCAGTTCCAGGCCGGGCGAAGGGGCGCGCACGACCACGTGGAACACGGCCACTGCCGAGCGCGAACCCAGTTCGGCCGACAGCACCAGCCACTCTTCGCCGACAAACCCCGGTGGCACGCTCAGCACCAGCTGGCGCTGACGGTCGTCAATGGAGGCGGTAATCGACAGGGCGCCATCGACACGCCACCGCACGGCCGCCGGATCGCCGGCAGCCACAGCGCCGTCGAGGGCCCAGGTGGTGTCGCTCACCCCCGCCCGCAGGACCCAGTCGGGCAGCGCATGCAGCGCCAGCGCGACGGCCTCCACCTGCACCCACACCGAAGTCCTCAGGCGTTGGCCGGTGGGCGCCACAGCCTCGAGCAGGAGCTCTTCGACCCATGGTCCGGCGTGGATCGCCTGCAGGCGGACCTGCCGCCGGGCCGCGTCGTAGGTTGCCTCGAGGTGATTGCCGGCCGCGACCGACCACAGCAGGCGCTCGGGGCGCCCCCGCCGCACGACCCGGTCCAGGGCCACCACGGCCACGCCGCCGGATTCCAGGGTCACCGGATCCAGGGCGGCCAGCTCCCACACCTCCTCAACCCGCACGCGCAGCACCTGCGCGGCGGTCTGCCCGGCGGCGTCGCGCGCGGTCAAGATCACGCTGTCGGCGCCGGCCGCGCCCAACGGCGCCCAGACCCGCAGGCGGCCGCTGCCCGGTTCCAGGGCCGCGCCAATGAACTCCCCCGGTGTGACCTGCCAGGTAACCGCACCCACGGGAACGCCGCTGAGGACCGCGGCCGGGACGATGGAAGTGTCCACCTGGCCGGCCACCAGGTCCAGCGAGGGCAGCGGCAACAGGAAGAGCCCGGCTGGTTGCACCGCGACCACCAGGGTGTCCAGCTGCTGCCGGCCGAGCGGGTCACGGGCGCCCAGGACCCACTGGTGACGGCCTGAGGTACCCACCGGAGCGTCCAAATCAAGCGCCCGACCGGCGCTGTCAACGCGAGCGTCGATCGCTCCCGGCCAGGCCTCAATCAGGCGCCAGGTCAACAGTGATGGATCGATCCCCTGGACCGAGGGGTCAAGGCGAAGGCTCAGATGCCCCCCCTCGGCCATGGCGGTGTCAGGCAGCTGCAGGGCCCAGTCCGGCGGCCCAGTGCCAGGCAGGCGCAGCCGCAGATCAACGGCGGCCCGCCGGCCCGCCGGGTCACTCACCTCCAGCACAGCCGTGTCCGGGAAAGCCACCAGCGGCATGCCGGCGGTGGGCCCCAGCCAGCGAAGCTCTGCGACGCGGGCGCCGGGATCCAGGTCGATGGCAACACCGGCCGGCGCGTGGGCCACCCGCCATGTCAACTGGTCACGGCGGAACCCGAGCGAGTACACCCACGGGTCCAGAGCCAGCCGAACCCCCGGCCCAGGCACCAGGTCGAAGACCGGTGGAGGCTGCACGGTCAGACCGCCGGCGGTGGCGGCTGACCACACCCGCAGGGTGTCCACCCACCGCCTGCCACCGAGATCGGTGGCCGTGCTGATCACCATGCCGAGACCCAGCGAACCCGGCGCCACGGTCAGACGCAGCCAGTCGCCATCGAGACGCACGCTGACACCCGGCGGCAGCACCCACTCCCACTGCAGGGCCGCGGCAGCGCCCGGACCCAGCGGGGCTGCCAGGTCCAGGTTGAGGGTGTCGCCTGCCACCAGGCCGAGTTCGCCGGGCAGTTGCAGGCCGCTGTCCGGCACCGTGGCGCTGTCGGCCCGGACCCACGCCGACCAGACAGCAGCGTGGCCTTCGGGATCACGCACGCTGCCGCTCAGCGCGAGGGACCCAACGGTTCCGGCCGGCAGCCACAGGACCAGCCGTCGGTCGGCCTGAATGGCCGCCGTCAGCGGCGCGGCGGCGGTCACTGACCAGGTCAACAGCGAATCAGGCGTATCCGGGTCGGCAACCCAGTCGTCCAGCGCCCAGGTGGTGGCCTGCCCCGCCGGCAGCCGCAGCAGCGCGGGCGCGGCGACTTCGGGCACCGCTGTCCCCGCGACGGTAACGTCAATGCGCAGGCCAGCGCTGGCCAGATGCCCCTCAGGGTCAGCGACGGCCAGGGTCAGTTGGGCACTGCCGACGAAACCCGATGGCACCCAAATCGAGGCCACCCGGGCCGCATCGACACTGACGGTCAGCGGCGGTTCGACCACCACCGACCACAGCAGCAGCGAATCAGGCGTGTCGGCATCGGTGACCAGGTCGTCCAGACGCAGTTGCCGCAGGCTGCCGGCTGTCACCGCCCAGTCAGCCGGCGGGTTCAGCACCGGCGCCAGCAGGCTCGGATCGACGACGGCAACGGCCATGGTCCCAACGGCGACGGCCCCGTGGGGATCGCGGAGGACCACGCGGACCGTGCCCTGCCCGGGCCGCAGTCCAGTCAGGACCAACCGGCCGCCCGCCCACCGGGCATCGACCACGCTGTCTCCGGCGACCGTGGCCAGCAGACTGTCGCGGTCGTCGTCGACATCGGTGGCCAGGGCGGCCAGGTAGGGTCCGGCAAACTCGGCGCCCACGGCCAGCGTCACCGGGGCCAGCCCGGCCAGCACCGGCGGGTCATTGACCGCCAGCACCGTGACCACCATCGACGTGGTGTCGGCGAGGCCATAGCGGTTGCTGACGGTCAGCACCAGAGTGTCTTGGCCGCTCCAGTCCGGCGGCGGCTGCAGCACCAGGCTCGCCGTAGCGGCATCGACGCTAGCCCGCACCACTCCCCTCCCGACCACCGACCATTGCAGCTGCGCCGGCGGGTTCAGGGCATCGGGCACCAGGAAGGCGTCCAGCACACGGCTGCGGTCCAGGCCGTCTTCGGCCAGCACGACCTCGGGCAGGCGACCGCTGTCGCGGCGCCACCGGGGTGGGCCGATCACCGACACGGTAACGCCATCGGCGGCCGTCAGACCGTCGGGGCTGGTCACGGTGAACAGCACCCGCTCCTGGCCCGACCACCCGTCGGGCGCGGTGAAGGTTACCCGACGGTTCTCGTCCATCTCCACCTGGACGCGCTGGTTGCCCGTGATCGTCCAGCGCAGCTGCGCGTCCGGGTAGATGGCGTCGACGACAAACTCGTCGAGCAGCAGCGAGCGATCCTGGGCGCCGCCGGGTAACGCACGATCCGGCAGGTCGTCCAGCAACAGACCGGCACCGATCAGGACCCGGAGGTCCTTGACCTGGGAGCGCTGGAAATCGGCGGGCTGCAGGTTGCCGGCCGCGTCCATCACTTCGTAGGCGGTGAAGTTGAGCGGGTACCGGAAGTCGACCACCAGATCGGTCGCCGGGCCCGGGCCGACTGCCTTCATCCGGAAAGAAGCCACCACCCCCTGGCCGCTGGCCGTGACGTCGCCCTGGTTGGTGACCCCCAGAATGAGCTCGCCCTCGCCGGCCAACACGCCGTTGAGCGACTCGCTGGGTTGCGGCATGTACGACCCGGGGGCAAAGGGGTTGACCCCTTCCTTGCCCAAGTCCGCATCGACCGGCTCGAGCACCGCCGGGTCATAGTGGATGAACAGGCTCAAGGTGCGGATGCGCTCGCCCTGGGCGTCCATCCAAACGTCAACGGTGCCCTGCTCGCCCAAGGGTATGCGGACCTCGCCGCCGGGCCCGGCCTGTCGGCCGCGCAGCTCCAAGCGCGCCGCCGCCGCGGGCCCGCCAACTGCCAGGGCCACCAGGCAGACCCATACCCCCACGCCGAACCCGAAGGGAACTTCCTTCCCGCGCATCACGTCAGCACCACTCCTGAGCGGTACCGGGGACGACCTCACACGCTGACCTCAGCAGCAAAGCAAACGCTATGCCCCGCGTCGGCACGTCCCGCGGTGGCGCCGGTGCCATCGGCGGCGCACACAGCAAGACTGCCGCGGCTCCCGGCCGCGACAGTCTTGGTACTGCCCGTCATCGCGGTCTGCCGCCGGAGCCTACTTCAGCAGCACCATACGGCGGGTGCCGGTGAACTGGCCGGCACGCAGCACGTAGAAGTAGAACCCGCTGGCTACCCCGTGGCCGTCATTGTCGCGGCCATCCCACGACACAGTGTGGCGACCCGCCGCCAGCGGCTGCCCGGCCACCAGCCGCCGAACCGGTTGGCCGGTCAGGCTGTACACGGTCAGCTCCACCTGCGCCTCAGCCCGGGGCAGGTCGAAGGCGATCGCCGTGCTCGGGTTGAAGGGGTTCGGCCGGTTCTGCCCCAAGCTGTAGCGCTGCGGCAGGGCCCGGATGACCCCACTCTCCAGGGCCGTGGGCGCTGCGTCGCCGGCGGCCCACCAGGCGTCAACCAGAGCCAACTGCAGGTCCTGGGTGGCCCGCAGCACGCGCAGGTGCACGCGCGCCAGCAGCGGGTCGTCCACGCCGACGACCGCCCCGCCCCAAGCGGCTTCGGCCAGGGCATACCGCCCGGCGCGGGTGGAGCGTCCGATGCGCACGGCCGGGGCCTCGCTGATGCCGGCGCGCTCAACGCTGGTAATGGCCAACTCGTTGGCGTCGAAGCTCAGCGACAGCGCATAGGCGCTGAGCTGATCGATGCCCTCAAGCCGTACATCGACGGTGAACTCGTCGCCGGCCACCCCGCTCAGGGGCACGCCGCTGACGACCGCACGGCCCGCCGCGCCGGCAGCTCGGTACACCGGTGCCACACCGGTCAAGATGCCGGTGTTGCGCAGATTCGCCGCCAGCAGCAACAGGTCGCTCAAGCGCACCACGCCGTCGTCGTCGATGTCCGCCGCACTGTTGAAGTTGGTATCACCCACCGCGCTCTCGTACGCCAGGTTGAGCGCCGACTCGTCCCGGGCATCGACCTTGTTGTCGCCGGTGATGTCGCCGCCAAGCAACTCACCCGGATCGTCGGCGGCCGCCAGACGAGTGGGAACAACGCCCGTCAGGGTCTGTCCATTGACCACGCTGACCGAGGCGTACCCAGCCAGGTACGACTCGGACTTGGCGACCAGTTCCCAGACGCCCGGGGGCACCCGATCCAGGGTGAAGGACCCGTCGGCGCCGGTGGTGACCTGGACGCCCTCGACGCTGCTGTTGGCGTCATTGGCACTGATGAACGTCGCATCGGTCGTCGACAGCCAGCTGCCCGGCGTCCGCAGCCAGAAGGTGGTGACTTTGCTGTCGGTGGTCCGGGCATGGCCCTGCAGCGGCACAAACCCCGAAACCACCCCCCGCCCCACGGCCGTGAAGGTGGCGATGGGATTGACGAACGACGCGCCGAGGACGCCGCTGGCATTGAAGAACAGAGGAATGCGGTTCGGGTCGCTGACGCGGTCCAGGTTCCAGTTCAGTTCGGCCGTACCGCTGAACGAACGGGCCACCAGATCCACGTGGGCCAGGGTCAGGTCAGTAGGGTCTTCGGGCGCGCTCAAATTGCGCTTGTCCAGGTCGAGCTTGTACACCGTCCCTGACCGGGTCAGACGGTTGATCTGCGCCGGCACGGCGCCCAGGAAGTAGCCAGTGGCAAAACCGAAGGGCTGCAGTCCGGCGGTCAGCGGATCCTGGTCCACCAGGGCGAACCGGGTGGAGTCCAGGTTCACGTACAGCTGCATGCCCTGCACCGCCGTGTGGTTGGTGTTGCCGCGCAGCAACACCCGGATAGTATCGCCGGCGGTCACCTGGGCCTGGTTCGGCGACGCCATGGTGGCCGGATCGCTCAGGGTCGTCCCCAAGCCGTTGATGCGCACCCGTCCCGGGGCCCGGGCCAGTTTGAGGGTGCTCGGCGAGGTGATGCTGCTGCCCGTGCTGTTGATCACCGCGTAGAGATAGAAGGTAGTCGTCGTCTGGTTCTGCGGCACGATCTCGCTGACGTAGTCGTTGCCGTCGCCCTTGGGCGTCCAGTCAAAGTACCGGTCGGCTTCGCGCACCTGGCTGGCGCCGCTGATCCAGAAGGAGTTGTAGTTGCCAGGGAAGGTCGACGAGGCCCCGGTGTCGAAGGTGAACAGGCCCGCTGGCACCGCATCGAGGGCCGTGGTGTCGCGCGCCGAGAGGAAGTAACGCACCGTGGCATTGACCGCGCCGTTGCTGACATAGTCGGCATCGAAGAGGAACCGATAGGTTTCGTTCTCGCGCACCTCGGTGACCGCGCCGGGGGGCGGATTGAGCAGGGCCAGGGCAGGTGCGTACGAGAAGCTGATCGTCGGCGTCGGGAAGAAAGCCGGCGTGGTGCCCGCGTCCTGCAGCAGGGCCCAGACACGGATGGGCGTGCCGGCAGCGGGTAACTGGCCGTCGAACTGGGCGCGGGTCAGGTCCCAGGCGTACTGATCGGCGGCCCCGCCGTCAGGGTCTTCGCGCAGGCCCGAGACGATGGGCCGCAGCCAGGCCTTGGTGGTGTCCACGAAGGCGTCAGGCACCGAGTCAGCCGGCGCGAACCACAGCGAGATCCAGGCATTGTCGTCAATGTCCTGGTCGCCGGCAGCTCCGGTCCCGTTCCACGCCAGGGTCAACTGCGGTTGGCTGGCCACAGAATGGTTGACGACCGCCGTGGCCGGCTCGCTGAAGGTGAGGATAGGCGCGTGGTTGACGGCGAGATTCTGCTGCAGCCCGGCCAGGGTTTGGGCGCGGGCGAAGTCTACTTTGGTGGTATCGACAGCGTCGCGCAGCAGGGCGTAGAGGTAGTAGGTGCCCTTCGGGTGGTACGCGGACGACCCCAGGCTGTCGGAAATGGTGACCCGGGCGTAGCGCAGCGTGTCGCCCACGTCGTCGGTGCGCCAGTTAGTCGTGCCGGCCAACCGGTAGGTACCGGCGGTATCCGTGGCCACGGTGGCTGCCGTGAGGTTGGCCTTTGTGGAGATGTACAGACGCACCGGATCGTTGCTGTTGTGGTCCTCGGCATACAGCAGCAGGTCGATCTGCGTGTTGGGCGCATTACCGCCCGAGTCGCGGCGGAAGGTGCTCCCCGCGTCGATGGTGCCGTCACGGGTCTCGGTGACGCCAAAGGCGACGATGGACGGGTAGTGCAGCACCTCCAGTGCCCCGCTGCGGGCGAGGGTGTCGCCACCGGCGCTCAGCCCGTCGCCGTCGGCGCGAACCAGGTACACGTACCAATTGCCCACGGCCAGACCGCTGGTGTACACGTATTGGCTAGTCACGCTGATCGGTACATCCGTGGCCGATGCTTTGTTGGTGCCCGGGCCAAAGGCATTGCCCGTCGGATTGCGTAGCCGGCCCAGGGCGGTGCTGCTGTCCGGGTTGAAGATGGTCAGCGGTATAGCGTTCTGCGACGTGATGACCGGCAGGCTGGCCGACTGCGCGACCCAGAACTCAAGCCTCAGATTGGGGTCGTTGCTGCTCACGGCATAGCTGAGCGCGTGGTACGTGCCCGCCGAGTCTGTGGGCGTGGTGACGCCCACCGCAGGACTGAGCCAGGTAACGGCGGCGCTGAACGGTTGCACGGTCAGGCCCAGGGTCGCACTGGTCAGGGAGCCGCTCGTCGCGGTCAGCACCGGTGTGCCGGTGGCACTGTCGCGATAGAATAGGGTCAGCAGGCCCTGCGCCGGCGAACCGCCCAA
>CAITNQ010000224.1 GCA_903893785.1 uncultured Gemmatimonadota bacterium
ACACCTCTTCCCATTCCGAACAGAGCCGTTAAGCCCTCCTGCGCCGATGGTACTGCTAGGGACACCTGGTGGGAGAGTAGGGCGCTGCCGGATCTAAATGCGAAAGGGCACCCCGCCTACGGGCCGGGTGCCCTTTCCTGTTTACGCCCATGACCCCGATCAGCACGAGGCCTGAGTGCCCGGTCGGCTGCCGGGGTGGGACTGCAAGGCGTTCCGGGTCCGAGAACCCGATCGGCCGATTCGGCGGGCCGTCAGCGGCGGTGTCGAGCGTCGCGTGCGGCCTAGGTCGCAGTCGCACGCGACGCACCGGCCCACACCGGCCGTTCCAGGCAGCCTCGCTGCTGAGCGTCGGCCCAGGGCCTGGCACCGGGCCGGCCCGGCACCAACCTTGAGCTACGGCCTCAAGCGATGAGCAGCAGGCTCAGGGCCATGACTGCCATGCCGGCTAGCAGGCCATAGATGGAGTCATGCCCCCTGCCATAGGCGCGTGATGTGGGCAGCAACTCGTCGAGGGAGATGTAGACCATGATGCCCGCCACGGCCCCGAACACAACGCCCAGGATCGTCGGACCCAGGAAGGGCCTGAGCGCGAGGTAGCCCAGCAGTCCGCCCGCAGGCTCGGCCAAACCCGACAACAGGGAGTAGGCGAATGCCCGGCGGCGATTGCCGGTGGCGAAGTAGATGGGAACGGACACGCTGATTCCTTCGGGGATGTTGTGCAACGCTACCGCCACCGCGATGGCCAAGCCGAGGGTGGGGTCGTCCAGCGCGGCGACGAACGTGGCGAGACCCTCCGGGAAGTTGTGGATCGCGATGGCTAGTGCCGTGAACAGGCCCATACGGTGCAGTTGGGCTGCCGTGGCTCCTGGCGCGCCTTGGGGGGGCGTCCCGTTGTGGACCGGGCCGAACTGCGGTTCCTGACGGACCTCGTGCGGGTTGTCCGCCGACGGTACAAGGCGGTCGATCAGGAGGATCAGGACCACCCCCCCGAAGAATGCGAGCGTGGCGAGCCAGTCGCCCGTCCGGGCGCTATGGCTGCTGCCAGCGGCCCTGGCCGCCTTGGGCAGAATCTCGACGAAGGACACATACAGCATCACCCCGGCGGAAAACCCGGTCGCCACTGACAGCACCCGGTAGTTGGTCCTCCGGGTGAAGAATGCCACCGCACTGCCGATCCCAGTTGACAACCCGGCGAACACGGTCAAGCCGAGCGCATACCAGAGGTTCTCCATACACGATCACCTGGGGCCCTGTCGGCCGTGCGAGACAGCTTCCTGCCACCGCGCTTGGGCTGTGCCCGGGCCACGTCGCCTCTGGCCCTGAACGGGCCCCCGCACGCCCTCCTGAGCTCGGTCCCGGGGAACGGTCGCCGGGACGACCGAACCGCCTTCCCAGATCAGGGCCTTCGCCAGCGACGGCGCCAGTCACGACGAGGACCCGACTCCGCTGGCCGCACGCGGGCGCCGCCGTCCGGACGCAACCCCCTCGGCGCGCACCGGCGCTGGCGGGCTCGCGGTTACAGAGCCTGGAAGTACGCCTGAGGATGAGCGCAGGCCGGGCAGGCCTTGGGAGCCTCCATACCGTCGTGCAGGTAGCCGCAGTTGCGGCAGTACCAGGTGACCGCCTGGTTGCGGGCGAAGGCTTCACCGCTGGCCAGCGTCGACCGGAACTGCCGGTAACGGCTCTCGTGGTTCCGCTCCGCGACGCCGATGGCCTCGAAGACCCGACCGATGGCCTCGAAGCCCTCCTGCCGCGCCGTCGCGGCAAAGGCCGGGTAGAGAGCGCTCCATTCCTCATGCTCGCCGTCGGCGGCTGCCTGGAGGTTGTCGATCGCCTTGGCGATCTGGCCCGCCGGGAAGGTGGCCGTGATCTCCACCTGGCCTCCCTCCAAGAACTGGAAGAAACGCTTAGCGTGTTCCTTCTCCTGGTTGGCGGTCTCCTCGAAGACGGCGGCGATCTGCTCGAGGCCTTCCTTGCGCGCGGCGCTGGCGAAATACGTGTAGCGATTCCGGGCCTGTGACTCGCCGGCGAAAGCCTTCAGCAGGTTGATCTCCGTCTGGCTGCCCTCGATGTTCACGGCACCACCTCCTGGCAGAATGGCAGAATGGGCAAGCGTGCGCGAGCGCGTGATCGCCTGATACGCTAATGCATAGGCCGGGGATGGGTCAAGGTGGACTGACCAAGCGCGAGCAGCGCCGTAAGGACGGCTGCGCCGGCAAGCCGTAAGCGCCCGGTGGTCACGAATCTCGCCTGGCTTCCGTGGACCTTGCTTGGTCAGCGTGTGAGTTGCCTGCTGAGGCAGCGCCGGCAGGCTGAGGCGAAGGAGGTCGGCAGCGGCGCGGAGATCCCGGCCGCGGGTCCAGCAGACGGGCCGGCAGCTATGGAACGGTGGGCGAGCAACGGTGAGACAGCCCATTTCCCACCGCCCGTGCCGGACGCCTCGGCGTGCCGGCTGCGCTTGCTGGGTGGCGGCGCCCGTTGCGTTCTTGTCTTTCGTCCCTGCGCCCGTTACTGGCCGGGCCTATCTGTACGAATGCCTGCATGCCCGAGTGGGAACCGGCGCCACCGACCGACGCCATGGCTGCCGGGCCACTCGACCTGATCGTGGCTGCCTGATGGCTGCCTGTCCGCGTCCAGTGAAGCCATCCGGGCTCGCCCGGCGTTTGGGGCCGCGTTGGCTTCGGGGACATGGTCCGAGGGCCACAGGGCGCGTCGTTGGGCGGCACCCTAAGCCCGAGGAACCGGCAATGCGCATAGCGGATCTGATCTGCGAAGTGTACCGCTGGCGGCGGCCCTGCCAGATCGCCAACGGCAGCAATACTTACTCCGACGGTGTTCTGCTGTTGCTGCGGGTTACCACGGACGAGGGGTTGACCGGCCACGGCTGGCTCGGTGGCACGGCCGCCGAGCGTCCCCTCGAGGTACTGACCGCGTATGTGCCCTTCTACCGGCAGCGAGTCGTCGGCCGCACCCCCGTCGACAGCGCCGGAGTGGCATTGGACCTGGAACGGGAGCATATCAAGACCTTCGGGTTCAGCGGCGCCCACTGCCAACTCACCGGCGCCCTTAACTGCGCCCTGTGGGACCTCAAAGGCCTCGCAGCCGGGCAGCCTGTGCACGCCCTGTTGGGCGGACAGACGCGCGGCACCAGGGTTCGCGGCTACGTGGCCGGCGGCTATTACTACGGCGATGATGGCAAACCCGAAGGCCTGAAGCGGCTGCAGGACGAACTCCACCAAAGCGTTGTGCGCCTGCACGCGCGCGGGGTCAAGATCAAGATCGGCAGCCCGTCAGTCGGCCTGGAGGCGGACCAACGGCGGGTCATGGCGGCCCGTGAGGCCATCGGGCCCGACGTGGAGCTCATGGTAGACGCCAACTGCGCGTTCCAGGACGCCCAGACGGCCATCGCGTATGCCCGGGCCATGGAGCGGAGCAGCATCTTCTGGCTGGAGGAGCCCTTCCGTCCGGATGCCTTCGCGCTTTATCGCGATCTGGCCCGCGCCACGTCCATTCCGATCGCTACTGGCGAAAACGTTTGCACCGTGCCGCATTTCCGGGAGTTGGTCGACCAGGGCCTCGTCCAGTGGGTCAATGCCGACGTGGCGATCATGGCCGGCGGTTACGACGCCTGCATGGAAACCTGGCGTGTGGCCAGCAACCGGGGCTGCCGCCTGGCGCCCCACGGGTGTCAGGAGCTCCAATGCCATCTGCTGGCGGCTGCCGACCCGGACGGCGGCCGTTTGGAGATCTACCCGCCCAGGCTCGATCCGGAACGCGACCGGATCTTCCCGGCCCCTTTCGACCTCGGCCCTGACGGCCGCGTGTCGGTGCCGGACGCGCCGGGCATCGGGCGCGTGCCCGACCGTGCGGCGTTGGCGCCGTACCTGATCTATACGAGCCATCCCGCAACCGGCGCGACGCACGTTCGCCGCCGCAGGAAGGAGGCCACATGACCCACTCCGTGGTATTCTATCAGCCGGGCAGATTCGGTGGCTGGCCGGCCAACTGCGGCATCTGGTCCTGGGCGAGCGAGATCCTGGTCTCGTACCACGTCGGCCCCTTCTTGGCCGATGCCCGCGGCCACCGCGTTGATCCGGACTCGATCGTGGCCGGGTTCTCACGCAGCCTCGACGGCGGGCTGACGTGGACCGTGGAGCCGAACCTGGACGAGATCTTCAGCCGGCCGGCGAGATCGGTCCCGGCAGGCGGGTTCGAGGTGGACAACCCGGATTTCGCTCTGCGCGTCGGCCGCCCGTCGATCGGCATCCGCAGCGAGCTGTACCTGGTCTCCAATGACCGCGGCCGCACCTGGGATGGGCCGTTCGCCCTGCCCGGGTTCGGTCATCCGCTGACGCCGCGCACCTGTTACCTGGTGGAGGGGCCTGGAACAGTACGGATCTTCCTGTCGCATCAACTCGCTAACACGAGGGGCACGACCTACACCGACCGTGCCTTCACCGCCCTTACCAGGGATGGCGGACGCACATGGCAGTTCGTTGGCGACATGACCCACGACGTGCCGCGATCCGTGATGCCTGATGTGGTCCGGCTGGCCGATGGCACGCTGGTTGCCGCCCTGCGCCGCCGCCTGGAGTCCGCCCGGTACCCGGCCGAGGAGCTGGCGACCTACACGCGCATGCCGTGGAGGGACGATAACTGGATCGAGGTACGCCGATCGGCCGACCAGGGGAGGACCTGGACGCACCCGGTGCGGGCCGCCGAGACCTCGCATCACTGGGGCCGCAACGGCAACCCGCCGGCCCTCTGCCGGCTTGCCGATGACACGCTGGTGCTAGTGTATGGGTACCGGGGCGAGCCGCCATCGATCCGGTGCACGGTATCACGCGACGGCGGCCATACCTTCGGACCCGAGCGCCTGCTGCGCGACGACGCCCTTATGCACGACCTGGGCTACCCGCGTCTGGCCGTGCGGCCCGACGGCCGGTGCGTAGCCGCCTACTACACAACGACAGTCAGCCGGCCTGAGAACCACATTGAGGCGACCGTGTTCGAGCCCGACGCGCTCTAGAACCGACCCCGCCAACACCGGGCGGCGATGTCAACGTCGCGCGCGCACTCCGGCTGCATCCCGGCACAGGCCGGACGGGCAGCCAGGCGCGAAGGTGGGGCGCTGTCCGCGTGGCCGCACTGCCGATCTCACCGTTCCGAACACGGCCAGCCTTGCGTGCGCGGCATCCACTGCGCCCAAGCGCAACATACTTGCAGTGCGGTGGGTCAGTCTATACACTACCGGTTGCCGAGGCACCGCGGTTACCGTGCGTGTGCGCCATCCCTGGGTTACGATGGGGGATGCCTTGCCGCGGTTGGCAGCTGGGGTGGGCCGTCTCCTGCGGACACGCGCGAGCCCGAACCGCCCGCGCAGCGCCCAAAGCCGGCATCGGATACCGCTCGTTTTCCGGCACGAGGTCATGCCGCCGCCTGTGTGCCGTGCGAATCACAGCAGGTGCTGACCGTACCTGCCCCGTCCGGGCGCTGCACCGGGTGTCGCCGTCGGCGGACCCGCAGTTGGCCGGCAGCAGGGGCTCAGCCCGGGCAGCGGCTGCGTGCCCCGGCCCCTGGGTGTGCGTTGGGCGTGTGCGCTGGGTTCGACAACCGCGTCGCCACGGCGGTGGCCCCATGAGGGAGTGGCTTGCCGCTCACCTTGAGCATGGCGAGGCCCGAGCCGGATTACGGGCCGCTGCTCTGCCCCAACCGCCGGAGCTCATCTGAAAACCTGCAACCCACTCACCGTCCATTGCCATCCTGCCCTTCGGTGGCCGCTGGCTGCGGTCCTGTGCTGCCTGGTGGCGGCCACGCCCGGTGCGGCCCATAACGGCGTGGTGGCGGTGGCTCTACCGGCGGCCGGGATCCGGGTGGACGGCGACCTGACGGACTGGCCGGCCGGTGCCCGGGAATACCCCATCAATCTGGCCGAGTACGGCATGCCGCCGGCAGACTCGGATGACTTGGCCGGGTCTTTCCGCGCAGCTGTCGATACCGCGGCCGGGATCCTCTTCCTGGCGCTGCGGGTGCACGACAGCTCGACCATCCTTGATCGCAGCGCCACACGCGCCTGGAACAGCCAAGACGGCTGCGAGATCTACCTGAACACGGACCACCAGACCGGCACTACGGCGACACAACTGCTGCACCTTGGTGATGGCGACCCGGACAAGCCGCGTGACGCCAAGCTGTCGCCGGCCCACAGCGAGGTGCGGCGCACCGCGAACGGGCACACATATGAATGGTCCATTCGGCTGCCAGCCACCGGCCAGGGCCGGCTGCCCTTCGACCGCACCATCAGCTTCGATGTGGCCCTGATCGATCGCGATGCAGACGCTTCTTTCTCGTGGGTAGCCTGGGGGCGCGGAGTCGCCAAAGTGGGCAACCCGACGCGTCGCGGTGATCTGGTCCTGATCACGGACGCCGCCACGTTGGGGACCCTCGCCGGACACGTGCGTTGGGCCGACGGCGGCGCTGGCGTACCTGGGGTCACGGTGCGGCTGTCGTCGCTGGTCGACTCGCTGCTGTGGGTCCAAGTGCGGCCCGACGCGCAGGGACGCTTCGCGGTCGAGTTGCCGGCCGGGCCCTACAAGGTGGAGAGTGACCCGGAGACCGGCGCCACGTCTTGGGGACGCGTCGATGTCGTGGCCGGTCAGACCGCGCAGATCGCGTGCCCCTTGCTGCGCGGGACCGGCCAGACCCTGCCGGCGCTGCTGGGCAAGGCTCAACCAGCGGAAGGATACCGTGACGGCCCATGGCTGGTCTTGGGCGCGCGCGACGGCCTGGGATCCGGGGTGGTCACGGCTCTGGATCAGGACAGTCAGGGATACCTGTGGGTTGGCACTCCGCAGGGCCTCAGACGGTACAACGGCGGCCACATGCAGCCCCTGCCATTTGCCCCTGCCGACACGGTAGCCGTCCGTGCGTTGCTCAGCGCCGAAGACGGGGGGCTTTGGGTCGGC
>CAITNQ010000225.1 GCA_903893785.1 uncultured Gemmatimonadota bacterium
GCCTGATCGGCCTGTCCGCGGCCCTCCCGCGGATGTAGCCAGACCCCGGCGGCACAGCCCTCTCCGCGCGCCCGGAGGCTGGACCCTGCGGGCCATGTTCAGCCTGATCGGCCTGTTCGCGGCCCTCCAGCGGATGTAGCCAAACCCCCGGCGGCACAGCCTTCTCCGCGCGCCCGGAGGCTGGACCCTGGGGGCCATGTTCAGCCTGATCGGCCTGTTCGCGGCCCTCCCGCGGATGTAACCAGACCCCGGCGCCACAGCCTGCTCCGCGCGCCCTCACACCTGGGCCTGTGGACCGCTATCCACCGGCTGGTCCTCTCCTCGCGAGCGCCTGGCTGCCGCGACCGTCGCCTTGTCGGTCGTGTGCAGGTGTGTATAATCGCTGGCGCAAGACGCCGCGGTTCGTACCCTGGCCCCATTCTGCGGCTGGCCATCTGTGGCCAACGAGCGCCTGCGCCGGCCCTGGTCCGGGTGGGATGGCCGTAACGCCTGGGGCTGTGCCGTTGGCGCGGCTCCGCTCGGTGCGACCCGCTTCTCGGGCGCCGTGCCAGCGTCTGCTACCAGCGACCTGTCGCCGCGGGTCCGCTTCTCCCCTCCACGAGGTGATCGCATGATCCGCAGCCGGTTATCCCTGGCCCAGCGGCGTGTTGTGCTGGCCGTGGTGGCGCTGGGCCTGTTCATGCTGGCCGACACCCTGTACCTGCTGACCAACCGGGTGGCGGCGGCCCTGGGGTGGCGTTACTTCGCGGTCACTGACGTGTCGCTGCCGCCCATCCACCAGGTGCTGGTCTTGTCGCACACCGGCGTCGGCCTGCTGCTCGTGGCGGTGGCCCTGTTCTTCGTGGTGTGGCACCTGGCGCCGGTCTGGCGTCGCACGCGTCGCCGTGCCATAGCCACGGGCATCATCACCGTGGTCCTGGGCCTCATCTTGGCGATCACCGGTCTGTTCATCGTCAGCGCGGCCAGCAACCGCGACAGTCCGTTGGCGTACTGGAGCCATGTGGTCGCTGCGGCGGCCATCCCGTGGGCGTACCTGGCGCATCGCCGGGTGACTCTGTGGCGTCCGTCAGCCCGCAGTTACCGCGTTGCCCCCGCCGTCGTTCTCGGCCTCCTGCTGCTGTCGGTCGTTCTGCACGGGTTGACCTATAACCGCGAAGCCTACACCGCGGCTGCGACCCAGGCCTTCGCGGCCGGTAAGGAAAAGGGCCCCGGCGGCGCGGGCCGGCGGGTGGCGGATTATGCTCCGCCCGGCTATGTGCCGGCCAACTACGTCCCGGTCACCAGCCCGTTCTTCCCGGCCCCGACGACGACCACCACCGGTGACTACCTCCCGACACGCGTGCTGACCCGCGAGGACCAGGCTGACCCGGGCCCCCTGGCGCGCGACCTTGACCGTTACGGTTTCGCCGTGGACACCCGCATCGGCGCGGCCAGTTGCGGGCGTTGCCACGCCGGCATTGTGGAGCAGTGGGCGGCCTCGGCCCACCGTTACGCCTCGTTCAACAACCCGTTCTACGAAGCCACCATCGTCAACATGCGCGCCTATTCGGCCAACAGCAATCCGGAGATTGACGCCCACGTCAAAGCCTTCCCTGACCTGGCGGGCCGCGAAGCCAAGGTGAAGTCCAAGTGGTGCTCGGGGTGCCACGACCCCGCCTTGATGCTGGCCGGCCAGATGACTGGCGAGGTGGACCGCCGGCAGCCCTCGGCCCAAGCCGGCCTGACCTGCCTGGCCTGCCACGCCATTGACCAGACCCACGGCCGCACCGGCAACGGCAACTACAACGTGGCCGACGCGCAGGAAGACCCTTATCTGTTCGCCGACGCCGCCGACGGCATGGGCCGCTTCCTGCACGATACCGTGCTGCAGGCCCGACCCGAAGTTCACAAGCAGCAGATGCTCAAGCCCTACTTCCGGACCTCCGATTACTGCGGCACGTGTCACAAGGTCAGCCTTGACACGCGCCTCAATGGCTACCGCTGGGTGCGGGGACAGAACGAGTTCGATAACTGGCACGACAGCGGCGTGGCCCGCAACGCGTCGCGGACCTTCTACCTGCCGGCCAATCGGCGGGCCTGTCAGGACTGTCACATGCCCTATGAGCCGGTAACCGCGCCGGATGTGTCGGCGCGCGACGGCCGCGTGCGCTCCCACCGATTCCTGGCCGCCAACACGGCGCTGCCCTATGTGCGCGGTGACCAGCAGACCCTGGCGCGCACCGAGGCCTACCTGCGGGCCGACAAGCTGCGCGTCGACCTGGTGGCGCTGCGTCGGCCCGACGGCCGCGTCGAGTCGCTGCTCGATCCGGCGACACCGCGGCTTCATCCGGGCGAAACGGTGGGTTTCGAGGTCGTGGTGCGGAACTCGGGCGTTGGCCACACCTTCCCAGGGGGCACCAACGACTCCAACGAGGCTTGGCTCGAGTTGACCCTGCTCGACGACGCCGGCCATCTGCTGGCCAGCAGCGGCCGCCTGTTGCCCGACGGGTACGTCGACCCGGACGCCCACTTCTACCACTCGTTGATGGTCGACCGAACCGGCCAGCCCATCCATCGGCGCAATGCCCAGGATATCGTGACGCCGGTCTACACGCGGGTCATCGGTCCTGGCACGGCCGATGTGGCGCATTACCAATGGCAGGTGCCAGCCCAAGCGGGCGGCGGTGCGGTGCAGCTCCGCGCCCGGTTGCTGTGGCGCAAGTTCGATCGTGCCTACACCGAGTTTGCGTATCGCAACAACCCGCAGGGGTTCCGCGCCTTCGCCGCCGTGCCCGACCTGCCGGTAACCGAGATCGCCGCGGTGACGCGCTCGCTGACTGTGGACCGTGTGGCTGCAGTGCCCACGGCCGGGGCCCTGCTGGGGGCGCCGGCCGCGGTGAGCGGCGACCGGCGGACCGGCACGGTGGCCCTGTCGGCTGCCGACGGCAGCTCGATTGACGACCCGACGCTCGTGGCCGGGGGCGGCCCAGGCGCCCCTGCCCCTGCCGGCCAGTCCGCCGCCACGGTCCCGCCGTCCGGTGGACGACCTTCATCGGCTGCCACCGGTCCGTCGGCCGCCGGGCCCGCTTCGGGCGGGGCCGCCGTCGCCGGGTCGGCGCCAACTCGGGTTGACGACTGGATGCGACTCAACGACTGGGGCATCGGGCTGTTGCTGCAAGATGACACCCGAGGCGCGGCGGCGGCGTTCGGCCAGCTGGCCCAAGTCGCGCCGCAGCGTCTGGACGGGCCCCGCAATCTGGCCCGGGTGGCCGTTGCCGATGGCGACCTGAAGGCGGCCTACACGCATCTGCAGCAGGCAGAGGCGTTAGCACCCGGCGATCCGCAGACCGCCTGGGTGTGGGGCACGGTGCTGCAACGTGATGGCCGGTACACCGAAGCCGCGCTCGCCTATCGCCGGGTGCTGGAGGTCTTCCCGGAGGACCGGGCGACCTGGCGCAACCTGGGCCGGGTGCTCTACCTGGACGGCAAGATGGAGGAAGCTCTGGGAGCCTTTGACCGCGTGCTCGCCATCGATCCCGAGGATCGAGTCGCCCATTACCACCGTATGCTGGTCCTGCGCGCGCTCGGCCGCGACGACGAGGCCCAGCTGGCGGCGGCGGCCTACAAGTACTACCAGATAGACGAGTCGGCGGCGGAGGTCACCCGCCAGTACCGACTCAGTCATCCGGCCGACAACCACGAAGCACTGGCCGTGCACGTGCACGAACTGGTGCCCCCAGGGGGAGGTGAGCGGTGAAGCGCTCGCTAGCCTGCAGCGCCCTGGTGCTGCTGTTGTCCTGCGGTCGATCCGGCCAGACCGCGGTGGCCGCCCGCGACTATGCGCAGCCAACCCCGGCCGGTTACGCCACCGTGCCCGCAGACGTGGCCGGGCCCAGAACCCGCTTCACGGAGGTGGCTGCCGCTTCGGGAATCCAGTTCCGGCATCAGACCGGGGCTGTCGGCGCCAAGTTGATGCCCGAGACGATGGGCAGCGGTTGTGCCTTGTTCGACTACGACGGCGATGGCTGGCTGGACGTGTTCCTCGTCAACAGCCGTCAGTGGGACGCTCCGGGCGCCGGTGAACGGCCGCGGTGCGCGCTGTTCCGCAACCAGGGCAATGGCCGTTTCGCCGATGTCTCGGGACCGAGCGGTTTGGGCGTCTCGGTGTACGGGATGGGGGCCGCGGTGGCCGACTACGACGCCGACGGCGATCCGGACCTTTACCTCACCTGCCTGGGCCGCAACCTGCTCATGCGCAACGACCGCGGCCGATTCACCGATGTGGCGGCGGCCGCGGGTGTGGCGGGCTCGGAATGGACCGACGACGCGGGCCGGACTCACCCCGAGTGGTCCACCACGGCCGCCTGGGTTGACTACGACCGCGACGGTTGGCCGGACCTGTTTGTGTCGCACTACGTCCGGTGGTCGCCCCAGAGCGACCTGTTCACCACCTTGGACGGCAGCGCCAAATCGTACGCCACGCCGCAGCCGTACCCCGGTTCCAGCTGCCGCCTGTACCGCAACCGCGGCGACGGCTCCTTCGTCGAAGTGACCCGCGCTGCGGGTATCGAGACGGCCGACGCCAAGGCCCTCGGTGTTGCCGTCGCCGACCTGGACCGCGACGGTTGGAGCGACCTGGTCGTCACCAACGACACGCAGCCGAACCTGCTGTTCCACAACCGCGGTGACGGTCGGTTCGAGGAGCGCGGCCTGGCCAGCGGCATAGCCTACGACGACGCTGGTCGGGCCCGCGCGGGAATGGGCGTGGACGCCGCCGTGCTGGCGGGTGACGGCCACTGGTCCATCGCCATCGGCAACTTCAGCCGTGAACCCGTGTCGCTGTACCAACAAGTCAACGAACGGGCTTTCGTCGATGGCGCCGGCAAAGCGCGCCTGGTCCAGGCCACTTTGCCGTCGCTCACCTTCGGCCTGCGCTTCGTCGATTTCGATCTCGACGGTCGGCAGGATCTGGTGCTGGCCAATGGGCACATCGAACCCACCATTAACCGGGTGCAGAAAGAGATCCAGTACGCGCAGCTACCGCAGCTGTTCTGGAACGACGGGCAAGGCCACCTGCTGGACGTCACCGCCACTTCGGGGCCGGCGTTCGCCGAACCGTTGGTGGCGCGCGGCCTGGCTGTCGGTGATGTGGACCGTGACGGCGACCTGGACATCCTTTTGACCACCAACGGCGGCCCGCCCCGGTTGCTGCGCAACGAGGGCCCCACCGGCCGGGCCGTGGCCCTGCGCCTGCACGGCCGACCGCCCGCGACCGACGCCCTGGCGGCTGTCGTCAGTGCGCGCGTGGGCGATCAGCGCCAGGAGCAGACCGTGTACCGCGGCTCCTCGTACCTCAGCCACAGCGCCACGAGCGTATACTTGGGTGTGGGCGTGGCGACCGCCGCGGATGATGTCAGTGTCCGTTGGCCCGACGGCACGGTTGAGGAACTCGGCCACCTTGCGGCCGGCACGCTCTACGATGTCAGCCAAGGGCGCGGGGTCAGCGGGCGGCAAGCGTTCACCGTCGCGGTAGCGTCGCGCTGAAGGCGGGTCCGGCGCCGCGCCCAGCCGCTGCGTCTCATGCCATGGGCCAGGGAGCGTGCGCGCGTCCTGGCACCGCCGTTTTCGCGCGCGTCGCGCGCGTTGGCGCCCGTCGGGTGCCCGCCCGGCAGCGGTTCCCTGTCGATCCCGGAGGGGGCCCGGCGGCGGCCAGGCCGTGACGGGTCGGCCGTTCTGCCCGTTACCCAAGCCGCGGGGGCGTTCGCATGCGCCGCGTCATGCATTTCACCTTCCACAAGTGCGGTAGTCAGTGGGTCCGTGACGTGCTGACCGCCCCCGAGGTGGTGGCCGTCACGGGGTGCCCGCTGCACGTCCTGGACCCGGACGGTGACCGACCATGGCCTGACCAACCCCCGGGCACATTTGCCGGGCCGTTGTACGATGCCACGCGTCAAGATTGGGAGCGGCTCGCCGGTCCAGACGACCGCGCCGTCGTGGTCTTGCGTGATCCCCGAGACCGGGCCGTGTCGCTGGCTTATTCGCTGGCTCTTAGTCACGCGTACTCGCCGCTGCACGAACTGGCTCAGCCCTTGGTGATGGCGTTGACGCCTGCCCTCCGGCTGCGGTATGCGCTCCTCGGCACGGTTCCGGTTGCCGCGGCCATGCGGTCTTGGGTAGCCGACGACCATGACCCACGAGTGCGGGTGACCCGCTACGAGGCGCTGGTTGCCGACCCGCGGGGGGCATTCGCCGAGCTGGTGGACCACCTGGGGTGGGTCCTGCCGCCGGGCGCGCTCGACCAGGCGCTCCAACGGTATTCGTTTGAGGCCCGCAGTGGCCGTCGCCCGGGCGAGACCGACCCCCATAGCCACTACCGCCGCGGGGTAGCCGGCGACTGGCGCAACCATATCGATCGACCCCTCGGCGCCCAGATCGAGGCGGTATTCCCGGGTCTGCTGGTGGCGCTGGGTTACGAACAGGAGTCGACCTGGTACGAGGATCTACCAGCCTCGATCGCGCCGGACGCCGTGCCCGACGTCCAGGCGCCGGGCTGGGTTCAGCTGCGGGTCGAGATGGCGCGAGCGCGCGAGCGGGTGCTGGAGCTCGAACGGGCCTGCGCCGAACGCGATGCCTGCATCAGCGATCTGGAGCAGACCGCCCAGGAGCGCTTGGAGCTGGTCGAGTACCTGGCCGATCGGCCGTGGCACCGCCGCCTGCGCTGCTGGCTGGGGGGGCGCACGCCGACCCCCATGCCGCAGGCCGCCGGGTGAGACGCAGCGCTACGGCCGCGTCCCTGCTCCCGGACGCCCAGCCCCACCCGGACGGCCGCACGTCGGCCTGGCCGGGCACGACGGTCACTTTGGCCCTTACGCGCCCGAGCGGAAGTCGGCCACAGGTTCGTGGCCAATTTCCAGACACGTGAATTCGGCGCTGCAGCCGGCCATGAAAGGCGCCTGCGCATGCACCCCCACCATAACCGTGTCGGGCATGTCGCAGGTGAAGGCGCGGACAAAGCGCCAGCGGTGGCCGTCCAGGCTGTAATGCATGCCGAAACTGGCGCCGTCGCGACTCACTCGCAGCCAGCTGGCCGCAGAGGGCAGCAGCTCGCTGTTGGCGTCGTCAGACCAGGGATCAGTGACCACCGAGACCACGCCGATATCGCCGATGGGCGACCTTTCGACGCACAGCTTGGCCCACTGGTCGGCCGCCGCGCGCACGGTCAGGACCCCCGCATCACCGAAACCGGCCAGGCTGGCGCGCAGGTAGGTCCGCGCGGTGAACGGCCCGGTCACCGGCACCCACAGCAGGGCCGCATTGTCGTTGCCGGCCTGGCCGCGGGGTCGGAAGAAATCTGTGCAGCCCACCGGCACCACGGTCAGTCGCCCGTGAGTGAACTCCCATGCGGTGGGTTCGTGCAGCCAGTTCAGCCCACCCGCCAGCGTCTGCCCGTGCAGTCCCGCGAATACGTCCATGTGTCCACCTCTCGTAAAGACGTGACCGGGCAGTCCCGCGCCGCGGTGTCCACCCGGCTGTTGCCCGCTGCATGGCACGCCACGTCCGAGGGCCATCGCCATGGCCCGACCCACCTGGGGCGGGCGGCACCTGCCCCTGCGGCGTAGCACCACAGCCTAGTCGAAGCCACAGGCCCAGAAAACGGCCGCCGTCGGTTCTGGCTCGGGCGAACCCTCGGTCGCTTTCCACGGCCACGGTCGGACCCGGGCGTTCTGGGCAGCCCCTCCGCGCCCTGTTCTTTGGCCGCTGAACGCACGCCCTTCGGCGGTGCGGCACGCCAGCCGGGCCGCCACGCCGCGCCTGGGAACGCCGCCCACGCCCGTCCGGCTTGCCGCAGGCCGGCCCAGCCGGCCCCTCCCCGGTGGCGTCACCCTCGCCTCGGGCGGCATGTCCTGGCCAAAGGGGCCAACTGTACGCGCCAGTCCCCGGCCCGGCAAGGCGCCCGGGACCGTCACCCTTGGCGCCGACCGCCGGCTGCCGGCCCGGCAGTGCCCGGCCCCGGTCGAACGAACCCCGCCCGGCGCGCAGCTCTGATCGGCGGAAGTTGGCGACCGCGGTTGGCCCGTCAGCGCCAACGAGCCGAGGCGGCCCGGCAGGGCGCCCGGGACCGTCACCCTTGGCGCCCGACCGCCGGCTGCCGGCCCGGCAGTGCCGGCCCCGGCCGAACGAACCTTGCCCGCGCGCAGCTCTGATCGGCGGTAGTTGGCGACCGCGTTTGGCCCACTATCGCCACCGGCCAACGCTTGACACCCTGGGCCGCCTGCCGCTGTTTCACCTCCGTCGTGCCTGGCCTGGTACCAGTCTTCGCGAGGAGGTACGCGAGGATCCGTGGCATCTCGATGAACCCTTCTGGCGCTCGCGCACCGTGCACGGCGAAAGCCTCCTCTTCCTCCGCGGCCCAGCCGACGACCGGCCC
>CAITNQ010000226.1 GCA_903893785.1 uncultured Gemmatimonadota bacterium
GGCATACCGTGGACCTGAGCCTGCTGGACGACGCGCTGGCAGGCGACTACGTCATCGTGCACGCCGGCTATGCCATTGAGAAGCTGGACCGCGCCGAAGCAGACGACCGACTGGCGCTGTTTGCCGCCATGGCTCGCCTCGAGCGTGACGAAACCGACAACGGGCCCGGATGAAGTACCTCGACGGGTACCGCGACCCGGACGCGGCGCGTCACCTCATACGCGGCATCGCGGCCGCCGCCGAACGGTTGGCGAGGCAGGGCAGAACCGTGCGCCTGATGGAAGTCTGCGGTACCCACACCATGGCCATCGCCCGGCACGGTATCCGCGACGTGCTACCCGCAAACGTCGTCCTGTGCAGCGGTCCCGGCTGCCCGGTGTGTGTGACCGACGCCGGTTACATCGATGCCGCCCTGGCGCTGGCTGGCCGCGGCGTCACCATTGCTTCGTTCGGCGATATGCTGCGTGTTCCCGGCTCCCAGGGCAGCCTCGCCGAAGCCCGGGCTCAAGGCGCCCGCGTGGTGGTGTGCTACTCGCCGGCCGAAGCCCTGACCCTGTCTATGGCCGGCGACGCGGCCGAGGTGGTGTTCCTCGCGGTGGGCTTTGAAACGACGGTGGCGCCCCTGGCCGCGCTGCTGGCTGCGGCCCGGGCGCGGCAGGCCGCGAAGTTCTCGCTGTTGACGGCGTTCAAGACCGTCATTCCGGCGCTCGTGGCCCTGGCTCAAGACCCGGAGGTGGCCATCGATGCCTTCCTGTGTCCGGCGCACGTCAGCGCGGTTATCGGCGCCCAGGCCTACACCCACCTGGCCGAGCAGTACCGGGTTCCGTGCACCATCGCCGGTTTCGAACCGCTGGACATTCTGTTCGCGATCCAGAACCTGCTGGAGCAGCTCGCCGACGGCCGGGCCGAGGTCGTCAACCAGTATGCGCGCGTGGTGAAGGAAGAGGGGAACCGGCGGGCCCGGCACGCCATCGACGAAGCGCTCGAACCCGTCGACGCGGCGTGGCGGGGCATCGGCGTTATCCCCGGCAGCGGCCTGGCCATCCGGGCCCACTTCCAGGCCTACGACGCCGCACACAAACTCGGCGTGGTGGTGGGCCGCGGCCAGGCGGACGCCGGCTGCCGCTGCGGCGACGTCCTCAAGGGGAAGCTGCCACCGGCTGAGTGCCCCCGGTTTGGTCGCGCCTGCACACCCGACCATCCCGTGGGGCCGTGCATGGTTAGTGGCGAGGGGAGCTGTGCGGCCTACTATCGGTACGGCAGGGGCGCGTGATGACTGACGATAGGATTCTGCTGGCCCACGGCGGCGGCGGCCGTCTGTCCCGCCAACTCGTCGAGGGGCACATTGTGCCGCGCTTCGGCGCCGGGCCGCTGGGCGGGTTGCCGGATGCGGCGCGCCTGCCGGTTGGCGCGGCCGCGCTAGTGTTCACTACGGATAGTTTCGTCGTGTCGCCACGGCAGTTCCCGGGCGGCGACATCGGCGAACTGGCGGTGTATGGGACGGTGAACGACCTGGCGGTCGCTGGCGGCGTGCCCCGCTGGCTATCGCTGGCGCTGATCTGTGAAGAGGGGCTGGCCCTGGCCGAACTGGACACCGTGCTGGACTCGGTCGCCAAGGCGGCCCGACGCTGCGGCGTCGGGATCGCCACCGGTGACACCAAGGTCGTCCCGCGGGGTCAGTGCGACGGGCTCTACGTCAACACTGCGGGCGTGGGTGAGGCGCTGCCCGGGTTTGATCTGGGCCCCGCACGACTGTGCCCAGGCGATGTCGTGATCGCCAGCGGCGATCTGGGCGATCACGGCATGGCGGTGATGGCGGCGCGCGCCGGACTGGATCCCGGCGTGGGGCTGCGCAGCGACGCCGGGCCGGTCCACGAGCTCGTGCTGGCGATCCGCGACCTGGCGGCCGAAGTCCGCTTCATGCGCGATCCGACCCGCGGCGGTGCGGCGGCCACGCTCAACGAAATGCTCGGCGAGCGCCGCGATGTCGGCATCCGCCTCGGCGAGCGCGATCTGCCCTTCTCGGCCGGCGCCCGGGCCATGGCTGAGGTGCTTGGCGTGGATCTGCTGCATGTGGCGTCCGAAGGCCGCATCCTGCTGGTGTGCTCGCCGGCCGCAGCCAGCGAAGTGCTGGCGCGCTGGCGCCGGCGGCCCGAGGGCAGCGGCGCGCGTCCGATCGGCACGGTCACGTCAGACCAAGGCCGCGTGGTGCTGGAGACCGCGATCGGCGGCCGCCGGCTGGTCGACCAGCCGCAGGGCGAGTTGCTGCCGAGGATCTGCTGATGCACGAGCTCAGCCTGGCGGGGGAACTGGTGGTCCAGGTGGGCGCCCTGGCGCAGCGCGAGAGCGCGACGCGGGTGGTACGGATCGAGCTTGCCCTGGGCGACCTGAGCGGCGTGGATCGCGAAGCGCTTGAGTTCGTGTTCCCGCTCGCGGCCGCGGGATCGGTGGCCGAGGGCGCGGCCCTGGCGGTTCAGGAGGTGTCGGGCAGCGATCTCCTCATCGTCGCCATGGAGGTGGAGTGATGTGTCGCGACTGCGGGTGCGAAGCAGGCAACGCGCGGGAGGGTTCGGTGCGTGGCGATGCCACGCACGGCGTTGGCGCCGGGCTCTGCGCCGATGCGCACTGCCATGGCGGCGGTGACGCGCCCGGTCACCACCACCGGCACGGCGACGCCCACCACCACCTCCACGAGCCGGATCACGAACCCCGCGCGCCTGGCCGGACTTCAGGAGGGCCGCGGCGCGTTGAGCTGGAGACCCGGGTGCTCGAGCGGAACGACCGACAGGCGCGCCTCAACCGTGCGTGGCTGGGCGCCCGCGGGGTGGCGGCCATCAACTTGATCTCGTCGCCCGGTTCGGGGAAAACCCTCCTGCTCGAACGGACCTTGGAGGCGCTCCAGGGCACTGTCGGCTGCGCCGTGATCACCGGCGACCAGAGCACCGACAACGATGCCCGCCGCCTGGCCGGCAAAGGCGCACCGGTGGCGCAAATCGAGACGCGCGCCTCGTGCCACCTTAACGCCGAGCAGGTGGCCGCCCACCTGGAGGCCCTGGTAACCCCGGGGACTCGGCTGCTGATCATTGAGAACGTCGGCAACCTGGTGTGCCCGGCGGCCTTCGACTTGGGCGAGAACCACAAGATCGCGCTTCTGTCGGTCACCGAGGGCGAAGACAAACCGCTCAAGTACCCCGCCCTTTTCCACCAGGCGCCGGTGTGCGTGCTCACCAAAGTGGATCTGCTGCCACACCTGGATTTCGACTTGGACAGCTGCCGGAAGGCGGTCCGCTGCGTGCGCCCCGACGCCACCCTGTTCGAACTGAGCGCCCGGACCGGTGTGGGGATGTCGGCCTGGGTCGAGTACCTCAGGCAGTTGGCCGGGCCGGGACTCTGACCGGCCGGCTTAGGCTGGCTGCCTCTACGCCCGGCGGCGACCGTCGCGCCGCCCGGACGGCCAGGGACTACTCCTCAGTCAGCACGTTGTAATACACATGCCAGTCTGGTGGCGTGCCGTTGTGGAAGACGGCGATCAGCCGACCGTCGGGCAGATCCTCCAACACCGGGTACCCGCCGTAAGACCACTCGCCGCGAACCCGTTCGAGTTCGAGCTCCCAGCGCCAGGTGGCGCCCCCGTCACGGCTCGAGGCCACGTGGCAGTTGCACCCGGGCAGGGTGCTGCGGAAGCCCGCGTACAGGCAGCCCTGCGGGCTCAGGTGCAGCGAGGGCGAGGTGCCGCAGATGCCGGTCGGTACCGGTTCGGTCCACGTCCTACCCCGGTCGGCGGACCAGCTGACGTGCAGGGGCCGGGTTGGGTCGTCCGGAGCCCAGTCGCGCAGCAGCGCCAGCACCCGGCCATCGGGCAGCGCCACGATGGGGGTTTCGTCCCCATGCGCCGCAATGGGGCACCAGTCGCCCCAGCTGACGCCACCATCCGTGGACCTGAGTACGGCAGGCACCCAGGGCGACGGGGTCCGGTACGCCCCCCACAATGGCAGCAGCAGCGTGCCATCGTCACATTCGGCTACCTGCCCGAAGGCAAACGCTTCGAGCCCCTCATAGGGCTGCGCTCGGCGTCCCTGCCAGGTGTGGCCGTTGTCGTCGGAGTAGGGGCAGAACAGCAGCGCCCGGCGCTCGTAGTCCTGCGTCCCCGGGTGCAGGTAGAACCCGTCGGCATAGGGCAACAGCAGGCGCCCGTTGGCCAGCCGCGTCAGCGAGCAGCCGATCTCAACGCCCCCGCCGCGGAAGACTGACTCAAACCGGTGCTCGGCTGGCCCCCAACTGCGCCCGCCGTCGCAGGAGCGGACCACCGACCCGTACTGCCCGGGGCCGAGGTCACCGCCGCTGTTGCAGGCGCACAGCAGATCATGGTTGCTGGCGCGGACCACGGCGGCAATGATCGCCGGTTCGCTGTCGAGCACCACTCCCTGGTCGACGACGTGCAGCATGGTTCGCTCCTTGGGTGAC
>CAITNQ010000227.1 GCA_903893785.1 uncultured Gemmatimonadota bacterium
GGCCGCGGCGCGGGCCGGGGTGTCGGGGTTACCACCGGAGTGACGGGGGCCGGTCGGGGGGCGGGCGTCACCGGTTGACGTTGCGGGATCGGCGGGGGCGTGGGTGCCGGCTCTGGCGCGGGTGCAACCGGCCGATAGGGCGGCGTGCTCGGCGTCGGCGCGGCTCCACAGCCGGCAAAGCAGAAATCGCCGCCATCGCCGCTATCGAGCAGGCCTTCCATCCAGGTCTGCTGGCTGTCGCCGGAGCGTTGCCTGACTTCGGCGCCCACCTTCTTCAACATTTGCTCGATGGGGAGGCCGGGTATGGGCAGGTATTTAAGCAGCACGCCCGTATAGAGGCCGTTGCGCCCGCTGCCGTCCTTGGAGCGCGTGCCGGGTTTGGCGGCATAGGAGATCAGCGTGCCGGCGGGCGCGTCCATGCGAGCGAGACCGATGGTGTTGCTCCGGAAGGAGCGGGTAAACGGATTGTCGCGGCAGGCGTCCAGCATTAGCAGGTTGAGGCCGGTCTGGTTGTGGCCCATCTTGGCCAGCACCTGGTCGACCGCCAAGGCGCGGAACGGCACTTCGTCCTCGCGCTCGATGCCGGATCGCTCGGGGATCAGGTAGTTCTGGCCGTTGATCTGCATGCCGTGGCCGGCGAAGTAGAACAGCCCCACCATGCCCGGGCGCAGCCGGTCGCCGAATTCGCGTACCAGCCGGGTCATGTCCTCCAGGCCTTGCTGGTCGTCGCCCATCACCTCGAAGCCCAGCTTGGCCAGGGCTTTACGCATATCGACCGCATCATTCAGCGGATTTTCCAGACGACCGCTTTCGCCCGCGTAATCGTTGCCGATGACCAGCGCCAGTCGGGCGGCGGGACGTCTGGCGCCGGACTCGACCACGAAGTTGCGGCTGGCGGCCAGGGCGTCGGCGCTCAATGCCATGGCCAGGACCAACAGGCTCAGGATCGTGAGGAACGGCGCGCGCCGGCGACGGGGCAGGATTAAGTTTGAGCGTTGCATCATGGGGCCTCGCGAACACTGAAGAGGGCGGCGCCATAGGCGCAGACCGACCCGGCACAGCCGGCGATGTCCTGAGCGATGCGGATGCCGCGCTCGCGGCGGCTCGGGGCGTCGAGGGTGCGGAAGGGTCCGACCCGACCGGTCAGCAGGTGGCTGAAGTCGCGCGGCTCGGGGCTGACCATGACCAGCAGGTGGTCCTCGCCCGCGGGACCGGCAGCGCGGAAGCGCCAGGTCGACCGGGGCAGCGTCAGTGGCTTGCCCGCCTGAAGGCGGTTGTCGGCATCCACGGCGTTGGGCAGCAACTGGGTCAGTTGCCGGCCATCCGACCCGGCCATCAGCACATAGAGATAGCCGTCCCGGTCCGTGGTCACGGTGAAGCGGAGGCTATCCCGGCCGATCCGCACACTGGCCGGCGCGCCCTCGACGCGCAAGGTCTGCCCGGCATCGCGGCGGGCGTGGATGTCCCGCAGCACCTCGGCCGGACGGGACTCTCCCCACGCCGGCGGGAACAGGCCCAGCAGGAGGAATGGCAGCCAACGGCAGAGTCGTGTATTCATGGCTTCAACGCGGCTGGGTGGACGACAGGGCGACCGCCGCGGACGAACCCCGTCCCGAGAGTGCATGGCGGAACTGGTTGAGATAGTCGCGTTCGATCTGCGTGGGCGGCAGTTCGGTGCTGAACAGCGGTTGGGGCGTGGCGATGGCGACCACCGCTTCGGGGCCGAAAGGCGGACTGGCGGTGAACCTGGCCCGGCCGGACAGACCGTCGCCATACACCAGCCGGGTGTTGGGCGGCAACGGCTTGGGGTAGCGCCCCAGCGGGCGCGTCAGATGCACGGCGTTGCCGTCGGCCTGGACGTAGGTCAGGTAGAGATAGCTGGGTGTGCTCGGCGTGGTCACCTCGATCGTGACGTTGTCGCCGGCCTTGACCACCGCGTCAGCCTGACCGGCGACGCTGACCTTGAGCCCGCGCGGTTGCGCCAGCGCTTCGCGTAGATTGACCAGCACCTCGCATTGCGGCCAGGGCCGGGTGTCGACATCCCGTGTGACCACGGCGCCTTGCGCTTGAAGCGCCTGGGCGATGGGGTCGATGTCCCGCTCGCGGCCCACGAAACCGCTCAACGTGACACGGTTGCCGGCGCTCAAACCGCCGCGAAGGTCACCGCAGAGTTGCGGGCCGGCTAGGGTGGCAATCAAACGACTGAGCCCCTGGGCGTTCAAGCCCGGCGGCCGGGTCACCGTCCGTGGCGCGGGAATGGGCGCGGGCGGGGCATCCCGTAGCCGGGCTTCGTCCGGCGGGGGCTTCATGACATAGGCCTGGACGATGCGCTTGCGCAGGGCCGCGTAGGAAATCCAGCCAAAGCCCCCCTCGCCCCAGTTCGGACCCCAGGAGTTGATCACCTTGAAGGCGCGCCGGGGTTCGCTGTAGCCGACCAGCACCATGGCGTGACCGCTACGGCCGAGTCCTTCGGCGCTGAGGTCGTTGTAGATGCCGCTCTTCAGACGGTAAAAGTCATCGGAGACATCCATGCCGAAAATGACGGGATGCCCCCCGGCAAGCTGTTCCTTGAGTTTGTCCAGGTCTTCGGCCCGCACCCGTTCGTAACCGTCGATGCGGAA
>CAITNQ010000228.1 GCA_903893785.1 uncultured Gemmatimonadota bacterium
CCCCGCCAGATCAGGCTACCACCCGGTGCGTCCAGCAGCGGCACGAAGTCCACCATGGGCGCCAGCGCGTCGTCGGTGTGGTCGTGGATCACCCCCGGAACCCCGCGTCCATCGGCGGCACCCCAGTAGTTGCCCTCGGCTTTGACCATGGCCCCGAAGGGCTGCGCATTGCTCCCCACGTACAGCGCCTGGTCGCCGTTGCCCGACAGATCGCAGCCGGCCAGCACCAAAGGGGCCAGGGCGATGGCAGACGCGTGGGCAACCTGTACTGTGGGTGCCGTGCCACTGCCGCTGTAAGCGCCGCTGTACGCGTTCCACCCCACGAGGACGCCGTGCCGCGTGTTGCCAGTCAGCGTGCAACCGGTGACCGTCAGCACGCGCGGGGCCACGCCGCTCTGACCGAAACTGCTGTAGCCGTTCTCGGTGAAGGCCAGCAGGCCATCGTAGTTCCGGCTCAGGGTACATCCGGTGAGGGTGGCCTCGCAGCCATTGGCGACCACCACGCCGAAACGCATGTTGCTGACCTGCACGCCGCGCAGATTGGCCTTGGCAGCACTTTGCAGGTTGACGCCCACGCCTTTGCCCGCCGTGTCGAAGCGCTGCGTCAGGGTGACGGTGTCTATGCTGGCGGCGCCGAACGTCGCGGTGGTCAGCCAGATCCCGCTCTCGGTGAAGTCGCGGATCAGGCAGTTCCGGAGAGTGGGCTCGCAGTTGGTCCCACGGACGGCCGTGGTGGCAAACTCAATCCGGGCGTAGGCTAATTCCAGCGCCCGGCCATGCCCCACGTCCTGCAGCTTCAGCCCCCCCCAGTTGCCGGCCACCGGGAAGGTGGCATCGGAGGTGAAGACGATGGAGTCGGTGGCCGTACCGACCGCCCTAAGCTCGCCCCGGACCCGCAGGAAGGCCCCGGTGGCAAAGCGCACCACCACCCCAGGTTCGATGATCAAGCGCGCCAGCGGGCCCACAGACAGCGAGTCGCTCACCCGGTACGGGCTGCGCGCCGCCGTCAGCGTCGAGTCCACATCGATGCGCCCGCTCAGGGGCGTCTGGCCAGCAGCCGCTCCGGCCGCCAGGAATACCCACAGCACCCACCACGCCGTACGCCGGGTCATAGCTTGACTCCTTGCCGAATGCCGCGCCTGGCCAGCGGCGCGGGACCTGATCGGCCGCCTGCCGAACCCGCAGGCCCCAATGCCGGCCGGCGGCAGACCTGCGTGGTCACGCCCGCGTCCTGACGGGCGACGGCAGCGGCCCGTCTATTACAGAAATGTACCCCGCTCATTATGCTCTAGTGCATTGACATCATGACGGCGTATGTTTCCGCAAGGGGGCACCCCACCGCAGCCGGGCACGCGAGCGGTACCATGACCCCCGCTGGAACGGCGCGGGATCGCCTTGGCCCGCCTACCACGGCAGGAGCCATCATGGAACTGAACCGACAGGCCATGCAGCTGGCGCGCACCCAGTTGCCGACGGCGCTGGCAGAACGGATCGAACGGCGCCAGGAGGAGATCGAGGCCCGGGATAGACAATGGGGCGCGGATCGGGTGCGCGTGTACAGCTACATGGAGAACCTGGGCTGGCCACCGCTGTTCGGCTTCGACTTCAACCGCTTCTACAGCGACCCCGACTTCATGTTCGAGCAGGAGTTACGCCAGCGCATCTTCTGGCTCGACAACACCGTGGGCGACGACCAGGCGGGTTGGGGGATGGCGCCGACAACGGGTTTCTACTGGGACATCACGCTGTTTGGGCAACACATCACGACGACGCCGGGTGGCGTGCCGGAATTCCAGCCGCACCCGTTAGCGCAGGCCCGGGACCTGAAGGCCCTGGACCGCTTCCGCTTCCACGACAGCGGCGACATGCCGCTGCTGCGGCGCCAGTTCGACGCGTTGCAGCGCCTGTCAGCGGACGAAGCAGGGGGCCGAGTGACGGTCGAGTTCCCTCGGTTCACCCGAGGGCCGTTGGATATCTTTGTCCAGCTCCGGGGATACGAGCGCTTCGTCGAGGATGTCACTGAGGCCCCGGCTTTTGTCCACGCCGCGCTGGCCCTGCTGGTGGACGAACGGACCCGCTTCAACCGCGAACGAGCCGCCTGGCTGGGGGAAGCGTTCCCACCCGCAGCGACCTTCGTCGCCGACGACTGGATCAACCCGCCCTTCATCTCGCCAGCCATCTTCCGCACCTTTGTCATTCCCGCCTATCGCCGCATTCAGGACGCCGAGGGGCGCGTCGAGGGGTTCCACACCTGTGGTCCCCTGGGGGCCCTGGTAGGCGACCTGCTGGCAGCTTTCCCCGGCATCGGCACACTGGATGTGAGCGGCTGGAACGACGTGGCAGCCCTGGATCAGGCCGTCGACCCGGCCATCGCTTTCCATTGCCAGGTGCGCAACGTAACGGTGCTGGCAGGTCCGGAGAGCGAGCACCGGCAGCTGCTGGCCGGCCTGCGTCAGGTGGCGGGGCGTCGGCGCCTGGCGGTGGGGGCTCAGTCCATCGTCATGCTCCACCAGAACCTGGCGGAGAACTTCTGCCGCCTCAACCACTTCATCGAGCTGGCGCGGGTCCTCCTGGCCCGTTGAGGCAACGCCCCCGACACCTGACACGGGGTGCCGTGGCGGTCAGTGCCGAGCGACGATCTTCAGCCCCAAGCCATCGTCACTGCGGCGGGCAAGGACGCGGAAGGAGTCCTGCGTGCACGAGGCAAAGACGCCGAAGCCGCCGGTGGTGTGAAACACCGGGCCCCGATCGCCGTCGTTACCGGACATGCCATTGGCAGCCGTGGCCGCGTAATCGAAGTAGTTGCGGTCCACGGCCAGGACCCGGACCCGGCACTCGCCCTCAAAGCGGATACCGGCCCACCAGTAGTCACTGCGCAAGGTGTCGGGCGGGACGAAGTATTCGGTCCGACTCGCCTGGAACAGCCGCTCCATGCGCTCCTGCCACTGACGGGCTTCGTCCCAGTCTTTGGCGACGATGGAGTCCCAGTCGGCCTGCTCGCTGTCGCGCAGCCAGCGGATGGTGTCACCCGGGGCGCGCACCAGAGACACGTTGGCCGCCAACCAGGACCGCAGGGACTCGATCTGTCGATCCAGGGCGGCCAGGGTGTCGGGGTCGCCCGCGGCCGCCAGGTTGGACCGCCGTTCCAGCAGTTGGCGCAACCGGCCCGTCAACGGCAGGGCCACCGGGCTGGCAACCCGCACCTGGGGCGCGGTAACGATGATATCATAACCGGCCGCGCCCTCGCTGGGGCTCCAGCGGAACTGGCCGGGGTGCACCAACTCGCCGTACAGACCACCGAATTCCTGGTAATAGACCACGGTATCCGCGCTGACCTCGGTCACCGCCACCGGCCCTGGTACCGTCGTGCTGGCGGTCAGAACCTGGTCTCCATCGACCACGCGCAGGGAGTAAGTGGATCCCGAGACGACGGGCAGGGCAGCGGCCAGCGCTCGGTACGTGCCCGGCTCAGCCGCGTCCTCGGCCAATTCCGTGAAGCGGCCGCCCGACTCGATCTGCACCCGCGCCCCGGCAACGGTGTCCTCCAGGCCGGCGTAGAATCGTTCTGACGCCACCGTCCGCCGCACCTTGACGACCGTGTCGGTCCCCGGTGTCAGGTAGCTCGTAACGATTAACCGGCGGGTTGGCTTGGCGATCCCGGTGGGACTGGTGCAGGCCCACAACAGCACCAAACTGGCCAGCACTGCGCCTGTTCGCCGCATGCGCACCTCGGTTCCCGCGTGCCTGTGGGTGGTTGGCTGCCCGGCCGTCTCCTGGTGGGGGCCCCCTGCTGCTGAGTGCACCGCGCCGCGCCGCATCAGAAGTCCACGTCGAGGCCGAAGCTGGGCAGCAGCGGCAGCATGCTGATCTGGTGCCGAACCCCGGGTTCGCTGTTGGCCGGTTCGCCCTCCGGGTCCCAGAAGTAGTTGAAGACGTTGCGGTGGTTGGTGACGTTCACCACCTGCAGCGACGCCGTGAGGTCCCATGAGCGACACCGGAAGCGGCGCTCCAGCCCCACGTCCAACCGCTGGTATGCCGGTAGCCGCACGCCGTTGAGGGCGCCAAGGTCGTTGAATGGCCAGCGGATGCCGGAGGGCAGCTCCACCTCGCCGCGGCCAAGCACCTCCGTATAGGGTTGGCCACTGGCCGCTGCCGCCCGCGTACTCAGAGCCCAGCGCCGTCCCAGTTGCCAGGAGTAGACCAGATTGGTTTGCAGCCGCCGGTCGAACTTGGAGTTGAACGGGCGGGGCGTGCCGTCGGCGCCCGTGTTGAGGCCGGCGATGGTACGTTCGCTGATGCCCGTGGAGACCGACAACCAACCGCTGTGCCGACCCGACTGATGCTTGACCAGCAGGTCGGCACCCCAGGCGCGGCCAGGGCCGCGCCGGAGAATGTCGCCAATGCGTACCGAGGTGACGTTGTCGTAGTTGAGTTCGTACAGGCCGCGGTACGACTTGCACCAGGCCTCTAGGTCCAGGTCGAGTCCGAGCACCCGGCTCTCCAGCCCCACCACGCCGTGGGTGGCCCGGCTGGGAGCAGCAGTAGAATCGGTCATAACCCAGATGCTAGACAGCAGCGAGATGCCCTGGAACTCCCTGGAGAGCCGGAACAGGTACTGGCGGTACTCACCGACGGCGGCCTTGAGGTACGTGTCGCGCCCCACCTGGTAGCGCATCGACACGCGGGGGTCCCACCCAGAGTAACCTCCGTTGCTGGCGCGGCTGTACCGTAACCCGGCCTGGGCCGTCCACAGGGGCGTCAGGCGCCATTCGTCCTGGACATAGGCGGCGTACTGGGACCCGCGCGCACCGACATCCATCCATTCCTGGGTGGCCTCGCCAAAGGCATAGCGCGACTGCAGGCGCTTGGCCAGCCAACCGACTTCGACGGTATGCGCGGCGCCAGCGGTGTAGGCCAGGTCGCAGCGCAGGCTCTGGTCCGTCAGCCGGTTGCGCTCGTGCATGCGGACGTCTTCGGTGTTGAAGCGGGTCTCCGAGGCAAAGCGACTGCCGGCCAGCACCAGGTTGCCGATGAACTGGCTGCTGAACACATGGGTCCAGCGGCTGCTGATGGCCCGGTTACCCCACTGCACGTCGAAGTCGAAGCGCTCGAAGCGGTACGCCAGGGCATCGTTGCCGCCATAGGTCGAAACAGTCACCTGGTCGGCGTCGGACAGCACCTGGTGGGTCTTGCCCTGCAGGTCGTAGAAGTTGTAGCGTAGCCACCGGGCGCCCAGCCGGCTGCCGGCCAAGGCCAGCAGCGGATCAAGGTGGGTCCGGCGGCCGGACAGCAGGTACGAACCGCGTCCGACCGGTCCCTGCAGCGTCAGGCGCGAAGCCAGGAGGCTCGCGCCGGCCGCCCCCTGGAACTGCTCCTTGTTGCCCTCGCTTGACACCACGTTGAGCACCGAGGAGAGGCGGTCACCGTAACGGGCCGGGAAACCGCCGCGCAGCAGCTCGGCGCTCTTGGTGGCGTCGGCGGGGAAGGTGCTGAACAGACCGAACAGGTGGTCCACGTTGTACAGGTCCGCGCCGTCGAGCAGGATCAGGTTCTGGTCGGGGGTACCGCCGCGCACGTACAACCCCACCGAGAAGTCCGATAGGGTGGCCACCCCAGGCAGCGTCTGCACGGCTCGTATGGGGTCCGCCTCGATGGCGGCCGGCGCGGCGCGCAGTTCGCGGATCTGCAGCAGCGTGCGCCCGGGGGCCACGTCGGACGCCCCGCTCTCGGTGCGCCGGGCCTCGACCACGGTCTCGCCCACCTCGACCGCCTGGGGCACCAGGCGGATGTGCCGGACCAGATCACCAGGGCCCAGCACCAAGGTGTCGGTGGCGGCAAGGTAACCGAGGCTCTGGACCCTCAGGGTGTAGGTCCCGGGCGGTATCCCGGCCAGCGCGTAGTGCCCATTCGCGTCGGTGGTACCACCCCAGCGCGTACCGGCTAAGACCACGGTGACATAAGCCAGGCTCTCGCCGCTGTGGGCATCGCGGACAAAACCGCTAATGGCCACCGCCGAGGCCCGGTGGGGCGCCAGAACCAGCAACACGGCCGCAAAAGCCGCGGACCAGGGCCTGCCGGTGCCGCAACGTCGATCCACCGCCCCCGCCCTCCCTCAACCGCGCCCGGCGGGACCGGTCGCCGACGACGACCACCACCGCTCGTCAGGTACAACCCCTGAAGCCGCCGGCGGTGTCACCCCGGGGGCCTTGCGGGGGGCCACCAACGCTCTCTGCCGGCGCCGAACATTCCTTCACAAACCAGCGAGCGATGAGAAGTCGATTCGCAGGTGCCGTTCTTCGATTATAATATGCAATTGAACAACAAGAACCCTTACCCGCCGCGCTGCGCTGCCTGCGAGGGTCCAACCGTGGATTACCGCCTGCAGGACCTGATCGACATCCCGCTGTTCCAGGCACTTCAGGATCGCCTCGATCAGATCTACTCCTTTCCAGCGGCCATTATCGACAACGACGGCAATGTTCTTACGGCCACCGCCTGGCAGGACATATGTACCCGTTTCCACCGCGCGCATCCGGAATGCGCCCAGGAATGCCGAGCTAGCGACCTGTATATCCTTGATCATCTGGGAGAGGCCAAACCCGCCGTAACCTACCGCTGTCCCCACGGCTTGGTCGACAATGCCACGCCGATCGTGATCGGCGGCCGGCACCTGGGCAACTACTTCACGGGGCAGTTCTTCCTGGAGCCCCCGGACCTGGATTTCTTCCGACGGCAGGCGGCGCGCTATGGCTTCGACGAGGATGCCTACCTGGCAGCGGTCGCCAAGGTACCGGTCTGGTCCGAGGCCAAGCTGCACCAGTACCTGGACTTCATCAAGGGATTTGTGGAGATCCTGGCCGGGATCGGCCTGCGCCAACTGCAGACACGCGAGGCGCAGCGGTTGATGGCCGAGCAGGGCAATGATCCGGGCTCGGCAGGACTCATGGCGCGCCAGATCATCGACAGCGCCGACGAGGGCATCATCGTCTACGGCCCGGACCTGCACTACCGGGTGTGGAATCCCTACATGGAGCGCATGACCGGCGTGTCGGCCAGCGGCGTGCTGGGGCGGCACCCGTTGGAGGTGTTCCCCTTCCTGGCCGGCGTCGGGGTGCTCGACCGCGTGGCCCGAGCGCTGCAGGGACAGCGAATGCCGCCGCTGGACCTCGCTTTTGGTCTGCCCAACGGCAGAACCGGCTGGAGCGTCGACACCACAGTGCCCCTCTTCGCCGAAAACGGGGCCATCGTGGGCGCGCTGGCCTCGGTAGTTGATACGACAGATCGCCATCACATCGAAGCCGAACTGCAGGCCCGCGAGTCCGAACTGAAGGACCTGGTCGAGTCCAGTTCAGACCGCGTCTGGGCCATCGACGGCGCCGGCCGGCACACCTTCGTCAACACAGCGGTGCGCGAGCTTCTGGGCTGCGAGCCGGCGGATCTGATCGGGCAACCGGCGTCTGCCCTGATGCACCCGGACGACGCGGCTCGCTGGCAAGCGCAGGTCGCCGAATGGGCTCGTTTGGGGCAGGGCTGGCGGCACCAGCGCATGCGCTGGGTCCACCGCAACGGCGACACGCGCACTTTCGAGAGTTCGGCCAACCCGATCTTCGGCCCCGATGGCGAGGTGGTCGGCTTCCGCGGCATTGACCGGGACATTACCGAGCAGTTGCAGGCCCAGAGCGACTACGAAGGCCTGTTCAACGAGATGTTGGACGGTTTTGCCGTCCACGAAATTCTCTGTGACGAGACCGGCCGGCCGGTGGACTACCGCTTCCTGGCCGTCAACCCGGCCTTTGAGCGACTGACCGGTCTGAAGGCAAAGGCCGTCGTGGGCCGCACGGCGCGCGAGGTGCTGCCGGGATTGGAGCGCGAGTGGCTCGACCGCTACGGCAGGGTGGCGCTGACGGGCGAACCCACCCACTTCGAACAGCGTGCCGCCAGCCTGGGGAAGGTGTTCGAGGTCCGCGCCTTCTCGCCGCGGCCGAGACGCTTCGCCTGCGTCGTCGTCGATACCACGGAACGGGTGGAGGCTGAAGCGCGCCGTCGCCAGAGCGAGGCGCGCCAGCAGGCCATGCTGGCCCCTATCTGCCTATATTGGCTGAGACACTTGGACACAGAAGTTTACTGAGCAGGGCGGGGAGGAGCGGTAGTGGTGGATACGAAGACCGGGGCAGA
>CAITNQ010000229.1 GCA_903893785.1 uncultured Gemmatimonadota bacterium
ACCTTGGCAATCCGGGCGCCCGGGCCTACATCACCGACGCGATATCGGCGGTGATCGCTGCCTCGGGAGTGGATATCTACCGCCAGGACTTCAACTTCGCGCCGCTGCCCTTCTGGCAGGCGGCCGACCCGCCCAACCGTTGCGGCATGACCGAAATCCGCCACGTCGAGGGCCTGTACGCCATGTGGGACGAACTGCTCCGCCGTCATCCGGGATTGGCGATCGACAACTGTTCGAGCGGCGGCCGTCGCCTTGACCTGGAGACCACCCGGCGGTCCTGGCCCCTGTGGCGGAGCGATTTCTCCGACGTCGGCGGTCCTGGGCACGGGAAAGGCCTGCAACTCGGCGACCAGTCGCAAACCGCCGGGCTGTCGCGCTGGTTGCCCCTGCACACCGCCGCCGTCTGGTCTTTCGATGCCTACGACTTCCGCAGCGCCATGGCCGCAGGCGTGGTGCTGTATTGCGACATCCGGGGGCCCGAGTTCCCGGCCGCGGCGGCGGCGGCGGCGATCGCCGAACTGAAACGGTTGCGGCCCTATTACTTGGGTGATTTCTACCCGCTCGTACCGCTGACGCTGGCTGCCCACGACTGGTGCGCCTACCAATACCACCGGCCCGAGGAAGGGGATGGGTTCGCGGTGTTCCTGCGGCGGCACGAGAGCCCCTATGCCGTAGCCGAGTTCTCTCTCCAGGGCATCGACCCGGATAGCGAATACGAGATCGGTGCCACCGAGACCTTCGCGCCGCCGACGATGGAGCGCGCCATGGGAAGTGAGTTGACGCGTCTGCTGGCAGAGATCAACGAGCGTCCGGGGTCGCTGCTCTTCCAATACCGGCGGGTCTAGGCGATCCGGCGTCTCCGGTAAGCAACAGGAAACCCCGCGCCACCGGGTGGCGCGGGGTCGAGGGCATGGCCCGGCTGCCGAGACGCTTCCGGCGTGGAGGGGGATCAGGCCAGGGCTGTCAGTTCCTGTTCCGGGTAGGTGTGGTACAACTCGCGGCTCTTCAGGTGCGAGACCGGGCCCGCATCACCGAGGTACCGCACCAGATCGGCGGGGAAGAACGCCGGATCCGGTTGCCACGAACGGCACACGCACCAGTCGGGTTCGCGTCCCTCGATCTTGCGGGCGAACTTGCCACAGTCCCAACTGACGGTGCCGTTCACCTTCAAGTGCGCGAAGTGCTCGCAATGCCTGCAGCTGATATCAGTATTCAGCATTCCCGCTGACCCTCGTCCGGGTTCGATCGCCCGCCGGCCCGTCACGGCGGATCGTTCCATGAATCGCTCTTGCTGGTACTAATATGGTGACTCCCGGACTAGATTGAAGCGGCCTGACGCAAAATGTGCAACAAAGTTGTGATTGTGCGCGTTTGGTCGGCGATCAGCTGCCAACCTGGCCTGAATATGCCCAAGTCGCCGCGGAGGCAGGCCGCCGATGAGGGCCCATTCAGGTCCCCATCGGCGCCTGTCTGACCTCGGAAGGCGTCTCTGGCACACGTTAGGGCCGCCCCGCTGCGGGTGGCGCCGCGGTCGTGCCGCGCGGCCGCGGCACGGGCAGCGCCCTACGCCAGGGCGCTCGGGCCGCGGTACTGGTAGTCATCGGCCACGCCAACGGGCAGGCCATCGACCAGGTCCACGACCCTCCCGGTGGCCATCGAGACATAGGCTGCCAGGCCCAGGGCGACGTTGGCCTGGCCGTTGGCCGCATCCAGGTCGGGGCAGGTACCGGAGGCGATCGCCTGAAGCAGGTCCTCGAGCTCGAGGGCATAGGCCGACTCGGTGGGGCAGGGGACCACTTCGGGTTGGCTGGCACCCGGTCGGTGCAGCCACACCGGACCCTCCCAGCGCTCGAAGCGGAGGCTGGCTTCGGTGCCTGATACCCAATGCCCGCCGCCGTCATAGCCGACCATACCGCCCATCCACACCGTGGCCTGGCCACCGTTGACGAAACCCAGGCTGGCCTGCATCATCCGCGGGCTCAACCAGTCCCCGTGGCGCCGCTGGCCGGTGACCCGCGCGTACACGTTGGCCACGGGCCCGAGCAGACTGCGCGTGAAATCCAGTTCGTGAATGACCCCCTCAAGCACGTCGCCGCCGGAATACCGGGTGTCAAAGCGCCAGCGCACGGGGGCCCGTCCAGGCGCCTCGGCCGCCGCCGCCGGCTGCCGATCGACGGCGCCGCCGCGCCCGACGCGCGCCAGACACGGTGCACCAATGGCGCCGGCCCGCACCTGATCGCGGACGGCGCGGAACGCACCCCAGTACCGCAGGGTGTGGCCAATCACGAGCTGCACGCCGTGATCGCGCGCTGCCTGGGCCATCCGCCGGCAGCCGCCCAGAGTCAACGCCATGGGCTTCTCGCAGAGCACATGCTTGCCGGCCGCTGCCGCCTGACAGACCAGGTCTACGTGGGTCCAACTCGGCGTGGCCACGAGGACCACGTCAACGTCGGCCGCGGTCAACACCTCTTCGGCTGATGCCGTTGCGACGCACTGGGCCGCCGCCGCTCCGGCCGCTGCCGTGGCCGCGTCGGGGTCGAACACCCGGGTCACGGTACAGGTCGGGTGGGCCGCGATGGTCCGGGTCCAGACGCGCCCCATGTTACCGCAACCGAGCATGCCGATCCGGGTCATCGCCATCGTCTTTCTGCCGGTTGCCGACCGTGCTCTGGACCGGGCGGCCCTACCGGCGCAGATTGGGGGGCAGGGGGCCGGCGGCGCGCTGCCAGACGCGACCGGCGGACACCACATAATACGCCTTGACCCGGCCCTGGCCAGCTCCCTGGTCGCGAACGTCCAGCGCTGCCCGGGCCATCGCCAGACCGCGGAGGTAGACCATGACGCACCGTCGCCGCGTGGGGGTGTACCTGACGACCGAAGCTGTGCTGGCCAACCCGGATTACGCCGCCCTCCTGCGTGACCGCATCGGCCTGAACCTGGCCATCCTGAGTTATTCGGGGGCGGTGTCGCCGTTGGTGGCGCGGCTGAGCCCCTTCGACGGTGTGCCGCTGTCCGACGCCTGCCTGCGCGACGTAGTGATCCGGCACGTCGACGGGGAATCGGTCGATCCACGCGAGTTCGACTGGGTACGGCAGTCCTGTGGGCCGGCCGTGCGTGTCGGGGGCCAGGACGGGCCCTTCGAGGCGGCGCTGGCCATCCTCAAAGGCGCCGGCCTGGAGGTGTGGCTGTGCGCCGGCGCGTGGACCGAGCGGCGCCTGATGTTTTGCCCCTCGCATCCGGGGGTCAACCAGTGGTTCGAGGCCTTGTACGTCGACTTGGCTCAACGCTACGGGGCCGATGGGCTGGACATCACCCACGCCCGGTACCCCATGGGCAGCTTCGCCCGCGGCCTGTTTGCCTGCACCTGTGACCGCTGTGCCGCCGATGCCCGGTCGCGCGGCTACGACCACGCGGCCATGGTCAGGTCGCTGGCCGATGCCGCCACCCGCCTGGCGCAGACCGATCTGTCGCGGCTGGCGGTGGTCGCCGACCGGGGCATCGGGCCCTTCGACTTCCTGCAGGTCCTGGGCCTGCCATTGACCTTGCTCCAGTGGTTCCGGTGGCGGTGCGACCTGTTGGCCGACAACCTGCAGCGCTTTCGCGCCGCAGTTCGCCGGGCGGCCGGGCCTCAGTTCGTCTTCGGTACCGACACCCACCCAGCCTCGCTGTCACTGTTTGTCGGCCATGACCACACCCAGTTCCACTGCTACTCTGACTTCGCCAGCCCGTTGGTCTCGCATATCTCGGCCTTTGTGGTCGACACCCTGGTGGTCTGGGCGCGTTTCCTGCAGGCCCTCAGGCCCGACCTGCACGAGGCCGAGGCGCTCCGGCTGGTGTACCGGTTTCTTGGCTACGGCCAGGTGGGGCTGGCCGATGCGGTAGCGGCCCTGGACCCGGACCACCCCGCAAGCCTGGCCTACCGGATACCGCTGCCGGAATTGGTCGGGTGCGACCTGCGCAAGGCCAGAGCGCTGCTGTCCCCTGAGCTGCCTTCGTACCCCATCATCCACGGCACCGGTTGGCCTCGCGGGGCCATCGACACCATCGTCAGCGAAGCCGAGGCCTTTGGTCACGACGGCGTGATCTGGCAGGGGACAGACGAACTGGTGGACTACCGTCTGCGGTGAGCGGCGGCCGCCGGGGGCGTTCGCCACCTGGTGGCCACGCCCGGCCAAACGTGCTATAATAAAGGCGCTGCCGTGGCGATGGACCCTGGATTGCCATGGTCCGCGGGCGTTGTCAGGCTTGGCAGGTTCGGCGCGACGGCACCCGCGCGGCCTGCGCACCTGGGAAGGGAACCATGAAGATCGTCATCCTCGTGGTCGCGGTCTGCCTGGCCGTGGTCCTGGGCGGGCAGCTCTACTACCTGGTCAACATCGAGCACGCCGACGGGCCGAGTTCAGCGGTCGTCACCATTTCCGGTCGGCTCGACTGCAGCGCGGTCGTCGGCTGCTGCGACAACGGCGTCAAACTGTTCCTCGACTACGCGCCCAAGGCCGGCGAACCGGCCGATTCGTCTGCCGTGGCCCAGGTCGTGTGCGGCGACTTCTTCCGGTTCGATGGCGTGGCTCCTGGCCGTCACTTCCTCTACGGCCAGTTCCAGCCGGGGCCGGGCGCCCCCACGATCACCGTTGAACTGGCCAGTGTCAAAGCGGCCCCTGGGGAGCATCAGGCGCTTGGGACGGTGTCCGTGCGCCGCTGACCGCGGCCGCTGGCAGCGACAGGCAGGTCCGGCAGCGGGTGGGTCAGGCCTGGGCTGGTGGGGTGCCGGCGCCCCGGGGGTAGCCGACAAGATCGGCCGGGAGCACCCGGGCGACGGCGGTCAGCCGGCGGTTATGTCGATTCTCTGGCCGACTCCGGGGGCGCCGGGTACCGTCTGGTTGGCCGGGCTCGCTGGCGCTGGCACCAAGCCGCCCAACAGTGTCAGGGCCATCTGGGCTTGCGCTTCCAGCGCTTTGTCCAGCGCTTTGATCTGCATGACCGCGCTGGTCGGTGTGGGGCCGGTCCCGGTCTGGACCCGCATCGCCGCGCTCACCCCCGCAATCGCCATATCGCTGTCTCCTTTGCACCATGCCGGCACCGTGACGCCATGGTGCGGCCTGCCTGCCGGGCGTTCCCCCGCTGCCGGGTGCGCTCAGCACCCTGTGCGGCCCAGGGCCGCGGCTGCGCCGAGACCGGGCGCGGGGCCCCCTACCACGAGTCCGTGGGCTCTTCCATAGGCTCCATCGGCAGCACCGCCTCGATCGTGAACGCAGCGGCGTGGCGATGTCCTCCCCCACCATACTGTCGCGCGATCGCGCCGACGTCCAACCCGTCGGCCCGCGAGCGTAGATTGTAGACCACCCGGTTGTCGGCCGTGAGGAAGAAGACCGCGGCGAAGCACTGCCCGGCCGCCAGTTCCTCACCAATCTCCGATGTCAGGAACGTGGCATTGGCGACCGGCACCCGGTTGCCGGCGATCCGGGTCCACGCATGGTGCCGGACGCGGGGCCGGATGATCTGTTCCTGGTACCGCAAGATGGCCTGGCCCTCGGCCACCAGGTCCTCGGGGCCGCGGCGGGCCAGGTCGTCCCAGACATTGAACCGGCGCGAGTAAGACGACAGGGCCGCGTTGACAGCCCGCGAGTGCGGCAGAGCCCACCGCCAAAGGTCCCGGTCCTCGGTGTACGCCACCAACCAAGGCACCGTGGCCCGGCTGCCCTGCACGCGCGGATCGAAGAAGTGCTCCCAGGTCAGCCGCGCGGCCGATTTGTTGGCGTCAAAGTGGCATCCCTCCAGGCCTTCCAGTTCGCCGGCTGATGTCTGGTGGTGGTCGAGCACCACCAACGAAGCCGCCCGGCCCCGCAGCGCTAGCATCGCGCCTCGTCCATAGGCAAAATCGAGCATGATCACGGCGCGGCCATCGACCTCCGGCGGGTCGGTGTTGTACTGCAGGGGCCGGAACTCCGCCGTGGGGTCGACATGGCGGCGGTAGACCCACGCAGCGCAGAAACCATCGTTGCAGCCGCCGTGGTAGAGGACCAGAGGTGGCATGGGCCTGCCGCGCGGGTGGGAGGGGGCCCGGTGTCGCCGAGCAATCGCCTTGACACCCAGGCTGGCGGCGCTATTTTCGCCACGTCTAAGCGTCAATTCAGCTTGAAGATAGCAATCGTTCACCCGCTCCGGAAGGGTAGGTGCAGCGATGGCCGCGCCGCGCATCAAGGTGTACCTGAAGTCGTTCTGCCCCTGGAGTCCTGGGGTCCGGGCGGCCCTGGATCGACAGGGTCTGGCCTACGAGGTAGCTGAAGTCAGCAGCGATCGGGCGGCGTTCGAGGAGATGGTGCGCCAGACCGGCCAGTCGTCGGCCCCCTGCGTCCGCATCGATGACGAGTGGTTGATCGATGTGGGTGGGGACGAGGTGCACGCCTGGCTGGTCCGCCACGGGCTGGTGGGCGGCATCGACCGTGCGTAACCCGTCGGTCCGATCGCGCACGGTTACCACGGCTCTGGCAGCCACGATGGCCCTGTCGATTGGCTTGCTGGCCGGGGGCCAGGTGTGGGTCGAGACCGGGGTGGTGTCCTGGGCGTTGGCGGTGGGCGCGGGCGCGCTGGTCGTCTTCGCCGTGGCCTGGCGGATGATCACCTCCCGGTACCACGGCGCCCGTCTGGTGTTGTTCGGCCATCGCCTGTCGGGCCACGCGGTGACCACCGGCACGCGATCCAACAAACCGGGCCATGCCGGCGACCCCAGTGGAGGGGAGGGCGCGTCCGCTGCTCGGCCCGCCGCAGCCCTGGGCGAGGACGCTCGGCGCCGGACCGCGAACCCCGGCGGGCGTCCGCGCGTCCGTCCGTCCGGCGATCCGCCCCGGGCTGAATCCACCGAGACGGCAGCCGAACCGACGGCACCTCGGCCCGGGCGGCGACCAAGGCGAGGGAGTTGATGAGTGCGAAACGACTGAGCCTGGGCCAGCGCCTGCTGCGGGGGTTGGGCGGCGGCGATGCCGGCCGCGACGCCGGCCATGCCGGCGGCCGCAATCCATCCAAGTCCAGTGCCCCTCGTCCGGCGGCGGCGCCGCCGCGGTCGCCGGTAGCGGCTGCGGGGTCCGATCCGGCCGCCGCCCTGACGGACGAGCAGCTCTTCGCCGATCGTCGGCGGGTCAAGGCGGGCCCCAAGGCGCTGCGCGAGGTGCCCTCCGAGCAACTCGACGAGATCCTGGCTACTCACCTCCGCTGGGTCACCACCAAGGGCGCGGAAGGCACCCGGGCAGACCTGTCGCGGGCGTTCCTGCGCGAGGCCTACCTGCAAAGCGCGCGCCTGCGCGGTGCCGACCTGCGCGACGCCAGCCTGCAGCGAGCCGAGATGCAGCACATAGACCTGTACATGGCCGACCTCCGCGGGGCCGACCTGCTGCACTGCCAGCTGCACGGAGCCGACCTGCGGCGGGCGCGGATGGAGAAAGTGGTCGCCATTGGCATCAAAGCCATCGAGGCGAACCTGGAAGCTGCGGTGCTGACCGAGGCGGACCTGCGCGAGGCTGACTTGCGTGAGATCGTGCTGGTGGGAGCCGACCTGCAGCGCGCCCATCTGCGCGACGCCAATCTTTTCCTGGCCGAGATGCAGGGCGCCAACCTGGCCGGTGCCGACCTCAGCCGCGCCGATCTACAGGGCGCCGACCTGAGCCAGGCCGACCTGCAGGGCGCCGTGTTGGAGGGGGCCCAGCTGCGTGGCGCGGACCTGTCGGCCGCGAATCTGTGCGGGGCTGTCCTGATCGGCGTCGAGGGGTTGACGGGCGAGCAGCTGCAGGAGGCCCGCACCGATGCGCAGACGCGGCCGCCGTCCACGCTGGCCAGCTGAACCCGTAGCGGCAATCCGAGGAGAGCCATGGGACTACCGACGGGCAACCCGGCCGCGTGCGGCGTGGACCCCGGGCGGCTGGCGCGTCTGAGCGCGCTGCTTGACGGCTGGGTCGCCAACGGCCCGGTTCATGGAGTAGCGGTGGGTGTGGCGCGCCGTGGCCAGCAGGTCCATGTCGCCGGGCACGGCGTGCGGCAGGGGATTGATGGGAACGGGCCCCTGGCGGCCGACGCCGTGTTCTTGGTCGCGTCGGTGACCAAGCCCGTGACCGCGCTCGCGGCGGTCATGCTGATCGAGCGCGGGCTCATCAGCTTGGACGACCGGGTGTCGGCCCTGGTGCTGGAGTTTGCCGGTGGCGGGAAGTCCGACATCACCGTGCGGCACCTGCTGACGCACAGCTCGGGTCTGCCCGACATGGTGCCAGACAACCTGGCTCTGCGGCAGCGTCACGCGCCGTTGGCGGATTTCGTTGCCTCGACCTGCCGGTGCAACCTGCTGTTCCGGCCCGGAACGCGCCTGAGTTACCAGAGCGCGGGTATCCTGATGCTGGCCGAGATTGTGACGCGGCTCACGGGGCAGCCGCTGCCTGAGTTCCTGCGTGACGAGGTGTTCGTGCCGCTGGGGATGAACCACACGTCGCTGGGTTGGCGCGACGACCTGGGGCCTCGCGTCGCCGACGTGGACCTGCCGGTTGAGCAACTGCAGGCGGACTGGCACTGGAACTCGCCCTACTGGCGGTGTCTGGGGGCGCCCTGGGGTGGCATGTTCAGCACGGTAGCCGACCTGCTGGTGCTGCTGCAGGTCTTCTTGAGCGACGGCGCGGTCGCCGGCCGCCGCGTGCTGTCGGTCGGCGCGGCTCGGGCCATGGTGGCAGACCAGACGCGGTGGCTGCCCCTGTCGGTTGACGCCCAACGCGCGGGGTCGCGCTGGGGCTTCGGCTGGCGGTTGGGCTGGGCTGATCTCAGCTCACCCGCCTCCTTCTCCCATGCTGGCGCCACCGGTACGCTGGTGGGCGCCGATCCCGATACCGGCTTGGCTGGAGTGGTGTTGACTACCTGCCCGGCCGCGCCTGTGCACCTGGCCGCCAACGCTATCCACAGCACGGCCGCTTGAGCGGCCGCAACCCGGGAGTGCCGATGACGCCACCGGCGTACCGCGTGCGGGCTGTCCACTGCGACCATCGGGCGG
>CAITNQ010000230.1 GCA_903893785.1 uncultured Gemmatimonadota bacterium
ACCGGCACCATGGCCGAGGCCGCCCGACGGCGCTTACGCACCCAGCCGGGTTTGAGCGCCGTCGCCAGGCGGCCGGCACTGGCCCGTGCGGGCGGTCCGATCCTGGGGCGTCGGTCAGGTCGATGCAGTGGCCAGCCCCGGCGCCCAGCCCGTGCGTACGACGCGCATGGCCAGCAGAGGCGCTTTTCATCTCTATTTCCCCCATAAAGAACCGATCTGACACGTGAAGATGCCACTTATGGATGCAAATTGGCCATGAAAGCACAAACACGATTGCGGTTCATTTGGTTTTCATCTATACTTTGTCATGTTTGTTTTACGTAATGCGACACACACTCACACCAAAGGAGTCCTACCCATGCGTGGGGCTGACAAGGTGATCCAGGCCCTGGAACGGCACGGGGTGGAATTCATCTTCGGCCTGCCTGGCGGGGCCGCCATCCCTTTGTTCGATGCCTTGGTCGACGCGAAAGGCATCAAACTTGTGCTGACCCGCCACGAGCAGGGCGCCACCCATATGGCCGATGGCTATGCCAGGGCCACGGGCAAGCCCGGGGTCGCCTTGGTGACCTCTGGGCCGGGCGCCACCAACGCCATCACCGGCTTGCTAACCGCGCATATGGACTCGGTGCCGCTCATTGTCCTGTCGGGCCAGACCATCACGCCCATGCTGGGCAAAGATGCCTTCCAGGAGGCGGACGTTTTCGGCATCTCGATACCGGTGGTCAAGCACTCGTACCTGGTCAAGGCGCCTGACGACCTGCCGCGCGTGATGACCGAGGCCTTCCACATCGCGACCACCGGGCGGCCTGGACCGGTGCTGATTGACTTGCCCAAAGACGTGACCTCGGCCGAATGCACCACGGATTTCCCTGCCTCGGTGTCGCTGCCGGGCTACCGCTTCGAACTAGCGCCGGATCCGGCGCTCCTCGACCAGGCAGTCCGCCTGCTGCGACGGAGCCGCCGCCCCCTGCTGTACCTTGGCGGGGGTTGCATTGCCTCGGGAGCGCATCAGGCGGCCAAGGACTTCGCCGAGAAAGCCCACCTGCCGGTGACCAACACGCTGCTCGGCAAAGGCGCGTTCCCGGAGCAGCACGCGCAGTCCCTTGGCATGCTCGGGATGCACGGCACAGCCTATGCCAACAAGGCCGTCGCCGGCTGCGATCTGCTGCTGTGCGTGGGGGCCCGCTGGGACGACCGTATCACGGGCAAACTCGACGCCTTCTGTCCCGATGCGGTGAAGATCCATGTCGACATCGACCCGGCCGAGTACGGCAAGGTGCTGATCCCGGACCTGTTCATCCAGGGAGATGCCCGGGCGGTGCTCGAAGGTTTGACGGCGCGCATCGACCGGCTCGAAACCGAGGAATGGACGCGCCAGATCGATGAGTGGAAAGCGCGCTACCCGCTGCACTACGGCCGCAAAGGCGGCCTCAAGATGCAGGCGGTCTTCGATCGCCTTTACCACCTGACGGCCGGGCGGGCCGTGGTGGCGACGGATGTGGGCCAGCACCAGATGTGGGCGGCCCAGTTCTACCGCACGGCCCACCATCGGCAGTGGCTGTCCTCGGGCGGCGCGGGAACCATGGGATTCGGCTTCCCAGCGGCCATCGGGGCTCAGTTCGGCCGTCCGGACGAGACGGTAGTGGCCATTGTCGGCGACGGCGGCTTCCAGATGACCATGCCGGAACTGGCCACCGCAGCCCTGCATCGGTTGCCGATCAAGATCCTGGTGATGGATAACCGGTACCTGGGCATGGTGCGGCAGTGGCAGAATCTGTTCTTCGACAACCGCCTGTCGGGGGTCGACCTGGAAGGCAACCCGGACTTCGTCAAGCTGGCCGAAGCATACGGCGTCAAAGGACTGCACCTGCGGCGGACCGCTGACATCGACAAGGTGCTTAAGCAGGCCCTGGCCTACAACGAGGGGCCGTGCCTGGTGCACGCCGAGTGCGAGAAAGAAGACAACGTGTTCCCCATGATCCCGGCCGGAGCCGCGGTCAGCGAGATGCTGATCGAACCGCCGCGGCACAAGCTGGCCAAACCCGTGGGCAGCACCTGAGCGCAGAGGGAGGCGTGATGGACAACCAGACCGACACAGCCGTGCCAGCCCAAGCCGAAACCGGGCGCACGCCGCGAGCCCCCCGGGCAACCATCGGGTTGCTGGTTAACGACCAACCCGGCGTGCTGATGCGCATCAGCCAGGTGTTCAGCCGCCGGGGCTACAACATCGAGTCGCTGGTGGTGTCGCCGGCCCACCAGGCCGATACCTCGCGGATGACCATCACCTGCAGCGGCCCCGAGGATGTGCTGCAGCAGATCATTCTGCAGTTGAACAAGCTGGTCGATGTGGTTCACGCCCGGGACCACAGTCAGGATCAGGCAGTCACCCGCGAACTGGCGTTGTTCAAGATTCGCTGCGGGGTCCCCGAACGCACGGAGATCCTGCAGATCGCCGAGGTGTTCCGGGGTAAGGCCGTGGACATCTCGGAGGAGACCGTCACCATTGAGGCAACGGGAACTTCCGAAAAGATGGATGCGCTGGCTGCCATGTTCGCCAAGTTCGACCTGCGCGAGATGGTACGGACGGGCAAGATCGTGATGGCGCGCGGCACCCAGGTGACCTGAACCGAGGAAGCGCCGAAGTGCGGTGGCGCGGTCGCGACCGCGCCACCGGCCCGAAGGGCGTTGATCCACGACGTCGGCCACGGCCTGCCGCCGACGACCCCAGGCGCGGCCTCAACCCGGCTCGATGTGGCGCTGGTACCGGGGTCCCCCGGCCGATGGCCGGTGCGCCGGGAACCCGGTCCGAAGCCACCGGGACGTGCGTTGCGCAGGCTCAGGAACGCACAGGGCAGCCGTGAGGCGCCGGGCACCGCCTCACGGCGGGGGAACCGCAGCGGCCACTGGCGCTGACCTGGCGCCGCCAGCCGGCCGCCCTGCCGACGCAGCCGGGCTTGACGGGTAAGGGTTTCCGGCGTCGGCGAGCTCGCCGTTACGGCCATGGCCCCACCGCGAGCCGTTGGCCCGCGCCCGACGCGCGTCCCGGAAGCGCCCGTGTCTTCGCCGGCGCAGCGGGTCGGAGTGGATGCCGGGCGCCTCGGCCATTTGCCCGGCGGTCAGGCCTTGCGCTATCTTTGGTGTTTGGGCCAGACCGAACAGGCAGTCCGCTCGTCACGCGCCCGAACCTTCCACCCTTCTGAAGGAAGCATACCGCACCATGGCAAAATCCGGCACCAAACCCGTGGGCAAGTCTGCCGCCAAGTCCGTCAAATACGTGTACATGTTCGGGACACGGAAAACCGAGGGAAACGCTGCCATGCGCAACCTCCTCGGTGGCAAAGGAGCCAACCTGGCGGAGATGGCATCCCTCGGTCTGCCGGTGCCGGCGGGTTTCACCATCACCACCGAGCTGTGCACGCACTACTACGAAAATAAGAAGAGCTACCCCGCTGGCTTGGCCGAGCAGGTCGACAAGGCCATGCGCGAAGTCGAGCGCACGATGGGCGCCAAGTTCGGCAATCCGAGCAACCCGTTGCTGGTCTCGGTGCGCTCCGGGGCGCGTGTCAGCATGCCCGGGATGATGGAGACCGTGCTGAACCTGGGTCTCAACGACGAGATCGTCGCGGGCCTGATCGCCAAATCGAGCAACGAGCGTTTCTGCTACGACGTGTATCGCCGCTTCGTGCAGATGTACGGCGACGTGGTCATGGGCCTGCGTCCAGAGGGCAAGGAGATCGACCCCTTCGAACAGCTGATCGAGGCCAAGAAGCATGCCCGCGGCGTCGAACTCGACAGCGAGCTGACCGCTGGCGACCTGAAGGAACTGGTGGCCGAGTTCAAAGCCGAGATTCAGAAACGCCTGGGGGTCCCCTTCCCCGAATGCCCCAACGAGCAGCTGTGGGGCGCCATCGGCGCCGTGTTCAGCTCCTGGAATGGCGCCCGCGCCATCCGCTACCGCGAATTGGAGAGCATCCCCCACGACTGGGGGACAGCGGTCAACGTCCAGTCCATGGTGTACGGCAATATGGGCGACGACTGCGCCACGGGCGTGGCGTTCACCCGCAATCCCTCCACCGGCGAGCGAAAGCTGTACGGCGAGTACCTGATTAACGCCCAGGGCGAGGACGTGGTCGCCGGCATCCGCACGCCCCAGCCGGTGACGGATCTGGTGCAGTCATTGCCTGCCGCGTACAAGGAGTTCGTGGCCGTCTGCGCATTGCTGGAGAAGCATTACAAGGACATGCAGGACATGGAGTTCACCATCCAGAACAAACGGCTCTGGATGCTCCAGACGCGCAACGGCAAGCGCACCATGGCCGCAGCGGTAAAGATCGCCGTCGACATGGTCAAGGAGAAGCTGATCACCAAGCAGGAAGCCCTCAAGCGCATCAAACCCGGCGACCTGGACCAGTTGCTCCATCCCACCTTCAAGTACGCGGGCGACGAGCAGGTCATCGGCAAGGGCCTGCCCGCCTCGCCGGGCGCGGCCACGGGCAGGGCCGTGTTCAACGCCGAGGAGGCCGAGGCCGAGGCCGCCAAGGGCGAACGGGTGATCTTGGTGCGCCAGGAGACCTCGCCCGAAGACATCGGCGGCATGCATGCAGCTCAGGGCATCTTGACGGCGCGCGGCGGTATGACGTCGCACGCGGCGGTGGTAGCCCGGGGCATGGGCAAGTGCTGTGTGGCCGGCTGCGGCGAACTGCAGATCGACTACCATCAGGACCTGTTCACGGCGCAGGGTCAGGTGGTGCGGCGCGGTGACTGGATCTCCATCGACGGCAGCCGGGGCGTGGTCATGCTCGGCCAGGTGCCGACCGAGGAAGCCCGGTTCTCCAAGGAGTTCGCCACCCTGATGCAGTGGGCCGACGAAACCCGCAAGCTCAACGTGCGCACCAACGCCGACACACCCCACGACGCCGAGGTGGCACGCGCCTTCGGCGCCGAAGGTATCGGTCTGTGCCGCACCGAGCACATGTTCTTCGAGGGTGACCGCATCGTGGCCGTGCGCGAGATGATCCTGGCCGACGACGAGGCGGGCCGTCGACGGGCTTTGGGCAAGCTGAAGCCCATGCAACGCGATGATTTCGAGGGCATCTTCAGGGCCATGAAGGGCCTGCCCGTGACCATCCGGCTGCTGGATCCGCCCCTGCACGAGTTCGTACCCCACGAGCCGGCACAGCAGGAAGAGATGGCCCGCGAGATGAACGTGCCCGTCGAGCAGATCCGCCAGAAGGTTGACGCCCTGCACGAGTTCAACCCGATGCTCGGGCATCGGGGCTGCCGCCTCGGCATTACCTTCCCCGAGATCTACGAGATGCAGGTGGAGGCCATCTTCGAGGCGGCCATCAAGTCGGCCAAGGCCCGCATCAAGGCCATCCCGGAGATCATGATTCCGCTGGTAGGCACGGTGCGTGAGCTGGCGGATCTCAAGGCGATGATCCACCGCGTGGCCGCCGACCTCACCAAGGGCTCGCGCGCCAAGCTTGAATACAAGGTCGGCACCATGATCGAGGTGCCGCGCGCCGCGCTGATCGCTGAACAGATTGCTGGCGAGGCCGAGTTCTTCAGCTTCGGCACCAACGACCTAACCCAGATGACCTTTGGTTTCAGCCGCGACGACGCCGGCAAATTCCTGCCAGACTACGTCGCCAAAGGCATCCTGCCGTGCGATCCCTTCCAGAGCTTGGACCAGGACGGGGTTGGCCAGTTGGTGCGCATGGGGACCGAGAACGGCCGTAAGGCGCGCAAGGACCTCAAGGTGGGCATCTGCGGCGAACACGGAGGTGATCCGGATTCGGTCATGTTCTGCCACCAGGTGGGGCTGAATTACGTATCCTGTTCGCCGTACCGGGTGCCGATCGCTCGTTTGGCGGCAGCACAGGCCGCCCTGTCGGTCAGCGTCAAGATCCGTTCCGACGCCTGAGCCGCGTGTCGATGAGCAGGGTCATCGCGATAGCCAACCAGAAGGGCGGGGTCGGCAAGACCACCACCGCCGTCAACCTGGCCGCCTGCCTGGCCGTGGCTGAACAGCCGACCCTGCTCATCGACATGGATCCGCAGGCCAATGCCACCAGTGGGTGCGGCGTGCCGGCCACCGAGGTCGAACCGGCGAATATCTACCACGCGCTGCTGGGCCACCGGTCTGCCGAGGAAGTGGTGCGCAAGACCAATATCCCCTACCTGTCACTGGTCCCGTCGCACGTGAATCTGGCCGGGGCCGAGGTAGAGATGGTCAACATGATCGCCCGCGAGCAGAAGCTGGACGGAATGCTGGCGGGGATCAAAGACCGGTTTACGTACACGGTCATCGACTGCCCTCCGTCGCTGGGTCTGTTGACCGTGAATGCGCTGACCACGGCCGACTCGGTGCTGATCCCGATCCAGTGCGAGTATTACGCATTGGAGGGACTGGGCAAGCTGCTGAACACGATCCGCCTGATCCAACGCCACCTGAACCCGAGCCTGCAGATTGCCGGGGTGCTGCTCACCATGTACGACGCGCGCCTGAATCTGTCGCGCCAGGTGGCCGCCGAGGTAAAGTCCTACTTCGGCGACAAGGTGTACAAGACAGCCATTGCCCGCAATGTGCGACTGGCCGAGGCGCCCAGCTTCGGCCAGCCCATCGTGCTCTACGACATTCTGTCGCCTGGAGCCCAAAGCTACATGAGCCTTGCCGGCGAGGTGCTCAGCCATGGCTAAGAAACCGGTCCTGGGCAAGGGGATTGGGGCCCTCATACCGGGTTACACCGACGCGCCGCCGGACAGCGAGCTCGGCGCCCGGGTGGTTGAGCTCCCGGTCGAGGAGATCGAGCCAAACCCGGTTCAGCCGCGCACTGACTTCAACGAGGAGCGGCTGGAGGAGCTGACCAGCTCCATCCGAGAGCACGGTGTGATCCAGCCGATCATCGTCAACCGGGTGGGCCAAGGCTACCACATCGTAGCCGGCGAGCGGCGCTGGCGTGCCAGCCAAAAAGCCGGGCGAACGACCATCCCGGCCATTGTCCGCGAGGTCAGCTCTGAGCAGGAGCTGATGGAGTTGTCACTGATCGAGAACATTCAGCGGGACGACCTCAACCCGATCGAAGAAGCCGAGGCGTACCGGGCGCTGATGGAGAAGTGCCTGCTGACGCAGGACGATGTGGCGCAGAAGGTGGGCAAGGACCGTTCGACCGTGGCCAACATGGTTCGCCTGCTGCGCCTGCCTTTCGAGGTCCAGGACTACCTGCGCCAGGGTTCGCTGCAGATGGGCCACGCCCGGGCCCTGCTGGCCATGGATAGTGACGAGGCCCGGTTGCTGCTGGCGCGCCGGGCCGTGGCCGACAAGCTGTCGGTTCGCGATGTGGAAAGGGCGGCCGGGGGTGGCCGCAAGGCGCCGGGCAAGAAGCGCCCGGCGGATGCGGCGGCGACGCGCGACCCGCACCTGGACAACTTCGAGGAGCGCTTGCGGCACCGTTTCGGCACCTCGGTGGCCATCCACCGTGGTCGGGATCTGGCCGGCCGCATCGAGGTCCAGTTCTACAACGACCAGGACCTGGAGCGCATCCTGGACCTGCTGCTCACCGACGGGACATGAGGGCGCTGGCGGCGCTCGTCCTGCTGCTGAGCGTCGGTTGCAGCCTGGTGAACCAGAACCAGGCCAACGGGCCGCCGGTGATCGAGCGCAGTCAGGCGGACACCCTCAGCGTTCGCCGCGGTGGCCGCGTGAGTCTGAGCATTACCGCGGTTGACCCGGACGACGATCCGCTCTATTTCGAGTGGCGGGCCTACAGCGTCAGCCCCGTGGTGGCGCAGGCCATCAGCAACCTGGGCAGCAGCCAATTCAGCACCGCAGAGCAGCTGCGCAGTCTGGACGGATTGCTGCGCCTGGCCATCCCGGTGGGTGGACTGGCAGATTCCACCTCGGCCTCGGTCGCCTGGGTGGCCCCCACGGCCGAGTCGACGACGACGCAGTTCCTGCTCGCGGTCACTGTGCGCGATCGTGCCTGCGACGCCGTCGTCTACGCGGCCGAACGTGCGGCCTGCGAAGCCGAGGCGCCCCGTCAGGTGCGGATTTTCCGCGTCACGGTAACGCAGCGGCCGCCGACTGTCAAGGTGCCGGCAGACACCTCGTTCTCGTTCAGAGCGCCCGAGTTCGCCCTGCTGGCGACAGCCAGCGATCCGGACGGCGATCCGCTGACCTTGACCTGGCGCCAAGATGCCGGACCGATGCCCCTGCTCCTCAAGCCGGAGAAGGTGGGGACGTTCGGCAGCCGTCTGCGCATGACGGCTCTGGCGCCGGGCGCCTATACGGTGGCGCTGGTGGCCAGCGATGGAGCCGACAGCTCGGCGGCGACGGTACAGATCCAAGTCTACGCGGACCCGGAGCCCCCCGCCGAGGGAATGGTCGAGTTCACCCTGGCAGGCGGCAAGGCGTTCGCCATGGACGCCTACGAGTACCCAGGTCAGCGCGGGACATCGCCGGTGCTGGTGTCGTCATGGTTCGAGGCGGCCCGGCTGTGCGCCGCGGCGGGTAAGCGCCTGTGCGGGCCCGATGAGTGGCAAGAAGCGTGCAGCGGCGCTGGCACAGAGCGCTACAGCTCGACCGACTCGCTGGAAGCCATTGAGGCCCTGACCAGCGGCTCAGCCGGTTACGGGTTCCGGTTCTGTAACGGTCAGGGATCGGCGGCGAACCGGACCGCCGGCGAGCTGGCGGACGCCTTGGCACCGTCTGGAGCGTTCGCCAACTGCAGCCGCCGCGGCCATGCGGTGTACGACCTGTCCGGCAATGCGCCCGAATGGTTGGGGCAGCGGAACGATAGTGGCCAGTGGGTGGGCGGGTTCAGCGCCAGCGCGGCGAATCAGTGGCCGCCGACGCCCTGCGCCACGCTGGAGGCGCTGTCGCCGCTGCCAACCGACAGCGACCCGGTTGACCCGGCGGTCGAATCGGGCCTGGGAAACGAGTTCGACGGCTATCGCGTGGGGGGCCGCGGTTTCCGCTGCTGTCGATAGTCGGGCGGAGCCGGCTCTGGCGGCCTGGTGTCAGCGGTTGGCCGGAACCGCGGCGGTCTCGGCTTCAGACTGGGCACCGAGCCGGCGCACGTAGTCAAGCCGCTCTGACAACGTGCTGCGGCGGGCGTGGGCGTGCTGCCGCTGCAGCGCCACATTGCGCACGGCGCGTCCCATCACGCGCGTCTCCTGCTCGATGGCCTGCAGCTGCGCCACCAGGTGCTGGACCTCGCGTTCCCGGCTCTTGAGCGCCAGCACCAGGGCCCGCGTCTGGAAAGCCAGCAGGTACTTGACGGCGACCGGAACAGCGAGCAGCAGCCCCGACAGCATGATGAAAACGACTTCGTTCATGGGTGGCTCCCTTGCCTTGGCAGCCTCCTTCAAGCAATGCACGTGCCACCTTTGATGATCTGTGTAATCGATTGTCCTGCAGTGCGGTAGGCGTGCCTGGGCCGGCTGGTGCACAGATGGGGCAGGGCAGTCCCTTCCGCGTGCCTACATCCTTTTCCGGCTGCCCCCTGGCGTAACCGAGGCCACGGTCCCCCATGGATCAGGAAGTCATCCGCCATCTGCTTGACCAGGTGGCCACCGGCGCGACGACACCGAGTGAAGCGTTCGAAAGGCTCCGCCACCTTCCCTTCGAGAACCTGGGCTTCGCCCATGTCGACCATCATCGCGCGATCCGCACGGGCCACCCCGAGGTCATCTTCTGTCAAGGGAAAACCCGCCAACAGGTGGTGGCCATTGCGGAGCGCATCGTCGACCGCGGCTCGGCCGTCCTGGCCACCCGTATCGAGCCCGACACCGCCGCAGCCCTGTCGGATCGCTTCAGCACCGCTGACCACGATGCCGTAGCGCGAACGGTGGTGGTCCGCCCGGAAGGAAACGTGGCGCCGGCAGGAGCAGGGCGCGTTGCGGTGGTTTCGGCGGGGACCTCTGACCTGCCAGTGGCCCAGGAGGCCGTGGTCACGGCGCGCACCATGGGGGCGGCCGTGGAGACCATTTACGACGTGGGCGTGGCCGGCATCCACCGGCTGCTGGCCTACCGGGAGCAGTTGGGGACCGCTCGCGTCGTGGTCGTGGTTGCCGGTATGGAAGGGGCGCTGGCGAGCGTCGTCGGCGGACTGGTTCGGGTACCCGTCATCGCGGTACCCACCAGCATTGGCTACGGTGCCAGCTTCCATGGCCTGGCGGCCCTGCTGAGCATGCTCAACTCCTGCGCCGCCGGCGTTTTGGTGGTCAACATCGACAACGGGTTCGGCGCCGGCTACTCGGCCGCCGTGATCAATCAGCAAACCGCAGCGGAGGCGTGATGGCCGACAGCAAGCGCGCCGGGGTTTCCCCGGGCCGCCCCCAATCGCCCGTAGTAGCATCCGGTCGGGTGTTGACCTCACCACAGCTGTTTGGCGGCTCGCTGATCCTGTTGGGCATCGGCTTCGCCGCCGGGGTGTTGACGCAGTCCATGCTCGCGCCGGTGGCTTCGCCCGCCCCGCCGGCGGTCATGTCCGCGCCGCCCGCCGCGGCGGTTCAGGGCCTACCGCCGGGTGCCGTGTCCATGGAGGCACACCAGGCCATTGAGGACCTGCGTTCCCATCTCGACCACGAGCCCGACGACGTCGATGCCCGACTGCGTCTGGCCAACGCGCTGTTCGACGCCGGGAAGCATGCCGAGGCTATCCCGGAATACCAGCGCGTCCTGGCCGCCCGGCCGGGTGACGCTGATGTCCGCACCGACCTTGGGGTGTCCCAACGGGAATCGGGCCAGTCAGCGCAGGCGGCCGCCAGTTTTCGGCAGGCCCTGGTCGACAACCCGCGCCACGCCAATGCGCAATTCAACCTGGGCGTGGTTCTAGCCTACGATCTGGGCGACAAGGCAGGTGGCATTGCCGCCTGGGAGCGTTTTCTCGACCTGGAGACAGACCCCCAGCGCCAGGCGCAGGTGCGCCAGGCCCTGGCCGAGCTGCGGAACAGCAACGGTAAGGGCCCGGCCGGCACCACGGCCCCCTGAACCCGGGACCTCCCTATGGTTGCCGATCCGGCAGCGCGCATCGCGGCCCTGACCGCGCAGTTGAACGAGCACAACTACCGTTACTACGTCCTGGCAGCGCCCACGATAACCGACGAGGCGTACGACCGGCTGCTGGCTGAGTTGCGGCAACTGGAAGCCGCCTGTCCGGAAAGCGTGCTGACGGACTCACCCAGCCTGCGGGTGGGTGGACAACCCACGACTGACTTCCCTACCGTGGCGCACGCCGTCCCCATGTTGAGTCTGGACAACAGCTACTCGCCGGACGACGTACGTGACTTTGACCGCCGCGTGTGCCAGGCGTTGGGCCTGGATTCGGTCGGCTATGTGGCCGAGCTCAAGATCGACGGCGTGGCCCTCAGCCTCCACTACGTCGACAGCGTGCTGGCCCGTGCGGTCACTCGCGGTGACGGTCTGCGCGGTGACGATATCACGGCCAACGCGCGCACCATCCGCACTGTTCCGCTCCGCCTGCGGCAAGCCGGATGGGATCTTGAGGTGCGCGGCGAGGTGTTCATGCCGCGCGCAGACTTCGCCCGCCTGAACCAGGAACGCGAGGAGGCCGGAGAAGCGCTGTTCGCCAACCCCAGGAACTCGACCGCGGGCTCGCTGAAGCTCCAGGACCCGCGCCTGGCAGCCCGTCGCGGGTTGCGCTTCGCCGCCTACTGGCTGGCGACCGATCGCGCCGTCCCGGCAACGCACTGGGACCGCCTGGGGCTGCTGCGCGAACTCGGGCTGCCTGTGGATCCGGCGGCTGAGCGGTGTCCGGACCTGGACGCGGTCTTCGCCTATTGCGCCCGGCAGGAGGCTGGTCGCGACCAACTCGCCTACGACATCGATGGCGTGGTGATCAAGGTCGACCGGGTCGAGCACCAACAGGCACTCGGGACCACGGCAAAGAGCCCGCGACACGCCTTGGCGCTCAAGTTCCGCGCCCGGCAGGCGCGGACGCAGCTGTTGGACGTGACGTTCCAGGTCGGACGCACCGGGGTCATCACGCCGGTGGCGGTCCTGGCGCCCGTGGCGCTGGCAGGAACCACCATCAGCCGCGCCACCCTCCACAACCAGGACGAGATCGAGCGCCTGCAGCTGCACCAGGGCGACCAAGTGGTGCTGGAGAAGGGGGGTGACGTGATCCCCAAGGTGGTGGCCGTGGAGACCGCAGGGCGACCCGACCAGGCGCGCCCCATCGTCTTCCCCACCCAGTGTCCAGCCTGCCGTGCGACATTGGCGCGCGAAGCGGACGCTGCCGCCACCCGGTGCGAGAACCCCACCTGCCCGGCCCAACTCCGGCGCCGACTTGAGCACTTCGCCAGCCGCCAGGCCATGGACATCGAGGGCTTGGGGCCAGCCGCAGTCGAGCAGTTGGTGGAACGGCAGTTGGTGGCGGATGTGGGCGATCTGTACCAGCTCAACCTGGAGGCCCTGGTAGCCTTGGATCGCCTGGGCGAACGGTCAGCGCAGAACCTGCTGGACGGCTTGGCGGCGAGCCGGCAGCGGCCGTTTGACCGGGTGTTGTTCGCGCTGGGGATCCGCCACGTGGGGACCACGGTTGCCCGTTCCCTGGCGCGGCACTTCGGGTCCCTGGACCGGCTGCTACAGGCTGACGAGGACGCCCTCGAGCAGGCCCCGGAGATCGGCCCGACGATCGCCCGTTCGGTGCGCGACTACTTCGCCACCCCGCAGGCAGACGCCCTGCTGGCCAAGCTGCGCGATGCCGGCTTGCAGTTAATGTCCGAACTCGAACCGACGGCGTCCGCGCCCCTGGTGGCGTCGCGATTCGCCGGCACCACCGTCGTGCTTACCGGAGCGCTGGAGCGTTTCAGCCGCGACGAGGCCGCAGCGATGATAGAATCTCTGGGGGGCAAGACCGCCGCCAGCGTCAGCCGGCGGACCGGGTTGGTGGTGGCGGGGCCCGGGGCGGGGAGCAAGCTGGAGAAGGCCCGGGAACTGGGGGTGCCGGTTATCGACGAGGCCGAGTTCTTGGCCTGGGTGGCGGCGGCGCGCCCGGAGTGACCCGCCGCCAGCGTCGGCCGGCGGACCGGGTTGGTGGTGGCGGGGCCCGGGGCGGGGAGCAAGCTGGAGAAGGCCCGGGAACTGGGGGTGCCGGTTATCGACGAGGCCGAGTTCCTG
>CAITNQ010000231.1 GCA_903893785.1 uncultured Gemmatimonadota bacterium
ACAGGCGCACGACGTCGGCCGGGTAGGTGCCGCCTTCAACGTCGAGGGTCGGCCGGCGGTCGCCGTCGGCCAGCGGGCAGGTGTGGATGGGACGGCGCGGGTCGTGCGACCCGCCTGAAGTGCGGCTTTTCCGGCACATGGGCCCTCCTTGGGCGGGAGAAGGGCCGGCGTGTAGGCCGGCCCACAGGGGCGGCCTACAGCTGTTGCGCAAGGACGATGGCGGTGCGGAGGAGCACGTATGCCGCGCCGGCAAGCGCGACCCGGCCCGCCCAGGTACTGGCGGCGTCGAGCCACGGGGCGGGGGGAAGGTGCGGGCGGGCGTCGGCGTGACGGACGGCGGCAAGGCGCGCCACGGCCGCGGTGCCCCTCGCTGCGGCGGCACGCGGGCGGACAGCGTGACCGGCGAGGCGGAACGGCGCGGGAAACGCTCTACTTTGTTTGCGGGATGCGCGGAAATGACATACTTTAGGTGTACACATGGGCACCACTCCTAGGGGGCTCGTGTGTTTCCCGCACTGTCTTCGAGGGCTGCGCGGGGTCGCTCTACCGGGGGATCCAGCTCGTAACTGGGTCCCTCGGCTTGTCTACGGCTGCGCCGAGACTACGGGGCCATGCCGCATCCGCACTCGTCCACTCACAACGACAACGCCATTCCTGGCGTGCATGGCCGCAGTGGACGGTGTCAGCCTGAAAGGGCTGGTGTTGGGGGTAGTGCCGAGATGCCGGAACCAGGACGGTGAACCGCTGGTCCGGAAGACCCTCCTCTGACCGCCGCCGCTGCGGGCGACGATCGCGGCCGCCGTGCCCCCTGGCTCGCTCCTCGTCAGATCGGTTCGGAGGAGGGCCTGGGCGCCCTGTGGTCGCTGCTCAAATGTGCAGTGGTGGCCAAATTAGTGTGCCGTGCATGCGGTGTCAACACCGGGGCGACTCCGGTCCCTCGACCGCGCCTGGGTCGGCATGGGCCGCGAGAGCCGCACGGCCCGCCCGAAGGCCCTCTGGCCGCCATCACCGGTCCGCTAACGGGCACCGGGCACCCATTCTGGAATCCCAAAGGTGCCGTCGTAACCTGTTATTAACCAGCAGCTTGAGTCGTGTTTGACGCCGGGCACCTTTGGCCGCGGGCATTTTCCCTATATGCGTGTACTGGCCTATGTACTCCTTCTCTTTCTTCTCTATACGCGGTACCCCTAGAAAAAGGTGCCATAGGTGCCCTGGTAACTAAGCAACAGTGCTCGAAAGGATTGCGCCGGCACCTTTGGCCGCGAAAACGGGTGCCCAAAGGTGCCAAAGGTGCCCGTACTTTTTTCGCCGATTGCCCAACTGGGGGCTCGCAACGCCCGCAGCGACGCTTACCACCGGGCCTCCGCCCGCGCGGCGGCTCACATCGACGGTCGCTTGACGAAGGTCACTACCAGCGCGCCAATGACCGCCCTGCCCGACCGCGGTGCGCCGCTGGGCCAAAATGCGGCAGCGACGCGGCCGGCCAGGTGTCAGGCAACGGGTCCGGGCTGACCAGCTGCATTGGATCGTGTGCACTTCGCCGAAATCCAGCGGATGGATCGAACGGTTCCGCGCGACCGGCAACCAAGGGGGGCTGGCATGGGAAGGTGGAGGCTGCTCGCGGCCATAGCACTGGGTCTGGGCGCCAAGGCCTTCGCCGGCGATGACGTACCCATACGCATCGTCGGCGGAGAAGGGCAGCAACTCGACTTTGCCCGTACCGACGGCGGCCTCGCCCCGGTGGCCGGACTGCGGACGCAGGTGGTCTTCCGGGCCGACCAGGACGATCCGCTGCGCAGCGACGGTCGCGGTTGGACCTACCACCACCATCCGGATCTGGCTGGGTGGCAGCACCGCCTGTATGTGGCCTGGAGTTCATGCCAGTGTGACGAAGACACCTGGCCCTGCCGCGAGTTGTACAGCACGTCACTGGATGGGGTGCACTGGTCGGCGCCGCAGGAGCTCTTTCCGGAGGGCGTGTCGACGCCCCTGCGGGTCTACTTCTACCGCTCGGCCGGGGGGCGCCTGCTGGCCCTGGCCGGCCTGCGCCTGGGCCACGAGAGGACCAGCGAACGTACCAAGGGCCCTTTGGTCGTGCGCGAGGTGCACGCCGACCACACGCTCGGACCGGTCTACACCCTGCGAGCACCGGTGACGCCGGCGCCTCAACCGCCGCCCTATGCGGCGTCGGCTGACCTGGGCTTCGTAGACGCCTGCCGCCAGTTGCTGGCCGACCACCTCTTCCTCGAGCAGCAGGATTACGGAGCCCTTCTTGATCCTGCCGACCGCATGCCTTGGCATGACCCGGAGGTGTGGGCGGGGGACGCTGAGTTGCGCAAGGATGCCACCGACTTCGGTAAGGCCCTCTCGTTTTACCAACGCGGCGACGGCAGTGTTGTCGGCGTGGGCAAGAAAGGTTGGGTCACGGTCTCGGGTGACAGCGGCGTCACGTGGACGCAGCCGGTGCGGCCGCCCACGCTGGTTACGGGGATGGGCAAAGTGTGGGGACAGCAGACACCATCGGGCGCTTACGTCCTGGTGTACAACCCAGACCGCAGGATCCGCTACCCTTTGGCGGTCGTCACCGGCCGAGACGGCGTCACTTACGGCGCCATGCGCGCCACGCACGGTCAGTTGCCAGTCCAGCGTTACCCGGGCAGAAACAAGGACCGAGGCGCCAGTTACGTGCGAGGCCTATCGCGTTGGTCGGACGACGGCACGTTCCGAGATGACGGTGTCTGGCTGGTCTACAGCGTCAACAAAGAGGAGATCTGGGTGAGTCGCCTGCCGGACACTGTGACACCGGCCGGCGCGATCGGCGGTCCGGAAGGCGCTTCCGGACGCTAGTGCCAGCTTCGGGGCGGGTGACGGCGCGGCACGTGGGTGGTCTGACCGCGACCTGACCGAACTCGCCCACGTGGCGCGCGGCGCGAGCTCCCGCCGCC
>CAITNQ010000232.1 GCA_903893785.1 uncultured Gemmatimonadota bacterium
GAGGGCGCGACGTATCTGAAGCGTTGCCAGATCGAGCAGTTCATCCTGAATCGCCAGTATGCCCTGGTGCCCGAAGGCGCCCGCGGGATCCGGTTGACCACGGACTCCGAGCGCAAACTGGTGCTGAAATACAAGCCCAAACCCCGCGTGCGCGTCCTCGAGGAGGAGTTCCCCCTGGCGGAGTATCCGGTCCGCGGCGCCAGGACCCAGGGAATCCGCCTCAGCACCAAAGAGACGGAAAACTGCCGCTTCGCCTGAAACACGGCCCGCGGCCGCCGCCGGTACCGAGAGGACCATGGACGGGCGGTGGAACCAAGCTGCGGTCTCGGGTCACCGGCAGGGCAACGGGGCCGCGGACGCCTTCCGGCGGCGATCGCGGCGCGGTGGCGCGACCGGGCGGTATGGCTCCCTGGCGCGACGGGCCAGGTCCGGGACAGCTCCGAGAGAATGGGGCACTGGGTGGGATGAATCGGATCCAGGCCCCGGGAAAAACGGGCGCCCCGCTAAAGATGCGTCACCGGCGGCCGATATAGGATAGGGGGTATCCTATCGAACGGTCGGCCCATGGCGCGTATCACCTCGTCTTCCCACCGTCCTGACGCCGCGCTCCTTGAGTTGCGCCGTCGGCAGGCCCGCGGGTCCGAGCCCAACTCGGCCGGCGCCGTGGGCGTCGCTGCGGCCCGGGCTGCCTTTGGTCCCGGACCCATCGCCCGGCAGGTCGCCGCTGACCGGGTTGAGTTGAGCAGCGCCGGCCGGCGTGCTGCCGAGTACGATCAGACCCTCCGCGAGTTGGGACCAAGCCCGGTCACGACTACCGTCCCACTGATAGGCTCGAACCCTCCCGGCGCTTTGGGCGCTGACGCGACGACCCGCGTGTTGGGTGCCGCTGCGCCCGATCCGGGGGGGGCAGCCGATCCGCCAGCCGCGGACACCCGCATTCCGTTGCCGGCGCCGCTGCCCGGGAGCGGACCGGAAGGCGCCGCGCCGCGCGGGTCGGGCGGGGTTGACGGCCCGCGGGCCGCAGCCTTGACGGGGGCTCCGGAGTCTGCGTCGGCAACCGCGCAGGGGCGGCCAACAGCGCTCGGGCCGGCCAGGGATCAGGACGAACCGACGGCCGCAGGACGGGCAGCCGGCCGCGGCGCAGCGGCCGCAGCAGTAGGGGCTGCGGGCGGGGGGCCGGCGACGGCACCGCCGGCTATGGGTGGCACGGCACCGACCGCAGGGAGCACGGCACTGGCCGGGGCTCCGGAGTCTGCGCCGGCAACCGCGCAGGGGCGGCCAACAGCGTTCGGGCCGGCCAGGGATCAGGACGAACCGACGGCCGCAGGACGGGCAGCCGGCCGCGGCGCAGCGGCCGCAGCAGCAGGGGCTGCGGGCGCCACGGAAGGGGCCAAGCGGGCCGACGGCGCCCACGAGGCAAACGGGCAGGACGGGGCTGCCACAGCCGGCAGAGCCAACGGCGCGTCGCGTCCGCAGGACGCCGAGACGCAACGGCAGGTTGAGCAGCTCAAGGCGCGCGACCGCGAAGTCCGGGCCCACGAGCAGGCCCATCTGGCAGCGGCAGGTACCTACGCCCGGGGCGGCGCCAGCTACGAATTGCAGCGTGGCCCCGACGGTCGCCAGTATGCCGTCGGGGGCGAGGTCAGTATAGATACGAGCCCGGTGGCAGACGATCCGGCGGCCACAGCGAGCAAAGCTCAGACGGTGCGCCGGGCCGCGCTCGCGCCGGCAGAGCCATCGCCCCAGGACCGCCGCGTGGCAGCGCAGGCAAGCCAGATGGAGGCGCAGGCCCGGCAGGAGGCGGCGCAGGCCCGCACCCAATCGGGCCAGGGAGGGGACGCCGCGTCGCCGCAGGAAGGGACAGCGCCGACCGATGCGGCAGGCGCTGCCGAGACCGAGTCGGACGGGGCGGCACCGAGTACCCCGACCAGCGGCCTCGGCACGGGTGCCGCGGCGGGCGCGGCCGCCAGGTCCGAGCCAGGCCCGGAGCCGCCGCTCGGTCTCGGCGCCGCGGCAACCGATGGGTTGATTCCGCCACCGGCCCTCGACCGGCGCGGGCCGACAGCCGGCGGGCAGGCGGCCGCAGGCGGTACGCTCAACCGCGGCGGGCTACCAGGTGAGGCAGGCGCGGCGGCGGACAGCGGGCGCCGGGCGGTTGGCGCCGTCGCGGGCACGTCCGCAGGCGTGGGGTCCGGTGCCGAAGGTGCGCAACCGCCAGGGCGAGGAATGGCGGGCGCGACGCCGCCGACATCCGGTGCGGCGGGAACGGCCACGGCGACCACGGCGGGCTTGACGCCGCCCAATGGGTGGGGCTCTGTGCCAGCATCCGGCTTGGCGGGCGCACCGAACCCCGCCCGACGAGGCGCTTCTGGCGCTGCCGGTGCGGTGGCTGTGGGCGGTACAGCGCCACCGACGGTAGCACAGCCGGCGGCAGTGACAGCCGGGGTCTTTGGCGCCCAAGTGCCAGAGTTCGCCCCACCGGCCTCGGCCACCGATACGGCAGCGACGGCAGCTAGCGGCCCGGTCAGCGGCGGATCCGATTCACCGATAGCCGGCCCCGCTTCAGGGCAGGCAGAGCCCGGGGCCTCGGGCGGGGCCCCAAGCCAGGCGGAACCAAGGCGGCCGGGAACGGCCGCGAGCGTGACCAACCCCGGTGTGGCCGGACCGGCGGTCGGCGGCCCGGTCGAGCGCGGCGACGTACAGACCACCGGCGCGCCTGCTGCGGGCAGACGCGCCGGACGAGCCAGCTACATAAGGCACAACTGGGCTGTGGGGAGCGTGGCCGCCCTCACCCACGGAGCCGCCGGTACGGTGCTCGATCGCACGGCGTGAGCCTGCGCACGCCGGCGCGGCTGGATCAGTTGCTGCAGAACTCGACGAGAATGTCGCCGTATTCGGCTCGCATTTTGTCGAGCGCGCGGTTGCGCAGTTGCCGGACGCGCTCGCGGGTAACGCCCATGGCGTCGCCGATCTCCTCGAGCGTCATGGGCGCCGTCCCCTCCAGGCCGAAGTAAGCCCGGAGGATTTGGTACTCGCGCTTGTCCAGCGAGTCCAGGCAGGTGCGAACCACCTGCTCCAGTTGGCCGCGCTCGAAGCTCTCGTCGGCCCCCTCCTGGTCAGCTACGAAGACCGAGTGAAGCGGCGTCTCCTCGTCGGGGAAAGCCGGGCCGTCCAGAGACAGGTCCTGCTGCCCGACAACCATGGCGTTGAACGTCCGCTCGGCGCTCAGTTCGCCGTTGGCCAGGATCTCGTCGTAGGTCGGCGCGCGGCCCAGGATCTGGGCCAGGTGGCCGCTCTCCTTCTCGATGCGCTGCAGATCGTTGACCTGGCTCATGGGCGGCCGGGCCGCTTTGCCATGTTCGGCCAGTGCCCGCAGCATGGCCTGACGGATCCACCAGACGGCATAGGTGATGAACTTGAAGCCGCGGGTCTCGTCGAAGCGCTTGATGGCTTCCAGCAGGCCCACATTGCCTTCGGAGATCAGCTCAATGAGCGTCAGCCCATAGTCCTTGTACTCGCGGGCAACGCTGACGACGAAGCGCAGATTGGCCACGATCAGTTGCTGGCGTGCGTCCTCATCGCCGGCGTGGGCCCGGGCAAAGAGGGTGACTTCGTCTTCCCGGCTCAGCGGCTGGGCGCCTTTGATCTCGCGCCAGTACAAATCCGTGGGGTTGGTGTGGATCTCAGAGGTTTGCGCGTGGGCTTTGCGTGCCGTTGCCATGGTGTTCTCCTGCGGCCCGACGCCCCGTTGGACAGTCGAGTCGCCCCGTGACGGGATAAGTTCTATTTAACGTCAACGTTAAATATAGCCCAACACGTCATGGATGCCAAACACTTTCTTCGGCGAGGTCGCTCCTTGGCCACGCGGGTATGTTGCCTCACTCCGTCGAGGGGCGGCGCCGGGCTTTGCGCTCTGACTGCTCGCGCTTGGCCTGCAATCGGCGCCGAACAGCGCCGCGGCCCGGCCGCGTGGGGCGGCGCTGGGGCGGCGGCGGCGCGAGGCCGGCTTCCAGGGCAGCGGCCAGTTTGGCGAGGCAGTCTTCCCGGTTGCGCCCTTGGGTGCGGTGGCGCGACGACCGGACGACCAGAACGCCAGCGGCCGTCAACCGCGTGGCCAGGCGGTGGCGCAGTCGGATCTTCTGTTCGTCCGAAAAGGCGCGGGTGGCGCTGATGTCGAAGCGCAGTTCCACGCGGGTGTTCAGCTTATTGACGTTCTGCCCGCCAGGACCGGGCGACCGGTCAAAGCTGAAGACCAATTCGTCGGCCGGCACCTGCAGCTGATCACTGATCGCGACCATGGCCATCGGGTCGTCAAGCCTCCTTGCGCGGTTCGCAGGGCAGCGACGGGCCGGGCCAACCCGAGACCCATCGCGCCCCGGGGGGCCAGCCCTTGCCGAGCCGCCGTTGGCTAGCGAGGGTTACGCTGCACCCGGGCCGCCGCCGGGGCTCAGGCAGCGGCGTTACCCCTGATGGCCGTCGGCGCCCTGCTCGCCCGGCGACCCCACACAGCAGCGGAGGCACGCGATGGGCAGTGGTGGCGATGGGGCTGCGGCCAGAAAGATCCACTGGCAGGAGATGTGGCGGCACGAGTTCCTGGGCGCACTCGGCCAGGACCCCGTAGTGATTGTACCCACCGGTTCGGTGGAGCAACACGGCCCCCATTGCCCTATGGATGTCGACATCTCGGCACCGTTCCACATGGCTGCCACGGTCGCCGCGGCCGTCACCGACTTCCCAGTCATCGTGGCTCCGCCGCTGTGGTGCGGCCTGGCCCACTACAATATGGGCTTCCCCGGCACAATCAGCCTGCGGTCCGAGACCTTCCAGGCCGTCCTCAGCGACATCCTGCGCAGCATCCACGCCAACGGTTTCCATCGCCTGGTGGTGCTCAATGGCCATGGCGGCAACTGGGGGCCGTCTCGGGCCGTGTGCTGGCAGATCGCCGAGGAAGACATCTTCCCGGTCTGCATCAACTGGTGGCAAATGGTCGAGTCGGAACTGCGCGACTGGGGCGAAGCCGACGGCGACGTGGGTCACGGCGGCGAGTGGGAGACATCGGTGCAGCTGTACCTGCGCCCGGCACTGGTCGACATGAACCGAGCCAATCGCGACCAGGCGGGCACCCAACCCTTCTCATCCGGGTTGGGCTTCGCCGAGTTCGCTGAGCGCCGGCGCGACACCGTGAACGGCACCGGCACCATGGGCGATGCGACGGTCGCCACGGCCGCCAAGGGGGAACGAGTCTTCAAACTGGCCTGTGTGCGCCTCGAACAGCTGGTGCGTGAGTTGCACGCCCTGCCCGAGCGTCGGTACCACCAGTTCGGCTCACACTGCCCTTGAGCCCTGCGGGGCGCCCTCGGCGACGCTGCGGCTGGGTCTCTTGGTGGGCGGTGTCGGGGGTCCTTCAACTGCGCTGAACCACCGGTGCCAGGGGAGAGCTAGCCGCCAAACTGGCCTGTCGGGGCCCCGAACAGCTGGGGCGTGAGTTGCACGCCCTGCCCGAGGGTCGGCACCCCCCGTTCGGTTCACACTGCCCCCTGAGCCCTGGCGGGCGCCCTCGGAGAGGCTGCGGCTGGGTGTCTTGGTGGGCGGTGTCGGGGATCCGTCGGCTGAGCCGAACCACCGGTGCCCGGGGCGACGCGGTGCCTGAGCCGCAATGGCCGGACTCTCGTCGCGGCGCGCGCCGCGTCTGTCGATCCGGTGCACCGGGTCCGACGCCGTGACGGCATGGCGTCGTCCTGGTCCACCCAGCGAACCGCGCGGACCATCGCCTTTTGGACCTTCCGTAGGGTCGGAGTAGCCATTCCCGCGCCCAGCCTGCCGGCCGCGTTCGCTGGCAAGGCGGTGCCCACGCGTCCCGACAAAGCGAACAGCCGTCCGCAGAGCCTGGCCAAGGGCTCCAACGGAACGGCTGTGTCTGGGCTGGGCCAGGGTGGGGAATCCCCGCCGCAGCGCGAGTACTATTCGACGACCGGGTACAGGAGGTCAACTCCTTCTTGGTATCAAATAGTTCCTGTTTATGCTATCGGATCGCATCCGCAGGACTTGAGCACCTCTTTCGGGGCAACCGGGACGCCCCGACGGCAAGCCGCACCCAAGCTACCCCCGGCGGTCGCCACGCGATCCGCCCGGGACCCGGCGGCGCGGGCGGCCCGGAAAAGCGAACAGCCGTCCGCAGAGCCTGGCCAAGGGCTCCGACGGAACGGCTGTGTCTGGGCTGGGCCAGGGTGGGGAATCCCCGCCGCAGCGCGAGTACTATCTGACGACCGGGTACAGGAGGTCGACTCCTTCTTGGTATCAAATAGTTTCTGTTTATACTATCGGATCCTGTCGGCAAGACTTGAGCGCCCTGTTCCCGACAATCGGGACGGCCCGACGGCAAGCCGCACCCAAGCTCCCCCGGCGGTCGCCACGCGCTCCGCCCGGGCCGTGGCGACGCCGACGGCCCGGAATCAGCAGCCTGTCCGCGTGATCCCGAGCGCCCGATGGACCCCGGCGGTGAGGACACCCGGCCCCGGGACCGCCGTGCGCCTGCCCGCTGACACTGGCTCACCGCCAACGGGGCTTTGGCGAAGTCAAGACCTGAGGCACCGACAGGCGCCGCCGACCTGCCGGGTGGGTGGACCGAGCGCCTGTGGCGGGCCCCGCCAGGGCGCCAAGCCTCCGCTGCGACGCCCGTATGGCCTGAGCCTGGGTTGCCGGCGACGCGGCTACGGCTGGGTGTCGATCCAACCTCGGGCTGGAGAAGGTGCTCGGGCGAGCCCGCCGAGGTGGCGCTGCTCCCCCGCCCTCGTTCCGCGTTGGCTGGGACTGCGGTTGAGCGGGACCCGCGTACCGGGCGCGGCGCCGGCCCGCACGCCCCAACCCGGTGCCGCGGTTGACTTCCCCCGCCAGCGGGCGTATTTTTGTTCTCCTTTACCGTGAGTGGGTTCGTTCTGACCTAGTGCTCGTGTCGGGCACGCTGCCGGAGGTAGTCGCCATCAACAGGCCACGCAGCAGTCGCCGTGAAGCAGTCGCGAAGCTGAAGAAAGAAGACATCGACTATAAGCGCTTGGACGTGCTGGCCCAGTTCCTGACCCCGGCCGGCAAGGTCGAGGCGGCCCGCCGCACCGGCGCCAACCGCAAACAGCAGAATCTGGTAGCCCGCGCCATTAAGCGCGCCCGTTACCTGGCGCTGCTGCCGTACACCCGGGACGACGCGCGGTAACCAGGTTCGCCGTGGCCACTGCGGCTCGCAGTGTGACCCACGCCGCTGTCGGACTGGTCGAGACCCGCGGCCTCATCGGTGCTATTGAGGCGGCCGATGTGGCCGTCAAGACGGCGGGGGTGGAACTACTGCCGTTCAAGGAAGTCGGCGGCGGCCTGGTGACCGCCCGTTTCCGCGGCGACATCGCCGCGGTGCAAACGGCGGTGCAGCACGCTGCTGCCGCCGCCTCACGGCTTACTGAAGTGGTGGCACAGTCGGTCATTACGGCGCCGGCAGCGGAAGTGGGTGGCTTGCTGGTGCCCGAAGACGCGCCGTCTGCGCCGCTCGCAGGGCGAGGCACGTCCCCATCGCCGGAGCAGGTCCCGGCGCCGGGGACGCCGCTCGACCCGGTGGCCGAACTGGATCCCGCCTCGCTCAGTTCCATGCCCGTGGCAGCCTTGCGCCGCCTGGCGCGGCAGTTGCCGGGAATGCGCCTGAAAGGCCGCGAGGTATCGCGGGCCGGCCGCGATCTATTGCTGGCCGAATTGGATCGCCTGCGGCGCGACGCAGCTACCTGAGGCGCATCGGTCGTCGCGGCCGTACCGCTGCAGATCAGTTGCGCCCTTTGCCACCGGGTTTGTTGCCCGACTTGCCCGGTACGCGTTTGGCTGTCGTTCCCTTGGCTTTGGGGCTGGCAGCGCCGCCATCCACCGGCAAAGCGTCGACATCGGTGTCATCGTCGGCCGGCGCTGCGGGGCCGCCCATGAACGCATCGATCTCGGCCAGTTGCTCGGCCATCTCGACCGCTTCCCGCTCCGCGATCTCTGCCGACGACAGCGGTGGCCAGTCGAGGAAGAAGTCGTCCACGGCGACGCTGAGCGTCTGCCCCTTCAGGTAGCGCTCGAAAACGCCGGCCACTATGTGCGCCTCGAGGGGTTCCAGGTCCGGCTCGTTCTCGTGCAGCACGAGTTCCGTCAACTCGTGCAGTAATAGCGTCTGGAACAGGCTGACGCGACTGCACCCCGAGGCCTGGGCGTCCTCGTCCCACCGTTCCAGCACCGGTCGGACAGGGTCCACGAAGTGGATCTCGGCCTCGCGCTCAAAGGCCACCATCCGGCTGGCCACCAGCGGTTCCAAGACATCGCGGCGCACCTCGGTGAACCGGTGGGCGATCAACCGCAGGGGCCGGGTTGACACGGGATTCAGGCGTTCGGACATCTGCCGACCCAGTTGGGCCGGGCGGGTGATGGCGAACTCCAGCAGGCTCTCGGGTCGCGGGCTCCACACCTGAGCCAGGCGTCGGGCCTGCTGCCGGAGGTAGTCGGCGTAGTCCTCGTCCGGACCCACGGCAACAAACGGGGCCGCCACCTTGGCTTTGCGCTCGTCGGGCGTCTCCGATTTCCTGAACCGCAGACTGCCCAGACGCTGCAGTACTTGAAGACGCCCCCGAAGGTCTTCCGGGGCGAAGTCGATGAACACCTCGTAGAAGGTCTCCATCCCATCGTCGTCGCTCCAGGACCGCAACTCGGACGGGTTGCGCTTGAGCGAGTCCATGGCACTGTACAGGTCGCGAACCAGGGGCGCGCCTTCGCCACCGCCGCCCAGGTGGTCGTAGAAGACCACCGAGTCGGATTCCACCGCCATGAGGGTGGCCCAGGTGTCGGGGTCGAGCGGCGCGCGCCCCCCGTACCAGGCTCGCATACGGCCCCGGACCGGCTGGTTCGAGTTCACAGTGACACCTCCCGGGTGGCCCCGAATCTCACACCGACTCCCACACCCTGAGCCCATAGCGGCTCAGGTACAGGGGCACGTTCTGGAACAGCGGATTGGCCTCCTCGATGGCCCGCACCAACCGCCGTTTCTGGTCCGACTGGGCACCCGTAAGCAGGGTCAGAGACCCACCGTCGCCGCCCGCGCCATTGACCTTCCAGCCCAGGGCTCCGTGGGCCCGGGCCAGTTCAATGACGGTCTGCGCGTCCAGGCCGACCAGTTCGGGGTGCAGCCTGGCTTGAGCCTCGGTGTTGGCCACCATGGCCTGCCCCAGCGCCGCGAAATCGCCGCTGTACACGGCATCGCGCGACCGACCGGCTGTCTGGCGCAGATCCTCCAACTTGCGGCACTCGGGTCCGGCCCCCTCCAGCTCGGTGATCACCCGCCGGTGCACGTCAGAGGAACTGTGGGCCTTGCCGAGGAAGATCAACACCAGGCGCCGTTCCAGCTCCCACCACACGGAGTTGGGCACCTGCAGCTGCGACACGGCGGCGTGCGGATAGCGGAACATCTCGATGTAGTTGATGCCCCCGAAAGCCGAGCACAGCTGGTCCTGGATGCCGCACTGCTGCTGCAGCAGGTCGACCTCAATGCGTTGTGCGGTCAGCGCCACCTCGTACGGCGTCATCCGACCCGGAGTGAGCAGATCCAGCGCCCCGATCAGCGCCACCGTGACCGCGGCCGAGGTACCGGTGGAGGCACCAGCCGGTGCCTCGCTGTAGATGACCACCTCGAACGCCGTGTCGTCAGGCAGATGCATGTATTCGATGGCGGCTTCGAGCAGGGGATGGTGCCCCCAGCCGCCGGCCTGTCGCTGAACCGTGTAGCGCTCGCCATAGTTCTCGGCGTGGACGGTAATGCGGTGCTCCACCTCGTCGCGGTGGTAGACCTTGATCTGGGCCTCGGCGTAGGGATAGACGCCGATGTTGAAGATGGTTCCGTGCTCGGCGAACCAGGTGTCGGTCCAGCCGCCGTTGTCGCAGATGCGGATCGGCGCGACGCTGTTGATGACCCGCTGGGGTACGGGATCTGCCATATGGCCTCGCATTGGTCGGAAAGGTAACGGCGATAATAACCTGCGTCCGGCCCCCCAGTCAAGCAGAAGCCCCTTTGGCGCCTTACGGGGCTGATTGCCGTAGACCCGCAGTGGCAGTATCTTTCGCCAAGATGCTGTGGAACCCCGGGGAGCCCAGCTGGTGATCAAGAACCGCGCCATTGCCGCGTGGCTGTTCGCGGTATCCTCGCTCGTGGTGCTCTGCGCGCTCCATGGCGGCTGGATCCGGATGGCTCGGTCCGGAGTTCCGGTAGCCGAGTGGACGCCCAGCGTGGCGCTGCTGCCGCCGACCACTGACGCCGAGTGGCAGCAGGCCGCGGAAGCGTATCGCCGGGCGGGCGCCGCGGAATCCGAGCGTGCCGGCCTCAGCCTGGCGGCCTACCGCCAGCGCTATTGGGCCACCTACACCCACCGCCTGCTGGCGCGCCTGACCGCCCTGGCGTTTGTCCTGCCGCTGCTCCTGTTCGTGGCCCGGGGCGCCATCCTCCGCCCGCACCTGCCTCGGTTCGCACTGCCTGCCCTGGCGTTGATCGGCCAGGAACTCCTCGGCGCGCACCTGGCCACGACCACCGCGACGGCCGCCGGTACCAGTGGTCCACTGCTGGCGGCTCTGCATCCGGCGTGCGGTTCCCTGCTGCTGGCTGTCTGCTTCTGGATGGGCCTCGGTTATGCCATTGGCCAACCCCGACCGGAGCAACCCCGCGTCAAGGCCCCTGTGCGGCGATGGAGTGTGGCGGTCCTGACCGCAGTGAGCGTGCAGGCGCTGGGGGGCATGTTGGCGGCGCGCCTGAGTGCGGGAACGGTGACCGACTCGTTCCCGCTGATGACCGGCAGGTTGATCCCGGACGGCCTGCTCGAACTGTCTCCCTGGCTGACCAACTTCACCGCCAATGCCGTAACCGTCCACTTCACCCACCGGTGGTTCGGCTTTGTCGTTCTGGGCCTGGCGGCCACGCTGAACCGCTGCGCCAAACTTGAGCTGCTCCCCCCTTACCTGGGCGGCGGCGCGGCGGCGCTGTTACACGGGGTGTCGCTGCAGATGGTGGTGGGCATCGCCATGGTGCTGCTCGGCACGCCGCCGGCACTGGCCCTGGTGCACCAGGCCGTGGGCCTGGCCGTCATGGGCGCGGCGCTGTTCACCTGCCACCGCGCCTTCCGTTCCTGACTGCCAGCGTCGCCTCAGTGGCCGCGGCGGCGCAGGATGGACAGCCCGCCAAACCCACTGATCACGGCAATGTAGTACCCGAAGTCGTACCACCACCCGGTATTGCACGGCTCATACACGCGGATGTGGTCGCTGAAGAGCCCCCAGACCAGCGACACGGGCGCGATCCATCCGTGCCAGATGCCGGAGAAGAAGCCCGCCGGGTCAGCGGCCGAGCAACTGCCATCGCCGGGGACGCAACCGCTCAACCACAGACAGGCGATGACGCTCAGCGAGCGCAGGCAAGACGATTTGGTCATGGGCGCGACGCCAGGCTGACGCGGGCCGCTCAGCGGACCGCGGTGAAGCGGTTGATGACCTCAAGGGCCACGGCGCCGGTACGCGGGTCTACTTCGCGCACGGCCAACGAGATGCGGTTCTCGGCATCCAATGCATCCCAGTAGCAGGCGGCGACCTGGGCCGCCTCGCCGCGCAGGGGCACCAGGTACGGCGTGCCGGCGAACGAGGGCAACGGATCGCCGTCGCCACGGTACGTGGTGACCGCGTAACCGAAGCCGGGCGCTACGTGGGTATAGCGGAAGAAATGGTGCTCGCTGTGCTCCGGCGACAGAGGGCTGCAGGTGATTATGGAGAGCCAGGCTTCGCCGGCCGGCTGGTCGAGCAGGCACGAGATGCGCGGCGTGTAGTTGGGCGCGTCGGGTTCATGCTGCCAGGCTGACAGGGCGGCGACGAAGGACTTACCGTGCCGCAGGTCTTCGTAGATGCCATCGGTCTGGGCGCCGTTGGTGGCGATGAAACAGCCGGCCGCCTGGCGCATGGCATTGTAGATAATCAGCGAAGGATCGGCGACCTTGCCGGGATCGGCGGCCTGGGTGCGCAGTATGCCGTCTTCGTAGACGAAGAGCCGGTTTCGGCTATTGGCGCTGCGGCCCATGATCCAGTAGATCTGCAGCCAGCGCCCGTCTTCGTTGCGGCCGATGACCAGACCGCGGCCCGGGTACGGGTTATTCTGCAGGCGCTCACGCAGATTGGTTTGGGCGCTGGACTCGCTCATGACACCGTCACCCCTTCACTGGGTTCCCGCGCTGGCGCCCCGGTGAGGGCGTCGGCACGCCTGGGTTGGCACGGCTGGTTTCAGACGACCTCCAGGTAATCCCGGTCCGGCAGGGCCGGGAAGGGCGCTGTCGGCAGGGCCTGGTACCAATACGCCACAGAGGCGATATCGTCCTGCAGGGGCAGGTAGCGCCCACCCGAGCGCCAGCCGAGGGCCTGGATCGTCACCCGCAGATCCTGCTGGAAGCGCACCGGATCCATGATGTGCCAGCGGTACAGGCCGAAACGGGTCTGCGACTGGTAGACGCCGTCCGGACGGATGACCTGCGGCAGCCCGGCGTACGGCGTCGTGAACACCTGGTACTGGTGCGTCTCGCGGTTCTCGAAGTTGTACGAGCCACAGAAGTAGTCTTCGGTGCCGGTCCCACAGATGGTCGGGAAGGTCTGGTCGCCGTCGAGGTAGAACTTGATTTCGCCTTCGCCCCACCAACCGGTGCTGTTCACTCCCCACGCCATGTACGTGCCGACGTACTGCCCCTGGCCGGCGACGCCGTCCACCAGCGTGTACACCTCTTTGTAGGGCAACGGGTTCACACGCCGGAACTGGGCGTGGAAATAAGCGGCTTCGGCCGGGACCTGGGTAAGCGTGTAGTTGATCTGGTAATACAGCACCATACGTTCGTCGGCGATGTTGCTCATGGTGATGCGGCACCGACGGCGGAAGGGCATTTCCCAATAGCAGTTGAACGCGGATCCGGGGTTGACGCAGACGGGCAGGGAACTGATCTGCACCGGCCGCCCCCAACCGCAGCCGAAGAAGTCGCCAACCGGACATTCGACCGACGGTTGCTCCTGGTCATCCCAGTACACGCGCAGGATGCTGTACCGCCAGGCGCCGGTGGGCGTCATCCAGATCTGCTGGATGGCCCCCGGGCCTTCGATATCAGCCAGGAGGCGGGTTTCACCGGGCTCTATCGGGATGGAGGGCGAGATCTTCCAGCCCTGGCCCAGTTCCCTGGCGCAGCCGGCCCCGGTCCCTTCGGTCGCCATGGCCGCCTGGCCCTTGGCACCACTGAAATTCTCGGGACTGATGGACCGACTGACTGCCGACGACAACCAGGATAGGTTGCCCAGATTCATGCCCAATCCGTTGAACACGCGATCCTCCTCGGGCTCACACACAGGCAACCCCGCACCGGATGGGCCGCGGGGCCTGACAAACGGCAAAGATAGGCTGCTGGTACCAACGGGCGCAAACCGCCGC
>CAITNQ010000233.1 GCA_903893785.1 uncultured Gemmatimonadota bacterium
GCATCCAGCGGCCGCTGGTCCAGGCCGCAGCCCAGGATGGAGGCGATGCTCTTGTAGGACGGTGAGCGAATCGACTGCGCCCGCGCACAGGCGGCCTCCAGCCGGTCAGCCCCGTACTCACGGCCCAGGCGCATGAGGCCCAGACAGGAGCGGTAACCCTGCTCGGGATGCTGGCGGTGCTCCATCTGCCAGCGCACCACGGCGGCGGTGGCCGCGCCCACGCGCTCACCCCAGGCGATGAGCTTGGCCGGCGTCCACTGCAGGTGCGCCCGGTGCGAGGCCGGCATGTGCTCGGGCGTGGTGGTGTGTGCACCCCGTCGGGGATTGAGGGCGTGGGCGGCCACGCGTTTGCTGCCGTGCAGGACTTCGAGCGTGCCGGCCGTGATGCGCAACTCCACCGGCTCACCCACCAGGGCGTGGGGCACCGAGTAGTAGTGGCCATCGAGCTCAACGTGGTAATCGATGTTGACGCGGGCGGGTTTGAAGCGCGCGATGGGCATGCGCACCGGCGGCAGGGGGCGCAGGGCTGGCCGGTCGAGTTCGGCGAAGGCGCTGGTGCGGTTGCCCGGCAGCTTCTTGAACGCGCGCTGGTTCAAGTCCACCAGCAAGGCGGCAATCGCCCGGTTGAGCTCGGCCAGGCTGAAGAAGGTCTGGTGGCGCAGCCTGGCCAGAATCCAGCGCTCGACCACCTGCACAGCGACCTCCACCTTGGGTTTGTCGCGTGGCTTGGCCGGGCGCGCGGGCATCACGGCCAGGCTGTAGTGCGCACAGAGCTCTTCGAGCAGGCGGTGCGCGGTGGGCTCGTAGCGGTCGGGTCGGGCCATGAGGGCGCGCGGCTGGTCGGGCACCAGCAGACGAGGCACGCCGCCGATGAACTCCAGCGCGCTAATGATGCTGGCCACCCAGTCGGTGGCCTTCTGGCTGGCGGTGGCGCAGGCGTAGGTGTAGTTCGATGCGCCCAGCACGGCCACGAAGACCTGGGCCTGGCGTATCTCGCCAGTGTCGGCATCCACCACGGGAACGGTCTGGCCGGCGTAGTCCACAAAGAGCTTGTCACCGCCCGTGTGGGTCTGGCGCATGGAGCGCTGCAGGCGCCGGGCCCAGGCCTTGTACTTCTCGCAGAAGGCGCTGTACTTGTACGCCTGCCCGCTGTGCTGTTGCTGGTATTCCTCCCAAAGCAACTGCAGCGTCACGCCAGGTCGGCGCAGTTCGCGGTGGATGTGGGCGTGGTCGGGGTGATCTCGGTTTTGGTGCAGAAAACCCCGGTTTCTAGCGAGGGTAAACACCATGAATTGCTACCCGTCATCCGCGCGCCCTATGCCTGAAGAACTATCAAGGACCGGGTATTCCGGTGAAAACCGCCACCCATTCCGTTTCACAACCACCATCCATTCCGGTTGAAGTCGGCCACCTCGTTCGGTGAAAGCGACAACGTTGCTACGGGTTTTGTAGTCAGTGTCCTGACTTTGTGCCTGCTGGGCGCTTGCCGCCCCGTGTTGATGGAACCCGCTGTTCATCAGGCTGGCTTCCTCGATGTCAACCGCGTTTTTATCGGGGGACGAGCACCATCTGAAATCGTCTCGGCACACAAGCCGCTTTGAGTGAGTTTGCGAACAAGCTTCGTGGTCGCGCTCCCTCAGGGCAACGCGACCACCGGCGCAAAGCCACCGCCTGGTGTCCTGAAGTTGGTGGTCTGCCCGGCATACATGCGAGCAGCCATCAACTGAACCTGCCCGTCGTAGGCATAGGCTCGCAGGTCGAACTTCAGGTCAGACAACACACCGTCAACTTCCACAAC
>CAITNQ010000234.1 GCA_903893785.1 uncultured Gemmatimonadota bacterium
TGTCGCCCCGGTTCACAACCCGGGGCGACACCCGCCGGCCCTGGCCAGCACGGTGGAGACGCGCCTGCGCGACACCTTCGGCATCATCTCCGGCGAGCCCTTCGAGGCCCGGGTGCGCTTCACGCCGGGCCACGGGACCGGCCGCTGGATGGCAGCCGGGGCGGCCCCTGCGGGCGCGCCATGGTTGCCGGCCCGGCCCCTGCGGTGGGGCCCCGGCGGCGACCAGACGCCCGGGTCGCGGGGGTCGCCGAGGCAGTCGAAGTAGAGCACGCTGCCGCCCAAATTGCCGACAATGACGATCTCGAGTTGCCCGTCGCCGTCGATACCCACCACCGCGTGCCGTTCCAGCCACTCGCCGCTACGCCGGTGAATCACATGGCGGGTAAGGCTGCCGTCGCGGTCCGCGTCGAACCAGTACAACCCGGCATCAGTGTCGGCGGCAATCACCTCGAGCAGGCCGTCACCGTCCAGATCCGCCACACGGATGCCATGCGCATAACCAAAGCCACCGCCGACCAGCCGCTCCGCGAACGTCAGGGCTACGGCCACGGCGGCCTCCCAACGGTGAGGGTTCGGTCCCGCCGGCACCGCCTGCCCGAAGTCCCGGGTGGGTGGTACGAACCATGGTGGACATATTGACATTCGCCCCGCGCAAGTGTATCTCGTGGTGCCGGTGGCCGCCCTGCCCGGGTCGGCCGCCCGGCACCTGCGCCCCAGCCCCGGGAGGGACCCTTGCTCTCCATCACCGGCGTCACCCACGTGTACCCCAACGGCACCCGTGCGTTGGCGGATCTGACCCTGCACATCCCGCTGGGAATGTACGGCCTGCTCGGCCCCAACGGGGCGGGCAAGTCAACGCTCATGCGCTGCGTGGCCACGCTGCAGACGCCCAGCGCCGGGCGCATCGAATTCGACGGCATCGACGTGCTGCGTGAGCCGCACCGACTGCGCGCCGTCCTCGGTTACCTGCCGCAGGACTTCGGCGTGTATCCGCGGGTGTCGGCCTGGGACCTGCTCGACCACCTGGCCGTGCTCAAGGGCATCGCCGACCGCGGCGAGCGCCGCGACATGGTCGAAGCGTTGCTCGTGCAGGTCAACCTGTGGCCGGCGCGCAAGAAGGCGGTGGCCGGCTTCTCCGGCGGCATGCGCCAGCGCTTCGGCGTGGCGCAGGCGCTGATCGGCCGGCCGCGGCTGATCGTGGTCGACGAGCCCACCGCCGGTCTCGACCCCGAGGAGCGCAACCGCTTCAACAACCTGCTGGCCGAGATCGGTCGCGAAGTGGTCGTGATCCTCTCCACCCACATCGTCGATGACGTGGCTGAGTTGTGCCCGCAGATGGCCATCATGGCCGGCGGCCGCATCATCCTGCAGGGCGCCCCGGGCGAGTTGGTGGCAGCGCTGCACGGCCGCGTCTGGCGCGGCCTGATCGACACCGGTGAACTGGCCGCCGCCCAGGCTTCATGGTCCGTCATCGCCCATCGCCTGCGGGCGGGTCGCACGCTGGTGCACGTCTTGGCGGACAGCGCGCCGGCGAGTGGTTTCGCCCTGGTTGAACCGAGCGTCGAAGATCTGTATTTCGCCACCCTGAGCGCCTCCCGCCGACCGGGCGGTGCTGACCAGCCGGCCACCGCCTGAGCCCTGGAGGCCGCCCATGCTCGCCCGCATCGCCGCTTTCGAGTTGCGCTACCAGCTGCGCTCGCCGCTGTTCGCCGTCGGCTTCGCGCTCTTCTTCCTGCTGCCCTTCGGCAGTGTTGCATCGGACAATGTCCACATCGGCAGCGGCGGCAATGTGCATCTGAATTCGCCGTATGCACTGGCGCAGACCGTCGCCATCATGAATGTCTTCGCCCTTTTCGTGGTCACCGCCTTTGTCGCTAACGTGGTGATCCGCGACGACGAGACGGGCTTTGCGCCGTTGGTGCGCACCACGCGGGTGAGCAAACGCGACTACCTGGTCGGCCGCTTCGTGGGCGCCCTGACCGTCGCCTTCGGGGTCACGCTCGCTGTGCCCTTGGGCGTGTGGGTGGGCAGCTGTATGCCCTGGGTAGACGCCGAGACTCTGGGGCCTTTTGTGCCCGGCCACTACCTGTACGCCGCGTTCGTCCTCAGTCTGCCGACCGTGGCGCTGATGGCCGCCGCCTTCTTCGCCGTGGCCACCCTCACCCGGTCGTTGGTGTGGACGTTCATTGGCGCCGCCGCCTCTCTGGTCCTGTTCCTCGCCACCCGCCTGATGCTGCGCGATCCGGCCTGGGACGCGGTGTCTGCCTGGACCGACCCCTTCGGCATCGGGGCGCTGGACTTGGCCACTCGCTATTGGACCGCCGCCGAACGCAACAGCCTCATGCCGGCATTGGCCGGCACGCTGCTGGGCAACCGCCTGCTGTGGCTGGCCATCGGCGCCGCGCTGTTTGCCGCGGCCTACGCCGTCTTCCGCTTTGAGGCCCGGCCCGGTTCCCTGACGAGGCGGCGGGGTCGCGGCGCTGCTGCGGATCCGCAGGGCGATGCCCCGGGCACACCGGGTGACCCGCCCACCGCCGCGCGCCAGACGGCGTCGCGCCGGATCCTGCCGGGCGGACCGCACCCCCAGTTGCCGGTGAGCGAGCCGACCGGCGTTCCGGCCCGGCGCGGCTCCATGTGGGCGCAGTTTGCGGCGCTGGCGCGTTTCGACGCCGCTTTCGTGGTGCGCAGCCCCGCCTTTGTCGTGCTGCTGTTCCTTGGCCTGGGGAACTCGCTGGGTTCTCTGGTGGGCACCGTCGAGGGCCGCGGTGTCGACTACCTGCCCGTGACCCGCGCCGTGGTCGACGCGCTGCAGAACAGCTTCACCCTGTTCCCGTTGCTGATCGCCGTCTTCTACGGCGGCGAACTGGTCTGGCGCGACCGTGAGCGCCGCATGCATGAGATCGTCGATGCCACGCCGGCTCCGGACTGGGCCTTCGTCCTGCCCAAGGCCCTGGCGGTGGCCGGCGTGCTGCTGGCTAGCTACGTCGTGGCCCTCCTGGGCTCCATGGCGTTCCAGGCGGCCCATGGGTACTTCGACTTTGAGCTGGGCAAGTACCTGCTGTGGTTCCTGCTGCCCGGGCTGGCGAGCACCTGGTTGCCCGGCGTCCTGTCGGTATTTGTCCAGGCGGCGGTGCCCAACAAGTTCGTCGGCTGGGGCGTCATGGTGGTGTACATCGTCGCCGGTATCGCCCTGGCCTCGTTGGGTTTTGAGCACGTGCTGTACAACTACGGCGACACCCCGCCGGTACCCCTGTCGGACATGAACGGCGCCGGTCGGTTCTGGATCGGCCGCGTCTGGGCACAGGCGTATTGGCTAGCCTTCGCCGCCATACTGCTCGTGGTCACCCACGCGCTGTGGCGCCGCGGCGCGGACACGGCTTTGCGGCCCCGGCTGGCGCGATTGCCCTGGCGCCTGCGCGGCGCTACCGGCGTGGCGCTGGGGGTGGCGGTACTCGCCTGGCTCGCTTCGGGCGCCTGGGTGTTCTACAACACCAATGTGCTGAACCGCTACGAGACCCGTGACGAATCCGAGGCGCGCCTGGCCGAGCTCGAGAAGGCGTTGCTGCCGTTCGAGACCGTGCCCCAGCCCACCATTACTCACGTGCACCTGGAAGTGGCGCTCTACCCGCGGCAAACGCGGGCCGAGACTCGCGGTTACTACCTGATGGAGAATCGCAGTGGGCAGGCGCTGACCGAGGTCCATGTGCAATGGAACCCGGATCTGCAGCTGCGGCGGCTTGACGTGGCCGGCGGGCGCGTTGAGCGCGAGTGGGAACGCTTCGGCTACCGCATCATCCGCCTGGCGCAGCCGCTGCAGCCGGGTGAACAAGCGCGGCTGGACTTCGAGACGGTGCTCGAGCAGCGCGGTTTCGTCAATCGGCGGCCGTTGACTTCGGTGGTGGCCAACGGCAGTTTCATCAGCAACTTCGACGTGACGCCGAACCTCGGTATTCGCCGCGAAGGCCTGCTGCAGGACCGCGCCAAACGCCGTGAGCACGGCCTGGCCCCGGAACTGCGGCCGGCCCGGCTCGAAGACGCCCACGCGCGGGCGCATCACTACCTGCGCCACGACAGTGACTGGGTCACGGCCGAGATTGCCCTGTCCACCGACGCTGACCAGACGCCGGTGGCGCCCGGATACACGATCAGCGACACTACGGCAGGGGGGCGCCGGACCGTGGTCACGCGCACCGAGGCGCCCATTCAAAACTTCTTCTCGCTGCAGTCAGCCCAGTACGCCGTGGCCCAGGACACCTGGACCGGGCCGGGCGCGGCGCCGGTGCAGCTGGCGGTGTATTACCACCCGGCGCACAGCCGCAATGTGCGCCGCATGCTGGACGCCATGAAGGCCTCGCTGGGGGTGTTCAGCGCGCGCTTCACGCCCTTCCAGTTCCGCCAGATGCGCATCGTCGAATTCCCCCAGTACGGCACCTTCGCTCAGTCCTTTGCCAATACCGTGCCGTATTCGGAATCGATCGGTTTCGTGCAGGACTTCCGCGATGAGCAGGCCGACGAGAAGATCGACCTGGTCACCTATGTCACGGCCCACGAACTGGCGCACCAGTGGTGGGCGCATCAGGTGATCGGCGCGGACCAGCAGGGCATGACCCTGCTCAGCGAGTCTCTGGCCCAGTATTCGGCGCTACTCGTGATGGAGCAGCTATACGGCAAGGAGCAGCTGCGCAAGTTCCTGCGCCTCGAGCTAGACGACTACCTGCGGTCGCGCGGTCGCGAGGTCATCGAGGAATTGCCGCTGGCGCGGGTCGAAGACCAGGGCTACATCCACTATCACAAGGGCGCGCTGGCCATGTGGGCGCTGAAAGAGGAGATCGGCGAGGAGACGGTGAACCGGGCTCTGCGCCGGTTGTTGGCTGCCTATGCCTTCAAGCCGGCACCGTACCCTTCGTCAACGGACTTCCTTACGGCCCTGCGCCAGGAAGCCGGGCCGGCGCACGAAGGCTTGATTGCCGATCTGTTCGAGAAGATCACGGTCCTCGATCTGCAGGCCCACGATGCCCGGGTCACGCAGCAGCCCGATGGCCGCTATGAGGTGCGCTTCACCGTCGAGGCGCGAAAGCTCTATGCAGACGGCACGGGCGCCCAGACCGAGGCGCCCCTCGACGAGTCTTTCGTGGTGGGTGCCTTCGCGACCGAACCGGGCACCCGCGGGTACGGGCGCGACAGCGTGCTGGCTCTGGAGCGCCGCTCGTTGACGTCGGGAAGTCAGGAGATAGCCCTGGTGCTCGACCGGGCGCCGGCGTTCGTCGGTGTCGACCCGTTCAACACGCGTATCGACCGGAACTCCGCCGACAACCTCACCAGCGTCGAGGGACCCTAGGCGCGCGCCAACGGCCAGGGCACCGGTCAACCGACGCGGTGCCCGCACCGGGCCGCCGCTGCCCCTCAGGCGGGCAGGCGATCAACGCTACCTCGTCGGTCGGCGTCGGTCGGCATTGACGGCGCGGCGCGCCTGTCGGGTGCCGCAGATGCCTCAAGCGGTCTGTTGGCGCACCCGCTTCTCCTTGCCGGTCAGGCGCAGGATCCAGCGCAGGCAGGCATGCGCCGGATCCGTAGCGGACAGGAACAGCAGCGGGCAGAGCCCGGCGATGACGGCGCTGCCGGCAGCCTGCAGGCGTTCGATATGCGGTGCGACCGCGGCGCCCGGGCTGAGCGCGTCGTGGAGCCACACCAGGGGGGTGCGCGCCGCCACGCAGTCGTCAACGGCGGCGGCCGCCCGAGGCCGATCGACATAAACCAACACGGCCCTGACCGGTGGCTCGACGCGCGTCAACGAGGGGGCCCGTTCCGGCGTCGGGTCCTGGCCAAAGGCCGGGTTCACGGCCACCACCTCGACCCCTTGACGGCGGAAGCGACCGGCCACCCAGGCGCCCGGATCGCCCTTGGTGCCCTCGACGCCCCAGATGGCAATGCGGCGCTCGGCCAGGAAAGCCTGCACCAGTTCGTCGAAGCGGTCCCTGCCCATGGCTCCTCCCCTGGCCGCCGCGTTGGCTGCCGTCGGCGGCCAGGTCACTGATCGGTGGCCACGCGGCAGACCCTTCGTTTGTTGAGCCCAGTGCTCCGCAGCCACCGTTTCACGCCGGCCGCGTAGGTCAGATCGTGCGGGTCCTCCAGGGTCCAGCCGGGCGGTATCTGGCCCGAGTACCCGTTGACGGTTGGCACCCGGGTAAGGGTCGCCACCAGCATGGCGTCCAGTTGCAGCTCCCACAGCGGCCGGGTGACCGTGTCTCCCGCAGTAATGTAGAAGACCTGGCACCCCGGCCCCAACTGCCGCGACAGCTGTTCGATGCGGGCCCAGTCCTCGGCCATGGCGAAGCCATGGGTACGGCCCAGCTGCTCAGCCAGGGCCAGCAACACCAGCCAGGTCAGGGCGGCGGCCCGCCATCGCCGCCCCGCGGCACCCGCTCGATGGCGCAGGTTACCTATGTGGTTGTCCAGCACTGCGGCCATGACGCAGGTGGTGGGTAGCAGCGCCACGAGCACGAAACGCGCCACCGCCCGAATGCTGCGCGCCCCGGGCACGGTCTGGAAGACCAGCCACCACGGGCTCTCCAAACCCATGCAGCGGCAGGTGGCCATGTACAACAACCCTACCGTGGCGCTGGCGGTAGCCAGCACGGCCAGCTGCTGGTCGTCGCGTGTGCCCATGAGCGTGCCGACCCAGGCGGGTATGGGCTGGCGACGCCGCCCCCGCCACAGGGACGCCCAGGCAGCGGCCAGCAGGGCCAGGCCGAACGCGGAAACCACGAGTCCGAGCCCGATTCGGTGTTCCCAGGGCAGGGGCAGTTGCCCAAACTGCGGCCAGCGTTCAGACAGCCAGCCCCAAACGAAGTTGTCCGGGCCCATGTTCAGGTACGACCAGGCCCTCGGCAGCATGCCCTCCACGTCGACGAAGCGGCGCCACCCGTTGTGGTGGACCACCGACAGGTACAGCCAGGCAAAGGGGATCAGCGTCACCGTCGTGAGCGCTGCCGCGCCGGCCAGGCTGGCCCGGTGCGCCCGTAGCCAGGCCCGGGCCGCCGCCCGCGCGGCAGGCCAGGCGCTGCCGACGACGCCCAGCAACAGGCACTGGAAGGCGAAGAACCAACCCATGTACACGCTGGTGTACAGCTGAAGGCTGAATAGCAGGCCGGCCAGCGTCAGCCAGGCCAGCGATCGCCTGCCGGTGAGCGTCGCCCGCTGTTGGTACAGGAAGACCAGCACCCAGGCCAGGGCGACCAGCAGGTACAGGGGCTGCAGTTGCGGATGGTTGAGCTGATTGAGCTTGGCGCTGTTGAAGGCGAACAACAGGGCGCCGGCCACCGCGGCCCATCGACCCAGGTGCAGGCCGCGCCGCAGCAGTCCCAGTGCGGCCACATAGGTCAACAGGTTCCCGACCACCACCGTCCACATGCAGGCCGGCAGCAGCCCCACACCGGCCGTTCGCAGCAGCCAGTACACCGGGGCCACACCCAACAGCACGTCCGAATACCCCAGCGTGCCGGTCACGGGGTAGAAGATCGGCGGCGAGGCCACCGCGCTCAGCCCGCGGAGCGCCTGGTACGTGTGCTCCAGGGTGAAGGCAATGAAGCGACCGTCGCCGCGGTCGGTGCTGATGCCGCCAAAACCTGACAGCAGCTCGTACTGGTGGAAACACGCCAACCCAAGCACACCGGCCAGTGCGTACAAACACCACCCCAGGGCGCGTGCCCGCGGGCCTTCCTGGTGCTGCTTTCCGGGTCCCGTCATCCCGTCCCAGGGTTCGTGCCCGTCGTCGCGCGTCGACCGGCTGTCGTTCGCGCGCTCTCGGGGCCGGCGGCGTCGCCCCGGGGGCTTGGAGCCGAGGTCCCGAGAGCGGCTCAAGCTGACGCCGCCGGCATGGCCTTTTGGCAGGTGGCAGAAAATACGGTGTTGCCGGGGCCTGGGGCAGTCGCCGCGGCGTGGGCAGGGGCGCGCCGGCGGCCTCGGCGGTGCGGCGCCGCGCGCCGCTTACAGCGTCTGCCGTCGCACCAGCTCGCAGAACAGGCCGCCCTGGGCCATCAGGTCTTCGTACCGGCCCTCCTCAACGATCCGGCCGCGCTCCAGCACCAGGATTCGGTCGCTGTGTCGCACCGTGGACAAACGATGGGCAATGACCAGGCGGGTGCACCGCAGCGCCGCCAAATTAGCGGCGACCTGCTGCTGCGTGATGTTGTCCAGGGCGCTGGTGGCCTCGTCCAGGAACAGCACCGCCGGCCGGGTGACCAGGGCACGGGCGATGAGGAGCCGCTGTCGCTGGCCGCCGGAGATGCCGCCGCCGCCCTCCCTGACGGCCGTTTGCATGCCCATGGGCATGGCGCGGATGTCCTCGTCCACGCCGGCCAGACGCGCCGCCTCCCAAGCCTCCTCGAGCCCCAGCCAGGGCGCGCCCAGAAGGATGTTGCCGCCAATGCTGCCGGGCAGCAGGCTGCCGTTCTGCAGCGCCGAGCCAATCCGTCGACGCAGGCTGGGCAGGTCCAGCTCCGCCAACGGGTGGCCGTCGTACTCGATGGCCCCAGACAGCGGGGCCTCAAATCCCAACAGCAGGCGCACGAGCGTCGTCTTGCCGCACCCCGTACGCCCGACCAGAGCAACGAACTCCCCGGGTCTCAGGCTCAGACTGACACCGTCCAGGATCAACGGGCCGTCGGGGCCATAGCGAAAACTGAGGTTGCTGACCGCAATGGCGCCGCCCAGGGAGGTGACGCGGTGCCTGGCGGCCGCGGCTTCGGGCACGGCGCTCAGCAGGGGCTCGGCCATCTCGAGGATGGGTTTGACACGAGCGGCAAGGCCGGCGACGCCGGCCAGCGACTGCACGGCGCCGGCCACCGCCCCGAAGGCGGCCTGGAAGGCGATGAAGTCAGCTGGGCCTACCCGGGTTCGTCCGGCCAGCCAGGCCAGCCAGACCGCGCCCAGGCCGCTGATCAGCAGGGCCACGCTGTCGGTCAGGCGCAGGTACACCGGCGGGGCGAACTCCAGCCTTCCCAGTTGCGCGTAGGCCTCGGCCCAACGGGCGAAAGCCCGTCGCCCAGCACCGGCCAGCTTGATCTTCTGGATCCCCGCCAGCAAGCCATAGACGACGCTGTTGAGCCGCGCCCCGGCCTGCAGGCGGCGCCGCGAGATACCCAGCTGCTGCCAGGTCACCAGCGCCGTGTGGCCCACGGAGACGGCCAGCACGGCCACGGCCGGGAACAGCAGGTCCGGGGCAAACTGCCGGATCTGGAACAGGTATACCAGCGAGGCCACTCCCGACAGCAGCGTGGTCAGCGCCGCCCCGGTCAGAATCTCGGCCAACTCGGTAACGCCTCGCAGGCGCTCGGCCAACTCGCCCACCGGGTAGTTCCGGAAGAAGGGCAGGGGCAGACCGAGGAGCCGCATCATGGCCGCCGACTGCACGGCGACACCGATGCGGACCTGCAGCCGGTGGAGGAGCACGCTGCGGGTCATGCCCAACACCGCCGCCGCGGCCGCGGCCCCCATCAGCAGGGCCCCCACCGGCGCCAACATGGCGCTCATGCCCGCGGGCACTACCCAGGCGAACAGGGCGCGGGTCAGGTACGGAAACAGCGTGCCCAAGAGGGCTACCGCCAGGCTGGCGGCGGTCACCAGCGCGACCTCCACGGGGCTGACGCTGGCAGCCATGAAGCGCACCAGATCACCCAGGCCCAGGCGGGTGGGCGGTAACGGTCGGTAGAAGCAGAACGCCTCCGGCTGCAGCCGGCCTGCCGTGCGTCGCGTCACGTTGACGCGCCCTTTCCCCTCGTTGTACGAATAGCCGCGGAAGCGCCCTGGTCGCAACACGGTCGGTTGCCCGTCGGTGGTGCGCGCCAGCAGACAGCCCAGCGCGTCGCGCCACCAGGCGCCCTCCAGGCGCACCTGACGCCACATGATGCCGGCGGGTCGCAGCCAGCGATCGAGCTGTTCCTCCAAGGAGGCGTCGGTTGGGTTGTCGCCGTCGCCGTCGCCGTCGCGGCGGGGAGGCCACTGAGCCACCAGGCGTGCCAGTGCGGCTTCGGGCGTGCCGGCCGGGTCAGTCCTCTCGGGGTCGAGGACGCGCACCAGGTCGGCCAGCGCGGCGCCGAAGACGCGCTCGTCGTGTGCCTGACGCGTGTCGATCTGGGCTTCGAACGAGGATTGGGCCACGGTGTTCAGGTTGCTGTTGGCGTCAACGGCGCCGCCGGCGGCGCGTCGGTGGACACCAGCCGGGCGTACACCCCGCCGTGCGCCAGCAACTCCGCGTGCGTGCCCTGTTCAACGGTCTGGCCGCGGTCCAACACCACGATCTGGTCGCAGTCCCGCACCGTGGACAGGCGATGGGCAATCAGCAGCACCGTGATCCCCAGCGCGCGGATGTTCTGCATCACCCGCGCCTCGGTGGCGGCGTCCAGCGCGCTGGTCGCCTCGTCCAGGACCAGCAGCGTTGGTTCCTGCGCCAGGGCCCGGGCGATCTCTAGTCGCTGCCGCTCGCCGCCGGAGAAGTTGGCTCCGTTCTCAGCCAACGGATGGTCGAAGCCGCCCGGCCGGGCCACCACGGCAGCGTGGATCTCCGCGTCGCGCGCCGCCAAGATCACCGAGAAATCCTCGACGCTGGCATCCCACAGGCGGATGTTGCTGGCTACCGTGCCCTCGAACAGCGTGACGTCCTGATCCACCATGGCCACCGAACCGTGGAAGGTGCGTTCATCGATGGCCAGCCGCGGCCGACCGTCGTAGAGGATCTGGCCCTCCCAGGGTTCGTACAGGCCCGCAACCAGTTTGGCCAGCGTCGACTTGCCGCTGCCGCTGGGGCCCACCACGGCGACCACGGAGCCGGGCTGAACCTGCAGTGAGAAGCCGCGAATCAGGGGTTCGGCCAGCCGCGAGTAGCCGTAACTCAGCTGGCGCAACTCCAGGCGGCCGCCGAGTTTCCCGCCGGCCACTGCCGCGTCCGCGCCGGCCATCGGCTCGGTGCGGTAGTTGAGCACGTCGTCCACGCGCTCCATGTCAGTGCGCATGGCGATCAGGCCCTGGCCCAGGCCGACGATCTGGTTGACCGGCATCAGGAAGGCCGCCAGAAAGCCCTGGAAGGCAAGCACCATGCCGGCGGTGAACTGCCCGCGCAGGACCAGGTGCACGCCGCCAATCAGCACCACCGCACCGGCGATCTGTTGCAGCAGCCCGGGCAAGCCGCCCAGGTAGATCCAGGCCCGGGCCAGGCGGACATCGGCGTTGTGACGGCGGGCATGGGCCCCCGCCCAACGGGCAAAGAAACCGGCTTCGGCGCCACTGGCTTTGATCACTTCGACCATCGACATGCCGGCCAAGGTTGTCGCGGCCAGGTTGGCGCCGCTGGCCTGGGTGGCGCGGCTGAGGTCGCGCTGGTAGCGGGCGACGCCCTGCGCCACCAGGGTGTTCAGCGCCACCGAGACCACGGCGATGGCGGTCAGCCAGGGGCTGTATTCCACCATCATCGTCAGGTAGAACCCCATCAGCCCGAGCTGCACCAACAACGGCGCCAGGCGATCGAACAGGGCGGCGGCAATGGACTGGTTGAGCGCCAGGCGCTGCATCAGGTCGCCGGGGTAGCGCTGGCCGAAAAACTCCATGGGCAGGCGCAGCAGGTGCCACATGAAGGCGGCGCTGGCGGCGATGGCAAAGCGCCCCTTGATGCGGTACCATAACAGCGCCTGCGTGGCGCCCACGGCGACCTGGAACAGCACCAGCAGCAGGAAGGCCCCCGTGAAGGCGGTCAACCACTCGCGGGCCGCGCCCGACAGGATCTGGTCGAGCAACAGCCGGCTGAACAGGGGCTGGAACACGCCGGCTCCCGCCGCCAGCACGCTGAGCAGCGCCACCAGCACGAACGGCATCAGGGTGCCAGCCAATCGCCGCCGGGCGAACTGGAGCACGCTGGGCGGGTGGCCCTCGGCGCGGAAATCGGGGCCCTTCTCCAACCGCAGCGCGATGCCGGTGAACGAGCGGTCGAGTTCCTCGCGCGTGATCTTGACGCGGCCCCGGGCTGGGTCGTTGATGACCGCGCGCGGGCCCTGGAAACCACACAGGACCACGAAGTGAGCGAAGTTCCAGTGCAGAATGGCCGGCATCGGCAGGTCGGCCAGCAGGTTGGTCTCGCCGCGGTACCCCTTGGCCAACAGGCCGTGGGCGCGGGCCGCCTTGACAATGTTGAGCGCCGTGGCGCCGTCGCGGGACACGCCGCAGTCCACCCGCAAGCGTTCCAGGGGCAGCCACCGGCCGAAGTGCGCCAGCACCATGGCCAGGGACGCCGCGCCGCATTCGGCCGTCTCCATCTGCATGACTACCGGCACGCGGGCGACGCGACTCATCGGCCGAACAGCACATCCACGGGACGCTGCTGGCCGGTAACCACCTGGACCTGGTAGTCGGCGCCTGCCACCAGGCCGCTCCCCGCCCCCGCGGCCCCCGCGGCGCCCGTCGTCACGCCGATCACTACCAGGACGGTACGCGACTCCTGGTTCGGCGATCGCAGCCACTGGGGTTGGCCCATGGCGGCGGCCAGGGCCGCATCGGTAGCCGGTTCGGTGCCCACCCAGACCACCGTGGCGCGCTGCCGATCACTCCCGGCCGCGTCGGTGGTCACCTGGGCGGCCATCGACGCGCTCAGGCGGCGGGCTGTGGTCACCGGCGCCAGCGCGTAGATCGCCAGTGGGCCACCTGGCGCCCCCGCGGCCACCCCCCGCAGGGGCACGAGGGTAGGGATCTGACCGAGGAAACTCCACAGGAGCGCGGCGCTGAGCAGCAGGCCCAGAGCGGCCAGTACCACCCACCATCGGGGCTGGCTGACCGTCAGGTACTGATCCAGCTGTTCGGGTGCGGCCAGATGGTCCAGCGCGCGTTGGCGGTACATGGGATTGCTCATCGTCAAGGCGCCGGCGCCGGGGGGATGAGAATGGCCACCGGCTTGGGCGTGGCTGCACCGGGAGCGTGCCATGAGCGCCCTGCCGACCGGGCCCCCATCCGGTCCGGCCGGCCCAAGGGCAGCGCGCCGCCCGGCAGACCTGGCTGGAGTGCGCTCGCTGCAGACCGCTGTCGGGTGGTGTCGGGCCGCGGCGTGGACGAAGCGCCGGGGTGGCCAAGAGATGGCCAATATACGAAAACAATCGCGGTCAGGCGACGCGGCGCTCGATCACCCGGGGCGCGGGGGCATTGAGCCCCGTAGCGTCACACCTCGTAGGTGCTCCAGCTCCCCAGGCAGCCGTGGCCCCGGCGCACATGGAACAGGCCCCGGGCGGGTTCGGCAATGTACCCGCAGATCGAGTGCGAGCCCCCTTCGCCGTGACGGCAGATGGCGCCCGGGTCGCCGACATGGTCGGCCATGATGGCCTTCAGCTGCGTCACGTCCAGGGCTCCCCACGAAGCCTGAACCAGGTGGCGGAGACGCTCTAGGCGGAGCACCGAGTCGGGCGCCGGATCGGGCTGGAAACCGGCGAACTCGGGCGTCAGGTAGTGGTTGGTGTGCAGCCGTTGCTCGGGGCTCGCATCGGCGTACATGGCGATGCCGTCCGTGCGGATCTCGACATCGGCAATGGCCCCCGCGCCGTCACACAGCACCATGTTGGCCGGCGAGCAGGTGCGGTGCTGGCGCAGTATCACCAGACACTCGGGCAACCCCGGTTGCTCCAGCAACACTCGCTTGAGGGGGTAGTGCGGCAGGCCCAGGCGCCAGGGGCAACCGCCCACGGCATTGGCGAAATGGGCCACGCCGTGCTGGTTCATGCCCATGTACCCCAGTTGCCCGGCAAAGGTGAAAACGATGGCGCGCGGTCGACCATCGCTGGGCACCACGTGCAGCACGATACCCAGGTCAGCAAATTCGGGGTTCAGGTCCTGGTTCTGGCCCGCCAGCGTGACGCCGCCGCGGGTCGCACTGCCGGTGACAGCGAACGCCGTACAGCCTTCAGCCGGCACCTGCGCCGCTTCGCCGCGTACCTGGCAGAGCAGGGCTTCGTCAAACGACAGGCCGGCGCCTTCGGCCAGGCCGGCCACCTCTTCCACGAAGCGAGGACTGAGGGCCTGGATGGCCGGCAGGAAAGCCCGAGCGCGCTGGCCCAATTCCTGGCGTGGCCGGCCCGTGAGTTTTTCGATCCACTGCAGGTACCGGGCAATCAGCGGGGCTGCCTGGGCGCCGTGCTGGAGGCCCATCTGGCGCGCCGTGCCGCTGACCTCGATGAACGGGAATGCATGCATGTATGCCTCTGCTCTGCCGCCACCCGTGCCGTTGCGGCGGCGCCAATCCGTGGGGCGTTGTGCCGGGCGGCGACGTCCCGGGCGCGGGGACCCGCGGGGGCCATCGGCCCGGGCGCGCTTTACCCGGTCGCCCGGCCGCGCGCGGCCGCCCGGCTGACCTCCGGGTAGACGCGACCTGACCCGCGTCGGGCGGCGAAGCCGGCCGGGCTTCGGGCACCGCGACGCCCGAACCTGATACGCGCTGTTGCCGTCGTCAAGAGCGGTCTTCGGTCGCGGGCCCCGTCGTACGCCGAGGTGGCTCCCGGTGTCTTGACCGAGCCGACCGCATATCCTATCCATACGCAGCGGGGAGTCCCTCTTCGTTGGCAGGCCCGTCAACCCGGCCCTGGGCGGGTCTTGCCGCCGCTCGGACCTGCTGGCTGTCGCCCCATGTTGAGGCTGCCATGGATGAGAATGACGTTCCGGTGCTGCTGGTCAGTCTCGCCATCACCGCCCTCGGATGGGGCCCGTGGTATGTCCGTCTGGCCCGCCTGACGCGACTGGGGCGGTCGCCAGGGACGCGGTGGCTCGCGGCCTTGGGGCCCTGGGTCAGTGCCCTGCTTGTCCTGGTAGCTCTGCGGTTGTGGGCGGCCCATGACGTGCGTGATAGTCGGGCGTATCTGGCCTTCTACTCCGTCCTCGGCCTGGCGTGGTTGCGGCTGGGAACCTGGGTGGTCCCGCTGTTGGGCATCTCGTGGATCGACGATGTGTTCGAGCGCCACAACGCGGCGGCGGCGACGGCGGCCGGGGGCGCCTGGCTAGGCCTGACGGTCTGCTACATCGGCGGCAACATCGGCGACGGACCGGGGTGGTGGTGTGTCGGCTACGCGGCTGGCCTGGCCACGCTGGCCTGGTTCGGGCTGTGGGCGCTGGCGCAGGCGATCGGCGATTTCGCCGAGCGGATCACCGTCGACCGCGACGCTGCTGCGGGCCTGCGGCTGGCCGGGCTGTTGCTGGCGCTGGGCGCGGTGTGTGGGCGGGGCGCGGCGGGTGACTGGGTCTCGTTCGCCGCCGCCGGGCACGACCTGGCAGCCGCCATCTGGCCGGCCATTGGCCTGACGGTGTTGGCCGGCGTGGCCGAGCGGTGGCTGGTGCGTCGTCCGGCCGAACCAGGGGCCGAGCCCTCGTCGGCGCGGTGGCCGGCCTTCGCCCTGACCGTTGTCTACCTGGCCCTGGCGGCCGCCATCGTGGTTTGGGCTGGCCCGCTGTCCGAGAACCCCCTCTATGGACCGGGCCTCGGGCCGTGAGCGACCTGACCGCCGTCCCCCTGCCGGCGGCCGCCTACGCCGCGTACCGACGGCAGGTCATCTTTGCTGCCTGCAAGTGGGACCCGCAGTTGGGTGATACCCGCCTGATCGGCGAGCACGCCCTGGTCTTGACGTCGGACACTGCCGGGCAGCTCAACGCCTGGGCCGAGCAGCTCTCCCGCGAAACCCTGGCCATGGAACGGGCCCTGCTCCAGCGGCCGGAGCTGCATGCCCGGCTGGGACTGCCTCGGGCTGTGCGCCGGGCCTTGGCTCAGGTGCCGGCTTCCGGGCCCGACGCCGTCCGGCTGATGCGTTTCGACCTGCACCCGACCGCCTCCGGCTGGGCCCTGTCCGAGGTCAACAGTGACGTGCCCGGTGGGTTGGGCGAGGCCGCGGTGATGTCGCAGCTGGCCGCCGACATGATCCCGGGGACGCGGGCCTTGATGGATCCCGCCGCCGCCATTGCCGCGGCGTTCGCGGCCCGGTTGCCGGCGGACAGCTGCCTGGCCCTGGTGCATGCCACGGCCTATGCCGACGACCAGCAGGTCATGGCCTATCTGGCGCGGGCACTGGTGCGCCATGGACTGACGCCCATCCTGGCCGCTCCCGACCACCTGCAGTGGCGCGGGACGCAGGTGACTTGCGTGGCTTCGGGCGCGCCGGTGGGGGTGCACGGCCTGGTCCGTTTCTACCCCGCGGAGTGGCTGCCGGCGCTCGCGCGGGGTACGTCCTGGCGGCGCTATTTCAACCCTGGAATCGCCACCTGCAACCCGGCCACCGCCCTGCTGACCCAGTCCAAACGCCTGCCCTTGTTGTGGCCCGGTCTGGGCGTGGCCACGCCAACCTGGGAGGCCCTGCTGCCGCCCACCGCCGCGCCGCAAGCCGTCGGGTGGCAACGCGATCCGGACTGGATCCTCAAACCTGCCTTGGGCCGCGTCGGTGAGGGGATCGCCATCGCCGGGGCAGCACCGGCCGCTGAGTGGCGCGCCAGCCGACGCTGGGCCCGTTGGCGGCCAGGAAGTTGGGTGGCGCAACGGCGCTTTGTCAGTCGCTGCGTGGCCACGCCGGCCGGCGATCGCCACGTGTGCCTGGGGGTGTACACCGTCGACGGTCGGGCCGCGGGCATGTATGGACGCCTGAGCCCCTGGCCGCGCATCGATGCCAGGGCGCAGGACGTGCCCGTAGTGGTGGCGTCCGCCCGGACGGCGTCGCCGAAGGGAGCGTGCCATGGACAGTGAAGCGCTTACCCCAACGCGGGTCGAGGAGCTCTACCGCATCTGGGCTCCCGACGACGCCCCCTGGTCTGACTGGGCCAAACCCGTGCTCTTCGCCGCCCTGACCGGACGCTCGCCCGCCGGCCTTGCGGGGCCGCCGCCCGCCGCTCTGGCGTGGGCGCCCTCGCCCGGGCCCCGCGACGCTGTGGTGGTCGACCTGCCCGGGGTGCAGTCCGTGCAGGTGGGCCTGGCGCTGGCCGCGCGCGGTTACCAGCCCGTGCCCCTGTTCAACGGCACCGCCGGCGGCGACCCCCTGGTCGACGTGGGCGGCATCATGGCGGCTTTGCTGCACGGCGCCGAGGTGCTGCTGGGCAAGGGGCTGCCGCCCGACCCACTGCCGGCCTTTCTGCTCGATGCCGACCGCCAGTCCGGGGCGGGCAGCGTGGCGCCCGGCCGGTACGACAACCGCTGGTGCGTGCTGCCCCAGGACTTCCCCTCGGCGCGGCGTCTGCGCGAGGGTGACGTGCACGGCGTGGTCGTCGTAGCGGCCACGGTGCGGGCGGACCTGGCCCATGTGCTGCGGCGGTACGAAGAGGATGGCTTGCCGTTGTTCCAGCTGGCTCCGGCCGACCCTGGCATGACCACCGCGCTGACGGTGCCGCGCCCGCCGCGTTTCCGTGGGCTGTGGTACCGACTGGGCGTCCTCCTCGGTCTGCGCCGCAACGCCGCCGGCGGATTCGGAGCCCGCATTCCGGAGCCCGGTTCGGGGGCGGGTGGGTTCGGGTGAGCGCCGCGCGGTCGTTGCCGCCCCGCTGCCGGCCCTGCACCCGCAGCACGGACCACTGAGGGCCGCCGGCGCGGCGGTCCCCCGCCGAACAGGGAGCCGCGCCCCGGCCCCGAACGCCGCCCTCAGGCCCGGGCGGACCGTTCCGGTTTGGCTTCTTCGTCGGCTTCCCGGCGGGCGCGCGAGGCCATAACGTCCAGTCGGAACGAGAGCCCCAGCGCCACGGCCAACATGGCAATCTCCAGCCCGAAGACCGCGCTGTAGGCCATCAGGTGGCTGCCGGTGACCACCCGCATCACGTCCACCACAGTGCCTCCAAGGACGCTGCCGGCGGCCTTGCCCAGCAGGTTGGCCATGCCCCATACGCCCATCAGCAACCCGGCCCGGATGCGCGTGGTAAAGTGGAGCGCGCCGGTCAGCAGTCCGGCCCCGGCCAGCCCCGTCCCCAGGCCCATCACCAGCACCAAGCCGCGGAACAACTCGACCCGCGCCCCCATTCCAGACCAGATCACGCCGGCAAAGGCCAGCATGCTGACGCCCATGCCCAGGCGCAGTACCGGCAGGTGCCCCAGCCACTTGATCAGTACCAAACCGGCCATCAACATGGAGCCCATCACCCCCAGGCCCCACGGGATCGTCAGTCGCGTGGTCTGTCCCACCGGCATGTGCAGCACCAGCCCTCCGTACGGTTCGAGCAGGGCGTCCTGGGCCAGGGTGCCGATGAAGGTGAAGAAGACGAGCACGAAGAACCGTCGGACCTGTGGGTCAGCCAACAGCACCTCGCGGACCGCCTGCCGGAACGAAGCCTGGCGGGCTTTCTGCGTCGCGACCTGCGTCAGGGCGGTACGCGGTTCCTGGCCCAGGGCGGCGACCACCGCCAGGCCCAAGGCCACGGTGGCCGTGCCGGTCGTCACCGCCACCAACCGACCCGGATCGTACACCTCCAGCGCGCGGCCGAGCACGCCGCCGCCCACCACGCTCCCCAGCAGCGCCGCAATCTCGTAGAGCGCCGCGGCCCGCGGCCGTGCGTCGTCGCTGAAGATGTCGGCCAACAGCGCTTCGAAGGAGTTGTGGCCCAAGTTGCGGCCCAGACCGAAGACGACAAAGCCAACGACCGTGCCGGCCATCAGTAGCGGCGCCGTGGCGGAGCGAGCGATCAGCAGCCCGGTCAGGGCCAGTCCCACGCCGGCGATCAACGCACCCAGGATGATGTACGGCTCACGTCGCCGGCCGGCGATGGCGAAACCGTCCGAGCGGTACCCCAACCAGAGTCGTACCGGCGAGACTAGATAGGGGATGGCCAACAGCCCGCCCACCAGCGACGCCGGGTAACCGAGTTCGGCGATCATCACCCGGTTGAGCGTCGACGCCACCAGCACGCCCATCAGGCCATAGCCGAAAACGAACAGCGCCAGCCGGCCGTAGTTCAGGCACTTCGCCAGTCGATACACAGCGTACATCCTGGGTGACGGGCGCGGCAGACCGGTGCGGACCCAAGGGCGCGCCCCTGCCTGAGCCGACGATGGGCAGGCCCAGCGTCGCCGCGCCAACGGTGGTCGCGGGTCTGCGGTTGATCCTGACCGACACGCGCCTCCACGCCGCAGGACGCGGCGGCCGCGGTCACGCTTGGCGCCGGCGTCCGACGGGCGAAGTGGCGTCGCCCGGTCCTGGGGTTCAGGGCTGCGACGCCTCGGCCGCCAACGCCGCCGGGCAGGCGATGCCCAGGGCGCGGCCCACTTCCTGGTTGAAGGCGACGCGTCGGTGCACCACCGAGACAATCGGCATCGAGGCCGGGTTCTCACCCCGCAGCACCCGGGCGGCCATCTTGCCCGCGGCCACGCCGCTCTCATGCCAGCCGATGCCGACGGCCGCCAGTGCGCCTCGGCTGACGAATTCGGGGTCATTGAGGATCAGCGGTACGCGGGCGCTGTTGGCCGGTCGGATGACGCCCTCCAGCGCCTGCAGCACCGTGTTGTCGCCCGTTACCCAGACCACGTCCGGTCCCCGGGCCAGCAGGGCCTGGGCGCCCAGCGCCACCTCGCCCGTGCCGCCGATGGTTACTTCCTCCAAGCGCACGCCTTTGGCGCCGAGGGCGCGGCGCGCGGCGGTCACGGCTTTGACCGAGTTGGCTTCGGACGCATTGTAGATCGTGCCCACGGACCGGGCGGCCGGCAGCAGCTGCAGGATCACGTCCATGGTTTCTTCGATGGGTGGGAACGAGGCCACCCCCGTGGCGTCGGGGCGATGCTGCTCAAAACTGGCGCCGGCGCCAGCGCCCAGGGGATCGTAGGTGTACACGAAAACCATCCGCGTGTTCTTGACCGCGCCAAACGCTGCCGCCAGGCCCGGCGTAGTCATCGGCACCAGCAGATCCAAACTGCGCGAGTCCAGCAGCTGCATCATCTGCGGCAGCTGCGCCAGGTCGCCCGAAGCATGCGTCCGGGTGACCTCCAAGTTACGGCCTTCTTCGTAACCTTCGCTGCGCAGGCCGTCCAGGTACCCCGCGATGGCATTGTCCGCTGCTTCGTCCGGCCCGAACGAAGCAAAGGCGATGTGCGTCACCTTGGTTCCGGTCGCCGGCGCCGTGTCGCGGCCGCAACCCCAAACCGCCAGCACGCCGACAAGCCCCAGCCACACTGTCCACGACCACCGCCGCGTCCGCTTTCGTGTCATCCGCCCCATTTCCACCTCCTCCTCCCAGCCGCCCAAAGGGACTCCACCCACGACCCCAACCCCACGCCACCACGCCAGCACCACGTCGCGGTTGCCGCGCTGCGGCCGCCGCACCATACTGCCTCACCCCGGGGTCGCACTCCGCACGGTCGCCTTGCCACGTCGACGCCACCGCACCGTACCCCAACGCGGCGACCCGGCTGCCGCAGCGCGTACGAAAACGTTTACCATACGACAGGCCGGCGCTGGCGCGCAAGCCCAGTGTCAGCGTGCCTGCTTCCAGTGGGTGGCCGTCCTCCGCGTGCGGGGGGGACCGGCCCACGCGGGTGGCCATCTTGGCGTCGGTAGCCAGGTCCTTCCGCGCGCCGGGGGCGGGCTGCGGGTGCTGGCGGAACGCGGCCCGCGGCGACCGGGCCAGACCACCACGGTGTCCAGGCGCCATGGGCCGGATGGGAAGGCGGTTGCCTGTCAGTTCGCCGGGCTCTGGGCCCTGGCAGGCGCGAGGCAGGGCCGCCAGGGCTCGCGCCGGCTGGACCTGCCGCTGGCCGGCGAATACCTTCGGTGGCCAGGAAGCCGGGTCAGGTCAAGCCCCGTGAGGGCCCGGTCCGGGCCATACAGCCGGTGTGGGCGCTTGTCGCCACACCCCACCCGAGGAGTCAGGGTATGGAGGTCAAGCATTTGCCCATGGCAGAATTGGCGGCGGGGTTGGGCCCCATCCGCCACGCGCCGGCCGATCGAGGCTGCCTGGAGTTGATCGTGCGCCGCCCGGCCATCGGCGAGCGGCAGGTGCTGGCGACGGGGGAGTTGGACCCCGTTGTCGGCCTGGTCGGCGATAACTGGTCGACGCGCGGTGCGGCGGCCACCCCGCCCCGGGTGCCCAACCCCCAGGCCCAACTGACCCTGATGAACAGCCGGGTCGCCCAACTGGTGGCCGGCGATCGGGGCCGCTGGCCGCTGGCCGGTGACCAGCTCTACGTGGATCTGGACCTGAGCCTGACCAACCTGCCCGCCGGCACGCAACTGGCCATCGGCTCGGCCGTGATCGAGGTCACTGCCGAACCGCACACCGGGTGCCGGAAGTTCGTTGAACGTTTCGGCGCCGACGCCATGGCCTGGGTCAACTCCGAGACGGGCCGCGCGCTGTGTCTGCGGGGGATCAACAGCAAGGTGATTCGCGCCGGCCGCATTCGCGTGGGTGACACCATCGCCAAGTGCTGATCGACCCGGGCCCCGCGGCCGCCTGGCTGCGGCGCCCGGTTTGCGGGCTCCCCTGGCCGGCCGCCGAGGTCGCCCGTGCACCGGTGGCTCCCGGTCCAGGGGCGTGCCGCCCGTCTGCCGGGCCAGGCGCGCACCGTCGGGCGGTGCCGCCAACGACATCGGCGCACCGAGCCCGAGCCGGCGGTCGCAATACCGAACCCGGCCCGGAGCGTGCCGTCAGTCGTGCTCGTGGCCGTCGAAAATCCACAGTGGTTCGGTCGCACCCGCGCGCGTGAACCCAAGGCGCTGGTAGAACTCCACAGCTCGACCGTCGGCCACCAGCACCTGCTGGTGAAAGCCGCGGTACCGCTGTTTCATCCGCCCCACGATCTGGGTGCCGATGCCCTGGCCCTGGTATTCAGGATGCACCACCAGGTGGGGGAAGTAGACTACCAGATGGCCGTCCGAGATGGCGTTGCCCAGCCCCACCAGCAACTCGTCGTCCCACGCCGTGACCAGGGAATGCGAGCTCATCAAGGCCGCGTGCAGAGCCGCTGGCTTGTCCGCCGAGGACCAGTTGACGGTTCGGTACAGGGCGACCACGGCCGCCGCTTCAGGTCTTGCAGTGTCGCTATAGTGGATTGCCATGGGTTCCTCCGGATGGAGCTCGCCGTCCCGCCGACGCTGCGGCTGGCTGAACCTCGCGCCGGCGCCTGCAGCCGGCCCTTACAGGATGGTGTCCTGGAACTTCGTCGTCTGGTTGTCCGGCAACTCGCCGACCTGTTCCACCGGCCCGCCCTCGAACTGCCGCCAGATCCGCCGTGATGTGGCCTGGCCCGTCACATCGACAGGAATGCGTATTAACCCGAAACCGCCGTACAGCTGCTTCGGGTCCGTGCGTGGCCCCCACCAGCGCGAGCGCGGCGATTCACGCCCGGTTCGCGCGTCGAAGAAACTGATGGCGTACGAGACCCGGTATCCCGGGGTCCACCGGCCCGTACCCATGTGATAGGCAAAGTTGGCTGGATTGAAGCCCATGCCGGCGATCTTGGGGCGCGGCAGCGGGGCGCCGGTCCCGGACCGGGCGCTGGCCGCGGCCAGGCCCGACGGCGGGTCTGTGGGGTCGCCCATGGCATCTCCTGTTCCGGTCGGGGGCCATTCTGCGTGTCCGAGACCATACACGCCGGCTATGGCCGGGTCAATCGGCCGGGCAGTCTGTGGGGCGCTGTCCGGTGCGCCAACCTGGCCCGAGTCTGCCCGGGGTCGATTTGGCCGCGGTAGGCCTTCGGCCGCGCGGTGCTCTCGGCTTGGGGCCGAGGCAATGGGTGGCCGCCCGTGGGACCGCGGCGCGCGCTGGCCCGGGCGTGGGCGTGGTCCGTGAGCGGCACCACCGCACCCAGCCTAACCAAGGCACGGCCCTACGCCCTCTGACACACGCACCGGTCTCCGTGCGCGTCCGCCACGGCGCGCTGGATGGGGGGCCCCAGAGCCAGTGTCCCGCCCCAGGTGATTCGGCGTCCATTCCCCCATTCCGACTCGTCCACGGGGCCGCTGGGCGCGGCCGCGGGCGGCTTTGACAGCGCCACCAGCCTGTGCCGGTGACGCACTGCGGTCCGGCTGCCTATTCTCACCCGGGAAAAGATCCACGCCAGGCGCTGCTGCACCCCGCGGACCGCAACTCGGCACACCGTCCGCTCTGCGCCTCAGAAAGCCTGCGGATCGCCCCCGAGACCGGTGGCCGCCAAGCGTTGGACAGCAACAGCCGAGCGCAACGGCCGGGAGGCACGGGGGGTGGGGAGGCCCTCAATTCATCCACTTGTCGACGATGGCCTGCAGCCCCTGCGGGCCCAGTTCGATGAGGTACTGGTCGAAGTCGGCGCGCAGGGCCGACCCCTTGGGGAAGGCGAAGCCGAAGCGGTCGAAGCCGCTGAAGACATAGCTGTCGCGGAACGAATATTGCTTCCGGTACACCGACGCCACCGTGCCGTCGACAAAGGCCAGATCGATGGCTCCACTGCGCAACGCGGCCAAGACCTCGTTATAGCTGGGGTACAAGGTGACTTGCGCCAGGGAGTAGAAGCCCTTGGGTTCCAGGTCGCTCTGAATGAACTCCGTGTACGCCATGCCGCGCGGGTACCCGATGCGGTATGGCTTCAGTGCCGTCAGGTCGGCAATCTCAATGTTGCGCTCCTGCAGGCTCATCAGGTTCCACGTGTTCTCCATGTACGGCTGCGAGAAATCCATCACGGCTTGGCGCGTGGCGGTGATCGAGATGCCCGAGAACGCCACTTCCGCCTGGCCTGACACCACAGCGTCGAGCATGCCCTGCCAGTCATAGGCCGTCACCTCCAGCTGCCGGCCCCGCGCGGCGCAGTAACCCTCGAACAGCTCCAGGTCCAGGCCGGTGTATTGACCGTTCTCCTGGTACAGATTGGGTGGCGACGCCGGCGTCACGGCCGCCCGAATGGCGGGTTCAGATTTCTCCTCCGAGCAACCCGGGATCAGCAACAGTAACACGCCCACGGCAGCCAACCAACGCAGCCTTCTCACGCGATCCTCCTCGCCCATAGCCCTGCCTAGCGCGCTAGCCGAACCGGCCTTCCGGACCGACGACCCGGCCACTCCGGGTCCTGCTCGGCCGCCAGGATACCAATATAGACCGGACCGTACCCGTTGCACCACGTCGGACGTCGTACGAACAGCCATAGCAGCAACGAGGAATCAGGTGTATGTGCATGAGGTATGCTGCTGTGCGTAGCTGCACCTGCATGGGCCGGCCCTGGCGCGGGCTCTGGGATTCCACCGAGGCACCGCGTGACACACCATGTGCCACGGTAACCCGGCGGGCTGATCGCTCGCGCTCCTTGCCCACCCGCCCCCATCGCGCCGGGCCCACCCAACGCCCCTGCTGCGCCGACACCCGCCCTGCAACTGCCCGACTCGCGGCAGTTCGGCGAAGTAAGGGTGGGGGAGTGGGCGGAGCAGGTCTGCCCGCTGTCCAACCCGGGCCAGTTGCCGCTGGTGGTCACTGGAATGGAATCCACCGGCACCGATGCGGCGCGCTTCCGGGTCCCGCCCCATGCCCTGACGCTGCCGGCCGGTGCCGATTTGGACACGCTCCGAATCCGCTTCCAGCCCGCCGCCGCGGGTCGTTGCGCGGCCACGCCCCAAGTCATCCCAATGCCCCCACCACGCCCACCCGCGTGGCCCTGGAGGCGATGGGCGCTGACCCACGGCTGGCCTTCGGGTATCGCGTGCCGCGCGACTGGTCCATGGCCTCGCTGCCGGCCTGCCGGCCCTGGCTACCTTGACTGCTGGCCGACAACCACGCATCGTGTCTCGCCAGGTAACCCGCCCGCGTCGTTGGCGCGGCCCGGGACCCGGTCTCGCTCACCCCGGAGTCCGCCCGACTGTCACCTGAGGCTGCGTCTGGGGCTCTGTGCCCTGGGCGCGGAGGTATGTCTGTCCATGCCGCGTCTGAACATCCTTGCCCTGGCAGTCTTGTTCGTGGCAGTCGCCGCCCGGGCTGACTTCCCGCGCAAGAAGCTCATCGAACTGGGTTGGGACCAACCGAACACCGGCCAGCTCCGGCAGTACCACGCCCAGATGCAGGCCACGGCGCCCTTCGATGGCGTTGTCATGGTGGTCTCCTTCAAAGCCGAGGGCCGCGCTTTCGATGAGGACCTGCTCGACGCCGTCCCCTGGCAGCGCGACTGGCTAACCGTGCCCCTGGCCGACCTCCAGGCGTGCCGTTTCACGCGCTTTACCGATAACTTCATCCGCGTGAACTGCACCCCGGGCACCGTGGCCTGGGAGGACGACGCCGGCTGGGCGGCGGTGGCGGCCAAACTCGGGCACCTCGCCTGGTTGGCGCGTCAGTCGGGCGCTCGCGGTTTCTGCTTCGACCCGGAATCCTACGGGGCGCGCCTGTTCCGTTGGGATCCGGACCGCATCGCGACCTTTGCCCAGGCCCAGGCCCTAGCCCGCAAGCGCGGGGTGCAGGTGATGGCCGACGTCGTGCGCGAATACCCTGACATCACCTTTCTCTCCCTGTGGATGTTGAGCCTCAACCGGGCTCAAGCCGCCACCGACGAACCGGATGCCGCCCTGCAGACTACCGACTACGGCCTCTGGCCCGCGTTCGTCAACGGCCTGCTCGACGCGGCCGCGCCCCAGACGCGTTTTGTCGACGGCTGCGAGTTCGGCTACTACCAGGACGACCGGCTCGGGTACCTGGAGTTGTACCAGAGCATGCGCTGCACGCAGGGAGCGCAGATGCGCCTGATCGCGCCAGAGAACCGGGCTCGCTACAACGCCCAGGTGACCGCCGGCTTTGGCTTCTACCTCGACCGCTACGCCAACCCCGAAGGGGCCAAGTACTACATCGCTCCGCTGCCCGGGGGCACCCGCGTCCAGCGCCTGCGCGCCAACCTGCGAGCGGCTCTCGACGTGGCCGACGAGTACGTCTGGGTGTACGGTGAGCAGTGCCGTTGGTGGCCGACGGGCGGCCGCTTCGATGCCATGGTCAAGGACTCCTCGGGTCAGGGTCGCCTGTGGGAGGATATGCTGCCGGGCATCACCGCCGCCATCGAGATGGTGCGCGACCCGGCTGCCATGGCTGCCCGTGCGGCCGAGCACCGTAACCCTCAGTCCAACCTGGTGCGCAACCCCGGCATGGATGCCGATCCGGCTGTCGTCCTGCCCGCCGACGCTGCGCCCAAGGCCAGCGACTGGACCCAGAGCGTCATCCCCGGGTACCACCAATGGCAAAACGAGGGCTCTGCGGGAGCTTTCACGTGGGACCGCGCCGCGGGTATGGCCCGGATCCAGGGTTGCGGCGACGGTTGCCTGATCCAGCAGGTGGCCGTCAGGCCTGGCGAGGAACTGCTCGTGGAGGCCCAGGGCGACGGCCGCGGCAGCCGTACCGTCACCGCCCGTTGGCAGACTCCCGAGGGCAGGTGGACCGCCCTTAGCGCCGACGTGACGCTGTCGCTCCGGCCGACGTCTGCGGGCCAGCCCGAGTTGGCCCGCGGCCTGGCCACAGTACCGCCGGGCGCCGGCTACCTGGTGCTGTTGCTGTCCGTGCAGGGGCAGCGGCCAAGCGAGTCCTGCCGTTTCGACAACGTCGGTGTGTACCGGGTCGCCGAGCTGCTGGTCGGCCCTTGAGCATCAATGGGGGACCGGGGTGCGGTTCGGGCGGATGTTGGGCGGTGTCCGGCCACCCCGCCAAGCACACGGGTCTCCCCTGCGTGAGCCGCCTGGCGGGGCATCGTGACGGCGGTTGTCGTCATTCCCGTACGGCGCGGGCGGGCGGGGCTCGGTCGGTTCAGGAGAACCGTGCCCGATCATCCTGCCGACCGAGTCTTCCATGAAGGGCTGGGTCCGGCCGAAACGCGAGCCAGCCTGCACGCCCCGGTTCGTTGTGCATGGTCCCGATGCACCCAGCTCCGTCACCCGGCGAGAGAGGATGGCGAGATGAACCCCCGAAGCGGCAGCACGGCCAGCAAGGTCCCGGAAGTGGTCTGGGTCTTTTGGATGATCAAGATCCTGGCCACCACCCTCGGCGAAACGGGTGGCGACGCGCTGTCCATGTCGCTCGACCTCGGCTACCTGCTGAGCACGGCCATCTTCGCCGCCCTCTTCCTCTTGGCGGTGTTCGTCCAGATAAGGGCGGCCGAGTTCCATCCTGTCATCTACTGGGTCACCATCATCGCGACTACCACAGTGGGCACAACACTGGCCGATTTCGCTGACCGATCGCTCGGCATCGGCTATGCCGGCGGCAGCGCCATCCTGCTGCTGCTGCTGGCCGCTACGCTGTTCATGTGGCATCGGTCCCTGGGTTCCGTGTCGGTCTCGTCCATCTGCTCGCCCAAAGCCGAGATGTTCTACTGGACCACGATCATGTTCTCGCAGACCCTGGGCACCGCCTTGGGGGACTGGACCGCGGACTCCGAAGGCCTCGGCTATGCCAGCAGCGCGCTGATATTCGGCGCCTTGCTAGCCCTCATCGCCGCGCTCTACTTCGTCCGGCGCGTCAACCGAACCGGGTTGTTCTGGGCCGCTTTCATCCTGACCCGGCCCCTGGGCGCTGTCGTTGGCGATTTCCTTGACAAGCCGCTTGATCACGGTGGCCTGGCGTTGGACCGGTTCACGGCTTCCGGTGTGCTGATCGGGCTGATCGCGCTCAGCCTCATCGTCTTCAGGCAGCGACCGGCGCCCAGCACCCACTAGCGCGTCAGCAGGCCACCGGCGGCGACGCCGCCACCCCGATGCACCGCCGCGTGAACCGGCTGCGGCCACCCCCCGCTGCACGGGCCCCCGGCGGCGGTCCCTGCGGCGCGCTCCGCCGGGGGGCGATGAACGCACCGAGGTCCATGGCCCGTCGCGTGACCCCCCCTGGGGTCCCGGCGGTCGTTGGTCCGTGTCGGCCTGTCGTGCGCGGCAAAGCCCCCTGTGCCACCCCCGCGCGCGAGGGCGGCCTCCCCTCCACCGCCCGTGTTGCGGCGGCAGGGAATGCCGGGCACTGGCCACGCATCCTAGTCAGTGAGCCCAACGCCACGAACCTGAGTCATTGCCGGATTTGCCGGTCGCGGTACCTGGTGGAGTCGGCGGGCTATCCGGAAAGGTTGGCCGATGCGAACGAGCGACGGCAGGGCCCGCGGCGATGCCGCCGCTGGCGCTGCTGGGCAGTTGGATGGCGCCGCCGGCGAAGATGCCGCCCGGGTGGATGGCGTTGGGGTGGCCGATGCCGCGCCGGTGGGCGACAACGGCCCGGACCAAGCCACGCAGGTGGCCGATAGCGCGCTCGTGGCATCGGCGCGCGAGGGTGATGCCGAGGCGTTTGGCCGCCTCGTGGCCCGTTACGCGCCGTTGGTGCAGGCGGTCTGCCGGGCCCTGGTGGGGGTAGAGGCGGCACCGGACCTGGCGCAGGACGCCTTCGTTGCCGCCTGGTTCGGCCTGCCGGCGCTGCGCGACCCGGCACGTCTGCCGGGCTGGCTGCGCACCCTGACCGTGAACGAGTGCCGCATGTGGCGGCGCCAACGCGCTACCGAGCGCCAGGCCTTGGCGCGCCTCGAGCACGGCGCGGCCGCCGCGGTGGCCGACACGTCCGAAGCGCCGTCGCGTCTGGCCGCAGGACTGGCTCGATTGTCGCAGGACCACCGGCTGGCCTTGGCGCTGCATTACGGCGAGGGGTTGGCGTGTGAGCAGATAGCGGCGTTCCTGGATGTGTCGGTGGGGACCGTGATGAGTCGACTGCATCGAGCGCGGGCGCGCTTGCGGCAAGGAGCTGAAGCCATGGCCGGTGATGACCGGGGAGACAGGGAGGCCGACCTGCTACGACGCACGGTCGTCGCCGAGATCGAGGCGCTGCTGCGCCTTTCCGAACAGGCGGTGCGCGCTGAGCCCGTCGGTGGGAACAACGTGTACCGCTTGCCTGCCTGCCGCAAGCTGGGTGCGCTGCTCAATGGTTCGCCCGAACTCGTCCGGTCCGTGCTGGCCGCCATCGACCCCGTGCTGGCCCCGTATGTCGCCAATCGTCTGCGGCACGCCGGGCAGGCCGCCATTGGCGTGGCGGTCAGCTGTGCGCTGGCCGGTGACCCCGACCTGCGCCGGCCGGCCCGGCAGGTCCTCGGCCACCTCCTGGCCAGGGGAGTCGACCAGGCCAATCGCGAACCCTACTTCACCCTGCCCCTGCGGCTGCCGGCGGAATTCCTGCTCGACGCTCTCGTTTCGTTCCCGGCCGCCGCCGAAGACAAGGTGGCGCTGCTGGCGGACCTGCTGCCTGGTTGCCAAGATGACGCCACCGTCATCCTGATGGGTTCGGCGCTCCTGTGCTGGCCCGACCTGTCGCTGCCGTCGCTGTGGCAGCGCTGGCGGTCGGCGGCCAGCGAAGGCGGCCCGGTGCTTGCCGTGCTGGCCCGCTTCGGCGTGCGGTTCCTGGCTCTGCTGGGCCCCGAGTTGGCCAGCCACGATCCCGCCCGGGTGGTGCGTGCCCTCGACGGTACCCGCGCCGTAGCCCGGTTGGTCGGCAGGTCAGTCTTGACCCGGTCTGACAGCACCGACGCAGCCCTTGAGTGGCGGACCGGCGGGGGCCTGCTGCGCGACGCCATCGACCCGCAGACACGGGGGCTCACCTGCGAAGCGTTGACGCGCCTGCTATCGCACCCCTCTGCCGCGGTCCGCACCGCCGCAGCGGTCGCCCTGGGCGGTCTGGGTGGCACCGAATGCGCGCCCGCCCTTGAGCGTTTGCTCGCCCACGCGGACCCTGGCACGCGGGTCGCCGCCATCCGTGGGTTGGCCAGCGCTGGGGACGCCGCGCGGGTGCAACGGCTGGCTGCGGTTACCGCCAATCCCGCCGAAGAGACGTTGGTGCGGCGTGCGGCGGTGCAGGCCCTGCGGCAACTTGAGGTCGCTGAGGCCGATGAAACGCTGCTCCTCCTGATCGGCGATCCCGAGCTCCAGTCCGAGGCCATCGCGGCGCTGGGCGAGTTGGGCACCCCGGCCGCCGACGCCGCCCTGGCGGCACTCGGCAAGGGCCCGGACCGCACCCTGGCGCGGCTGGCTGCCACGGCCATCTGCCGCGCCGGCGCGCAACGGTCCGTTCCGTCGCCCACTACCTGCGAACGGTTGCGGCGCGTCCGTGGCCAGGACGCGCGCCCGTTGCTGCACATTTCCGTGGTTGGCGCGCTGCGCAGCCTGCCGCAGGACCGGTCCTACCGTGAACCTGAGTTGACTCGGTACATCAGTTCGGTGTGCGGCGATTTTTCGACGACGCGCCGTGAACTGATCATGAACCGCCTAATGGCGCGTCAAGACGGCGTGTACGAAATGACCGAAGCAGGCCGCGCCGTGTGGCGTGTCGAGCGATGGTTGGCCGACCCGGACAGCCGCATTGGTAGGTGCTCGGGCTGACCCGGTTTCGGGCCAGTCCACGGCGCCCTGGCGCCGGCGCCGCCAGCGGCGGATCGCGCTGGCCTGACGGTCCCATGGCCTGACGTCGTCACCGCCGCGGGCCGTGCGACCGTTACTCGCCGGGGAAATGCCCGCGGTATTCGAGCCCCAGGAGCTCGCGCGAGCGGGCCACGTTGCAGTACGCGTCGGCGCCAGGATGGCTGGCCGTGTGCAAGATATCAAAGGCGATGCGGTCGTTCTCCAGCGCCAGGTGGCAGGCTTCCGCCAGGTCGTGCCGGCAGACCCAGCCCAGGCCGCCGCGCGCCGGTGACCCGTCGCGGTAGATCAGCCGCCGGCTGTCGCCGATGCTGCACGGCCGGAAGATGATGATGGGCAAGCCGTAGGCGTCGTGGTACTGTCGGCATACCTCCTCCTGTAGGCGCTTGGTGATACCATACAGGTCGCCCTCCTGACTGCGCACCTCCGAGGAGAGGAACCGCCCACCCGGGTGCTGCACAACGCAGGAGCTCATCTGGACCACGCGCCGGAGCCCGCGCCGACGGGCCACCTCGAGCACGTTCCACATGCCCTTCACATTGATCAGAAACGGCTTGACGCTGTCCTCGGGCGCGTCCTGATAGCCGAAGTAGGCCGTCAGATTGACCACCCCGTCCATGCCCTGCAACGCGCTGTCGACGGCGTTGAAGTCGGCGATGTCGCCATACACCTTCTCCCCCTCCCAGTCGCCATCGAACCGCCGGTACACCTCCCACGCGGCCGGATCGTGGTCGAACGCGCGGACCTGGTGGCGCCCGGCGAAATGCCGCAGCACCGCCCGCCCAACCCACCCGGCTGCGCCCATGACCGCCACTTTCATGTTGCCGCCTCCGTACTGATCTTCATGGGGCCGACCTGGCGGGTACTATATGGGCACAGAGCCCGGGCTGTCCACTAACCTGGCCGGGCCTGCCTGCGGCGTGCGCCCGTTGAGTCCGGCCGAGGGGCGCGGCGGCGCGTCACCCGTCGCCGGCGGGCCTGCCTGCGGCGTGCGCATGTCGGGTCCGGGCCCCGTGGGTTGCTGGCCCTCCGGCCGGTACGCGCGACGCTAACCGGTACGGCTGCGCCGGCATCTGCCCGGGCAGCGTGTGCGGCTACCCGGGGCCGGCCGGACACGGCCTTGAAAGGCAGCGTCCAAGACCTGAGTGCAGGCGCCGTTTCGCCCGCGGCAACGGCAATCCAGACCCATACCGCCCGCGGTCACGGGGAGGAATCATGGCCAACAGGGAGCCATCGAACACCCGCTGCCCGGCGCGGCAACCGGGCCCTGGCGACAGGAGGGTTGGAGTCCATTCGCTGGCGCAGGACGCCGGTTGGTCGGCTGGTTGCGCGGTACACGACGGCGGCGCCGATGGCAAAATCGTGGGGGGCGGCCGCCCCGCTCCCTTGCCGCTCAGTACGGCCCCAGCCGGGCTGGGGGCTGCGGCCGCCGGCCCGACGCCGGCTCCGGCCGGCGCGAGCGAAGTTCGGGACGGGCCTGGCGGGCGGACGGGTGCCGCCTTGTCCACCGACCTGGCGGCGGCGCGCCGCGCGGCCGTTGGCCGGCCCCGTCGCCTGATCTACAATGACGATGGCTGCGGCCCCATCCTGCAGCCGGGCGGCGGTACGCCCGAGGGGTTCCTGCGGGGCCCCCATAGCCGCCTGCGCGCCGTGACGGGCAGTCAGGTGGACAGCGTGTTCATCTGCTCCGGGGCTACCCACGTGCTCAACCACCGCTCGGCGGTTACCCAGTCGTATGCCGATATCGCTGAGCAGTACGCGATCGGTGGCGAGTGGGAGGTGTTCCGCGCCAACCTGCGGTTGCTGGAAGCCCTCGACACGGACCCGATCCAACTCACCATCGACTTCTGCCGTGAGCACGGGCTGGAGGTAGTGTACTCGCACCGCATCAATGACATCCACAACCAGTTTCTGGAAATCGAACGGTCTACCTGGTTCCGCGAGCACCCTGAATACTGGCTCAACACGCCGGCCGACGCCGCCCGGGCCGGCGGCGGCGACTCGCCGCGTCACTGGTGGTCGGCGCTGGACTTCGCGCAGCCGCCCGTGCTCGATTTCCTGGCCCGCATCCAGCAGGATGTCTGCGGCCGGTACGACCTGGACGGCGTCGAGACCGATTACTTTCGCTCGCCCATGTTCTTTCGCCCGAACCTGGACTTCCAGCCGGCCACCCCGGCGCAGCTCGGGATCCTGACCCAGTTCCAGCGCCGGTTGCAGGTAGTCCACCGGCAAGCCAGCGCCAGGCGCGGCCGCCCGCTGCTGACCGTCGCCCGCGTCCCGGCCACGGTGGCCACCTGTCGTCACGTTGGCATCGATATCGAGCGCTGGTTGCGTGAGGGGCTGGTGGACGTGCTCACCGTGGGCGGTGGATATGTCCCCTTCACCGAGCCCCTGGATGAATTGGTCGCGCTGGCGCGGGCTGCGGGGGTACCCCTCTACGCCACCATCAGCACCTCAGGCATGCGCGGGCCGGAGAACCGCTACAGCACCCACGAGGCCTGGCGCGGCGCGGCTGCCAACATGTGGCATGCCGGTGTCGACGGCATCGTCACCTTCAACCTTTTCCCCAGCGAGCCGGATCCCCGGTTCCACGACCTTGGGGCACCGGCCACGTTGGCAGGGAAGGACAAGCTGTTCGCCATCGATTGCACGCGCATCCTGGAAGGTGACTTGGTGCAGGGCATCGCCCAATCCCAGGCGCTGCCGTTGCCCATTCCGGCCAACGGCCGGGCCGCCCGCGTGGTGCTGCCGGTGGGCGACGACCTTGCCGCCGCTGCCGGTGTGCTGACCCGCCTGCAGCTGCGCCTGCATCTGCCCGCAGGCGACGCTGCCCCTGCCGTCCAGGTTCGCCTGAACGGCGTGCCCCTGACCCCCGCCGGGTCGCCGTCGGCCGGTTGGCTGGCGTATGAACCGCCGGCCGACCTGTTCCGGCTTGGCGCCAACGAGTTGCTCGTGCAGGTGGTGTCGCCTGCGGGCGTCGACGGGGTGCCGTTGACTGAGCTCGTGCACGCGGAGTTGGAGGTCCGCTATCGTGACGGCGCCGCCGGGGCCCTCTGACCGGCCGCTCGATCGCCGCGCGGTAGACTTCTGCCGGAGCCTCGGTGGCCCCGCCCGGCTGCCACCCCACCGCGGGGGTGCCAGGGGCGGGCCGGTGCGCTGCCTTGCCGGCGCCCCCGCCCGTGAACCGACGGCGCCACCGGCGTGGCATTGCTCTACCGCGCCAGGCAGCCGACCTTCTCGACCGACCCCGCCATTCCCACGGCCCTCTGACGGAGCCCGCCCTGACATGACGACCCCCGACGACGCAGCCGCCGAGTCCCTCCCTCTCCCGTTCGTCTGGACCCGCGAGCAGATGCTGCAGTATTCGCCGCAGTACCAGGGCGAGCGCTGTGCCGACGGGCGCCCGCGTGTGCCCGACTCGGTGCTGGAACGCATGCGCCGCGTGACCTGCGAGCAGGCCTGGGCCGTGCTGCGCGAGCACGGCTACACTTGCCAGTACCAGGGCCACTGGGTCGTCACGCACGCGAACCCGGTACTCGTGGGCCGGGCGGTGACCTGCAACCTGATCCCGTACCGGCCGGATGTGGGTGATGTGGTCGAGCGCCAAGGCAGGGATCAGGGCCTGGCAGGCCGGGACAAGCACTGGGTCATGGACCGGCTGGCCAACGGCGACGTATTGGTGGTGGACCTGATGGACAAGCAGATCGGCGGCGGGTTCATCGGCGACAACCTGGCCAACATGATCCACAAGAAGACGGGCACAGGCTGCGTCGTCTGGGGCGGCACGCGAGACCTGGCAGGCGTGCTGGAGCTCCAGGACTTCACCGTCTTCAACCGCAACTGGGACCCCTCCACCTCTGGGTCCTACGACCGGTCGATGATCATCGGGTACAACACACCCATCGTCATTGGCCGGGCCGCTGTCATGCCAGGTGACGTCGTGCTGGGCCTGCGCGAGGGCGTGGTTTTCATCCCAGCCCATCTGGCGCTGGAGGTCGTGGAAACCTCCGAGATGATCCGCCTGCAGGACCAGTTTGGCTACCAGCGCCTCAAGGCCGGGGTGTACACGGCCGGGCAGATCGATGCTGGGTGGAGTGACGAGATCAACCGCGATTTCCACGGTTGGGTGCGCGAGCAGCTCGATGCGCTGCCGCCGGAACAGCAGGAGACGGTGCGCAAACAACCCTGGTACTGACCTGGCACGCCCCCGGCCAAATCCTCTGACCGTCGGGCCGCCATGGCCAGCAGGGGCTCCAAAGGCATCCGGCAGCGCCCGCCGCCCGAGCGGCCCGTCACGGCACCCGCCGGATGGCCTCAGACCGGTCGCCGTGCCGGCGGGACGGCGGATGGCTGCGCCCGCAGTGCGCGGTCGAACCCGCGCCAGTAGAGCCACCCGTTGAGCAGCGCCAGGCCGGCCGCGGCGACAAAAACCGGTACCGGGGTCCTGAGATCGTCCAGCAGATAGCCGATCGCCGGCAACGACAGGGCGCTGCTGCCGCTCAACAGCAGCAGGCGGGCGCCGTTGTACGCCGCGATCATCGCCGGCGGGGCAACGTCGTAGGTGCCCAGCGGGACCCCGGATCCCTCCATGGCGCTGCCAATCGCGTGCACCACCCCGAAAGCGAGGAACCAGCCAGGCGTGGGAGCCAGCACCGCGCCCAGCAGGCCAGCCGCCATACCGAGATTGCCGACCAGACACACCATGCCGGCGCCGTAGCGATCGTGTAGCAGGCCGAGGGCAGCCATACCCGCCAGCCCGCCGCCTGCCGTCAGGGTCGCCAGCAGCGCGCCGTACTGCGGTGACAACTGCAGACGCTGCCACCCCATGACGAAGACGAAGTACCCGGCGCCGCCGGTGACGCCCCGCAGCACATTGGGGGCCAGCAGGGCGCGGAACTCGTGCAGGCGGACTACCTGCCAGGCCGCGACCAAGGGCGACCGCGCGCCGCTGGCCACCGACACCCGCAGGGACGGCACTTCACCCAGGCACAGGATCGCGATGGCTGAGCCCACCATGCAGAGGATGGCGGCGACGAAGCAGATCGTGTAGTTACGTGGGAATGGCTGCCACGCTAACCAGGCAGTGACCAGCAGGCCCAGCCCAATCACACCCAGCTGGGTGACGAAGCCGCTGATGCCGGTGAATCGGCCCCGCAGCCGCGCCGGCAGGCAGCGCACGAACAGACTGTTATACACCAGGCCGTGCACCGACTCGACCATGCTCTGCAGAGACGCCAGGCCCACCATGGCCGCCAGGACCACCGGACCGGGAACTCCGCACCGAGCGACAATGATCAATCCCACGGGCAGCGCTACGATCGCCAACCGACTGGCTGCCGCTAACCGCCGGCGCTCAAGCAGGCTGTCGGCCAGCCCCAGGAAGGCGAACATGGCCAAAGCCGCGGTGACGCCCGAAGCTGACCCTATCACGCCCAGCTGCAGCCCTGACACGCCGAATTCGAGCAGGAAGGCCTGCAGAACCGTCCCGCCGATAAAGAACCCACCCAGGTTGGCCACCAGGCCATTGGCTGCCAGGCAGACGACATTGCGCCGCACCCGCGCGCTTTCCCCGGCGTCGGCGGCGCCCGGCGGGTCGGCTCTCATCAGTGCGTCCACGGCCACCGCCCCAGTCGCCTGCCAGGCCCAGGCCCACGCCGGCTGTCGGCGCCATGCCGCCTCACGGGTGAGCCAACACGAGGACGAAGCCTCCCCTTGTCCTCGTGCGTGTGGCCGGCCCCGGCGTGGTTGCCCTGGATGAA
>CAITNQ010000235.1 GCA_903893785.1 uncultured Gemmatimonadota bacterium
CCAGCCATTGCCTCGTTTGGCCGCGGAAGCTGCCGTAAAACCCGCGTTCGGGACACAGGGAGTGCGCCAAACCCAGCACAACCAGGTGGCCTAGGTAGTGGAGATGGAAGCGCCAGAGTCGTGGGACATCGGGGCAGTCCCAGTCGATGCGGGCCTCGTATCTCCGTTCTATGCCCAGGAAGCTGAAGCGCCCTTCCGCGCTTCGTTCGGCCGCCGCCACCAATGCAGTACCGTCAATGGAGGCGAGCCCCTCAACAACTGGTATCTGACTGGGCCGGGACAGCGCGGCAGGGGCGCGATAGAGGGCGTTCGCTATGCGCGGACAGAGCGCCAGCAACCGCAGTTTGGCTACCGAGTAGGGTTTGAGGGCCCACTGCGATGGCGCAAGGGGGGACAGGGAATGGACATACCGCATCGCGACCCGGGTCACGGGACCCACCGGGACGGAGACCACGCTCGGGCACTGACCGGCCGCGGACTGGCGCTCCAGTCGCGTGGCCTCGGCATAGTGGCGCCAGGCCAGGAACGGCGCAATGGCGGCACCGGCAAGATCGGCATAGTAGCGCCATAGGGCTGCTGTAGACGGGTTCCGGGCCTTCGTGCACGCAGTCCTCCTGTTTCTGGGTAGACACCCGGGAAGGAGGGGCCGCACGGCCATTCGGAGGTTCGAGAAGCATCAGTACCGTCACGTCTTGGCGCGGCTGCGCCTGGGCGACACCGACCGCGGTACTGCGCGACTCGATTTGATGGGGGCGCCGCAAGGCAGCCGATGTGCGGCACCAAGCACAGGCCCTGGGATAGTTGGGCGCCACCGTGGAGCTGCCGGACGAAGCCACGCTGGCGGCCGCTGTGCGGCCGTCGCGGCCACGACCGCAAACCCTGTCGTCGTTGCTGCCCCACGCCGACGAGGCGGCCGCGTGGCATGCCGACCAGATCCAGGGTGCGACCGTCTACCGGGCGCTGTGTCGGGCCCATGGCCATCTGGGCACTTACTCGGAGGTCCGCCGCCATCTGCAGACGCTGCCTCTGTCTCGTCACCGGGCCACGACGCCGCTGGAGTATGAGGCCGGGGAGCTGGCCCAGGTCGACTTCGGTAGGGGGCCCGAGATCATCAAAGTCCACACCGGAGAGGTGATCGGCACGTGGATCCGCTGCATGGTCCTGGCCTGAAGTCGCTATCTGTATGCCGGTTTGGTCCGTGACCAGAAGATCGTCACCTAGTGTCGTGTCGCAGAGATACGTTCGCAAAGCCGATAGATCTTGGCTGAGATCGAATCGGCTGTGGCGGTCCAGATAAGCGGGTGGGCTTGCTGGTCCCACTGTGCCGTCCAGCGCTCGATGCGGCTGATCAACTGCCTGGTGTTCCCACATGACCCGCGGCGGAGGGCGCGCCGCGGTGATGAGGCTGAACCAGATCTCCACCTGGTTCAGCCAGGAGGCGTACGTGGGCGTGTAGTGAATGTGAACGCGCGGGTGGCGCGCCAACCAGGCTTTGATCTTGGCGTGCTTGTGGGTGGCATAGTTGTCGGTGATCAGGTGCAGTTCGAGTTCGGCGGGCACGCTGGCTTCGACCTGAGCGACAAAGGTGAGGAACTCCTGGTGGCGCTGACGCGGACAGCATCGCGTCAGAACTTGCCCGGTGGCGGTGTCCAGCGCGGCGAACAGCGTCGTGGTGCCGTGGCGACGGTAGTCGTGGGTAACCCCCTCGACATAACCGAAACCGAGCGACAACAGGGGTTGGGTGCGCTCCAACGCCTGGATCTGCGTCTTCTCGTCGACACACAGCACCACGGCATGGTCGGGCGGATTCAGATACAGCCCGACGGTATCGCGGACTTTCTCCACGAAGAACGGGTCGGTCGATAGCTTGACGTAGTCGACTCGATGAGGCTGAAGACCGAAGGTCCGCCAGATCCGATGCATGGCGTCTTTGGACAGCCCGGTAGCTGAATCGCCCCAGGTTCTCCGGCGGCGCCGCTTTGTGAGAGGTTGGCCGCATGGCGAGACCGACGAGGTACTCCCCGGAAGTACGGGAGCGGACGGTAAGGTTGGTGCTGGAGCAGTGTGAGAATCACGGGTCGGAGTGGGATACGATCGTGTCCATTGCCGCCAAGGTCGGGTGCTCGGC
>CAITNQ010000236.1 GCA_903893785.1 uncultured Gemmatimonadota bacterium
AACAATCTATTATGATTATGCATACGGGTCTGCCGAGAAAACCGGTGGGCAAGGCACGCCTGTACCAACCTACAACACCGCTGCTAGATTCTGGTACAGACTGCACAGACCGAGTGCACTGGCGGCGGCTGTGCCACGCCCCCGCGCGGTAACATGGTCGTAATGGGCCCGGAGAGGGCGCGGCTCCAGCCCGCGTCCGCCGGTAGGGCATCTGGCGCCTGGAAAATGGCGGGCAGTCGCCGTGCGTCGGTCCCCCAGGTCACGGGGTGGATTCCCGGCCATGGACGCGACGCAGGTAGGCCGCGTACACGCGCGGCTGGCTCCCCCCGCCCCGCTCCAGGCGCAGCTGCAGCCGGACCAGCGGTCGGCCCGCAGCGACCTCGGCGAAACCCCGCTGCCGCCACCGAACCGGATTGCCCAGACCGTCGCCGCCAACCACCACGCCACCCGCGCCGTCGGGCACGGGCACCATTCGCTCGTCCAGCAGTTCCACCGTCAGGCCGGCCACGCCGTCACCATTGATGACCAACTCCTGGTCACGGCCGTGCACCGCCAACGGGACCGAGCAGACGGCGCCGGCGTCGCTGTCAGGGTTGAGGCCCAGGGCGCCCCACCGGTCTCGCGGCAAGGTCGCCAGAGCGACGTCGGCGCGGTAATAGGCCGCGATATCGGCGGCCTGCTGGCCCACGTTACGCCAACGGCCGTGGTAGATGCGCGTTTCCTGCCCGACGTTGAGAATGCCGTTGCCTTGGCACAGAATGGTGTTGAAGCAACGCCCGGCCACGGCGACGGCCGGCGAGTCGTCGCGATGGATAAAGGCCTGCCCGGCGGCAGCCCCTGGTTCGCGGAACCGGACGCCGTCATTGGAAACCACCAACCCCAGGTCCGCCTGGATGGCCCCGAAGTCCGCCCGGTCGTGCCAGAGCCCATACAGACCGACGCAGACGTTGCCGAAGGAAGCCGCGCCCACGCCCAGATGAACCTGCCGCGGCGACACCGCGCCCGCCGACCCGTCAACGCCACTGCCGCGGCCGGCCGAGGTTTCGGGTTCCGGTAACGCCAGGGACCACTGCCACAGGTCGGGCCAGCGGTCGAAGTCGTAGGTCCAGTGGGCGATGCCCGAACGTCCGCCTCTACCCCCGCCCTCGGTGCAGACGCCACTCCATCCGGTTCCCGGGAAGACCTGCGAGTGCAGGATGTAGCGCCCGCCATGGCGGATCAGGGAGCAGTGCTCGACGAACTGGTTCACGTACGGCAGACCCAAAACGCGCCACGCGAGCCCGTCCGACGAGACGGCCGTGGCAACACTGGGCAGATTACCGAAGGCCGCGATGGGCGGCTCGGTCTGATCCGGGAAGTACTGGTAGACCATCTTGTAACGGCGGGACGGGTCCGGGTCCGCATCGTCGCGGATGACGGCGGCGCCGCTGACCAGGGTATGCGGCAACGCGAGCGCGTTGTTGTCGTAGCTGCCCTTGAAGCGAACCTGCGCCAGGTTGGGTTTGACCCACACCAGCCCGTCCTCGCTTTCGGCGTAGCACAGGGGCCCCTGATACACCTCGTCGCCGTTGGCGGCGCCGCGCAGCCACGCCGGCTGCCGGGCCAGCTGCTGCATCTGGCGCGGCGGCCAGTCCGGGTTCAGGCCGCGGTGGCACGCATAGTACCACATGCGGTACCGCCCACCATCGCGCAGCACCGTGCCGTAGAAATGCGCCGCCAGATTGTCGGGGGCCGGGGTGTCCGGCGCGCTGGGCGAAAGCACCGGTTCAGGGCGCACGGTGGGACGGTTCAGGTACAGACAGGTTCGGCGGCGCAGGGGCCAACTGATATCATCGATGGCCAGCAGCGTCTCGGCCATGGGTTCCTTGAGCGGCAATCGCGGGTCAAGTCGGCGGTGGCTCGGGAGCAGGCAACGCCAGCGCGGCTGAGCACCGGCGCGAACCCGCCTCAGCCCGAGTTCACGCGGCCTGCATCTCCCGCTTGGTGTGGGTACCCTTGGGGGCAGTCCTTGCGCACTTCCAGCCGGACGCCACGGGCCGCGTGCTCCAGGCCTGCCCGCTGCTCGGGTGTCAGGTGCCAACCGGCGGCCCCGCAGTTCTCGCGCACACGCTCGGCGGTGTCGGCCCCGGTGATGACCACGTCGGCGCCACCGGGGCGCAGACACCAGGCCATGGCCACCTGCGTCGGCGTCCTGCCAGTGGCCTGGGCCACCTCGAGGACGGCCGCGATGACGCGATCCACCTCCACGGTCATGGCAGCCTGGTAGTTGTACGGGCCACGCTGCCAGGAGCTGCCCTGGGGCGGCGGTTGCCCGCGGCGGTAACGTCCCGAAAGCAGACCGATGGCGGTGGTGGCATAGGCTGTGACCCCAACGCCGTGGCGGCGGCACAGGGGCAGCACTTCAGCCTCGACGCTGCGGTCGAGCAAGCTATACAGGACCTGGTGACAAACCAGCG
>CAITNQ010000237.1 GCA_903893785.1 uncultured Gemmatimonadota bacterium
GGGCGTGACGGCCTCGGCCGCGGGACCCTTGGCGCCCTGGACCACTTCGAACTCGACGCGCTGGCCTTCGGACAGCGAGCGGAAGCCCTCGGTGCGGATGGCGCTGTGGTGGACGAAAACGTCCGAGCCGTTCTCACGCTGGATGAAGCCGTAGCCCTTAGCATCGTTGAACCACTTCACGGTGCCGGTTTCGCGCTCTGCCATGGTACTCCTGGTCCTTTGCTTTGAGTTGTTGTAACAGACCGTGCGAATAGCTGGCGTAGGGATCGGCTGCTGAGGCTTGCTGGTAGGATTCTACTACGGGGTAGGATACTACGACTGGCCCAGGCAGGACTCTACTGAGGGTTATTCGAACGACTGCCAACGCGTAATGTACCCGCGGCAATGCAGGTACACTTGATAAGACTAAGATAATTCATCCCTGGCAGTGCGCAAGAGCACCTGAAGAAAAAACTGTCACCTCTCCAGGAGCAGGACCTGGCACTCCGGCAGGCGCAGGCGGACGCAGTCGTCGCCCTCCCGGAAGGGTGATGCCCGGTTGGTCTGGCCCACGCCGCAGACCTGCGCCCCCCAGATCCCAACGGTGGTCCCCGTCCTGGTGGTAGTGGGGGATCTCGAAATCGACGATGGCAGTGCCACCGCGCGGCACCAAGGTCTGGATCGCCTGACCCTGTGCTTCGCTCAGGCAGGCGGCCCTGGGCAGCAACAAGCAGCGATAGCGGTCAGGGTCGGGTTACTCAAGGCGGGGTTCGCCGGTGACGTCAAAGGGCATGCGCATCGGCACCAGGGCCTCCCCGGACTCGCCTGGGGTCGGCCCAGGCCGCGCCCCCCCGGGATCGGCGCCCTTCCGACGCTTGGATGAAGCCGTTACGCCCGCCCGGCAAGGCCATGGCAGGCCGGGGGTCGGCTGGCGCCACGCCTACCTCCTGGCGCCGGCACCTGTCGGCGCCCGGGTGAGGCGGGTGCTCCCTGGCGGGCGCGCCGCGGCCGGTAAGGGATCGGCGAACACCGCGCCCCGCGGCAGCACCCGACCGGGACCACCCGGAGTGGCGCTCCCGGGCTGCTTGCCTGGGGTGCAGTGGATTGCCGAGGTTATCCCGATGTCCCGGCCACCCACGAGGGCTGTAACGCCCACAGGAGGCTCGTTGATGCTGGTGATACTGGCGTTCGACACCGAAGACGTGTACTACCCGGAAGATTACGGTATTGACGACATCCCGGGTTGGCTGGCCGCCATCATGACCTCGGTGGGGGTTACCGGCACGTTCTATATAATGGGGGAGAAGGCCGAGACGCTGCTGGCCCGCGGCCGTCACGACGTGCTGGACCAGCTCCGGCCGCACAGCCTGGCCTCGCATCAGCAGGGCAACCGCTATCCCCTCCTGCCGCAGGTGGTCGAAGGGCTGGGTTGGCAGGAGGGCGTCGCTGCCGTGCGCGCATACGAGGACTGGGTCAGCGACGCGCACCAGCGCGCTTTCGGCCGGGCACCGGCCGGATTCTCGCGCCACAACTGCTACTTCGCACCGCAGCACCTGGCGGTGGCTGGCGAACGGGGCTTGGCGTACCAATACATGATCGCCCAATTGCCCGGCTCGCGGCAGCCGCTGTGGTATGCCAACGCCCTCACCTTCCCGAGTGAGGGCCCGAACACATTCGATGGTTTCGACCGCATCTACAGCCGCGATGACATCTTCGAGGCCCACTTCGGCCGGTTGCGGCGCTTTGTCGACGAACGCCTCCAGGCCGGTGACGAGTGGGTGACGGTCTTCGGCTGCCACCCGGTCCAGGTGATGGCCCGCGACTGGCTCGAGCACTACACCCTCGGCTCGGGCCGGCAGCGGACGCCACAGGAACTGGGTTGGCTCTACCGGGTAAAGGGGCGCCAGGAGGAGCCGCGGGCCCAGGCCAACTTCCGCCGCCTGTGCCAGTTCCTCAAAGACCATCCGGATCTGGAGGTGGTGGGCATGGAGGAGGCCGCGCGACGTTTTGGAGGCCAGCCCGACCAGGTCGATCGCGATGCTCTGGTGGCGTACACGCTGTCCCTGGCGGACCGCCGCGAGATCGGCTTCCATCCGACGTTCTCCCCGGCCGAGTTGCTGCTGGCCATGGCCGAGGCCCTGGTTGCGGCCGGCGTCGCGGGCGACCTTCCCGAGGTGGTGCCGCGCCGCGCGGTTCTGGGCCCGGTGGCGCTGCCCGTCGTCGCCCGGGGCCTGGAGTGGATCACCCACGCGGAACTGCGGGAGGCCTGCCAGGACCTGCTGGGTCACGCACAGGCCACTGGGCACCTGCCGGCCAATGTGGCGGTTCGCGGCGAACGGGTTGGGATCGGCCAGCTGGCCATGACCGCGGCCCGGGCGTATTCAGCCCAGGCCCGCTACGACCGCTACGAACAGCTGGCCCTGATGGAGGCGCCCCGCTATCCGGCGTTGGCGTACGAGCTGGACGCCTGGGTGCGTCGCTGCATCGGTGACCACTGGGCCATGCCGTTGGGCTTCTCCTGCGAGACACTGGCCCAGCACACGCGGCTGCAGACTTGGACGATGAAACCGGCCTGGCTGCGTCCGCCCCAAGGTCCGGTGGCCCAGGGCGCCTACGCCGGGCGCCAGCCTTGGGCCAGCAAGCCCCCCGCGGGTGAACCGCCCCATCCGGCCCTCCCCGCTCCAGCGCCACCGGTTCCGGGCCCGGCAATCGGCGGACCGACTTGACCTCACGAAGGAGACGAGGATGAAGCCTCTGTTGCGCCGGGCTTGCCTGGCAAGCACCCTCAGCGTCGCCCTGGCGGCCGCCGCGATGGCCCAGACCGCCGACCAGCTTGATTGGGTCGAGGGCATCACGCCCAAGACTTATGTCGCCTGCCGCACGCCAACGCCGTTGCAGATCGATGGCCACCTAGACGAAACCGCGTGGTCGCAGGCGGCTTGGACCGACCTTTTTGTCGACATCGAAGGGGCGATTCGGCCGGAACCACGCTTCGAGACCCGGGCCAAGATGCTGTGGGACGACCAGTTTTTCTACGTCGCGGCCGAGTTGCGGGAACCGCACGTATGGGGCACGCTGACGCAGCGCGACACGGTTATTTTCCTTGACAATGATTTCGAGGTGTTCATCGACCCGGACGGCGACACCCACCAATATTACGAGTTCGAGATGAACGCCAGGGACACGGAGTGGGACCTGTTCCTGGTCAAACCGTACCGCGACGGCGGCCCGGCAATGAATTCGTGGCAGATCCTGGGCCTGCGCACCGCGGTTACGGTCCAGGGGACCATCAATTACCCGGCCGACATTGACACCGGCTGGACCGTGGAGCTGGCCTTCCCCTGGTCGGTGCTCCGCGAGTGTGCCGGCAAACAGGCCGCGCCACCGCGCGACGGCGACCACTGGCGAGTGAACTTCTCGCGCGTGGAGTGGCAGACCCGCGTGGAAGACGGTCGCTATGCCAAGTTGCCCGGCAAGCGGGAAGACAACTGGGTCTGGTCGCCCCAGGGGTTGGTGAACATGCACATGCCGGAGCAATGGGGCGTGGTGCAGTTCACCACCACACCGGTCGGCAGCCCGGCACCGGCGGCGGTGGCCGATCCGGGTGACGAAGCTCGCCGGGCCCTGCGGCGGGTCTACTACCGCCAATCCCTGTTCCGCCAAGCGCACGGGCACTACACGGCGGCAGTGGACTCGCTGGGTCTGCCGGGCATCAAACTGACGGGGTACACCTGGCCGCCCCGTGTACAGGCCACGGAACACGCCTACGAAGCGACCATCGCCGAGACCCGCGACCGAGACGGCAACGGGCGCCTGGACCGATGGATCATCCGCCAGGATTCACGGGTATGGCGCGAGTGAGACCCCGTGACTTGACAATGCCGCAGCCGGCGCCCTAGCTAACAGGTCGGCGACCCGGGAGGGACGGCACGGCCAGCGCCGCTGGCACTCGGCCCGGTCCGGTCGCCTACCGCGTTGTTTGTGGACGGAGCCTGCCCTGATGACACGCCGCTCGTTGCCGGTGCTGATGGCCCTTGGCCTGCTCTTGAGCAGTGCGGTTGGGTGTGACCAGGTGCAGAAGCTGATGGGCGGCGGCCAGGGGACCGCCAGTGAGTTGAAGCGGCAGGCCGAGGGCATGCGGCGGATGGCCGACGAGTTGCGCCAGAACGCCGCCCAGCTGCAGAAGCACGCGACCAGTAAGAAGGCGGAAGCGGCCCAACTCAAGAAAGCCGCCGAGGACGCCCAGAAAGCCGCCGATGAACTGCAGCGTCAGGTGGACGACACGGCCAAGCAGGCTGAGAGTGCCACCCGCCAGGCTCAGGCCATGGAAAAGCAGGCCAGCAGCCTCAAGTGAGTCAGGTACCGCGACCGCCGGCAGGTAACCGGACGTGATTGCGGTGGGGCCGATCATCTGTCCGGCGCGAGACCCCTGAACGGCCTCGACCGCGACTACAGAAGGGGGAGCTAATGTCCGATTTCCCGCGCACCCTGGTGGGCGGCATCAGTCTGCCGCGGCTGTTGGTGGGGACCAACTGGTTCCTGGGCTACTCCCATACCAGCAGGGCGCAGGACCGCTTCATCCAGTCGTACCAGACGCGCGCCAATGTGGCTGAGATTCTCAGCGTCTTCGGATCGGCCGGGGTTGACGCGGTGATGGGACCGGCGATGACCGGCATGCTGCACGAGGCGATCTGCGACGCTGAGCAGCGCACCGGGCGATCGTTTGTTCGCATCAGCACGCCTCATTTCAACCTGCGGCCAGGCGGGCCGCCGGAGATGGAACCCGAGCGGGTGTTCGCGGCCTGCCGTGCGGCCGGCTCGACATTCTGCATGCCCCACCAGGGCATCACCGACGCCCTGGTGGATCGCCGCGACCGCGTCATCCGCGACCTGGACACGTACACGGCGATGATCCGCGCCGAAGGCATGGTGCCCGGGCTGTCGACGCACATGCCGGAGACCGTGGTATACGCCGACGCCCAGGACGCCGATGTGGAGACCTACATCCAGATCTACAACGGCGCTGGTTTCCTGATGCAGGTGGAAGCCGACTGGGTCATGCGCATCATCGGGCAGGCCAAGAAGCCGGTCATGACGATCAAGCCACTGGCCGCCGGCCGCCTGCTGCCAGTGGTCGGCTTGTCATTTGTCTGGAACACCATACGCGACCAGGACATGGTGACCATCGGCACGACCACGCCCGATGAGGCTCGCGAGATCGTCGACATTTCGCTGGAACTGCTAGCCCGTCGGGTGCCGGTGTACGAGCTGCAGAAGACCCGCAGCAAACAGTCGCTGGAGCCGGCGCGCGCCTGAGCCCCACTCCGGCCCGGACGCACCCGCGGGGCAGGTCGGCACGGCTCCAGTGTCGGCGCCCGACCTGCCCTTTTCCTTAGGCGCGGAGCCAGCCCCACGCAGTGGGGCCGCCACCGGCCGGCTCCGTGGCCCAGACCTCGAGTGCGGGTAACGGTGCAGCGGCCAGGGAGCCCGCCAGCGATCGGTCCGTCCGGGGCGCGGTAAGGGCCGCGTACTTTACCCGACCGTGACGCTCACTGGCGCATCTCCTGGGGCGTCAACCGCAGATACCCACCCACTACCTGCACAAACTCAAAGACATCGAAGACGTGGTGCAGGCGACGCTCGTGGGCTCTGGCCCAGTGCACCAGTGCCAGCGCTGCCGCGCGGGCCACCGGCGCGTCGGCCGTGTGCCGAGCCACCAGGGCAGCGCCCAGCAGTCGGCACATGGCCCCGAAGTACTGCAGCAACTCCCAAGAGTGTCGGTGGCAGGGCGGGCCGGTGCGCATGCCGGCGGCGATGTGCGGCTCGGCCTGAGCCACCTGGGCGTCGATCGCGCGCCATCCCTCCACACAGGCCGCCAGTTGGGCGCTGTCCAGTTCTTCGCGCAGAGCCCGCGGCTCGATCAGCTGTGAAAGCGCCTCGAGCCAGTCGCGGACGAAGTCGCCGCCCGGGCCATAGCAGCTGCGGAAGTGGTCGGCGACGATCGCGTTCAGATCCGCCTGGCGGCACCACAGGGTACGCCCGAGGACCGTCATCCCCAACCCGGTGGGGAACGCCACGCGCTGGACCTGGCAACTGATCAGACCGTCCAGTCCCAAACCCTCCAGGCCCTGGATGTCAGCGTGCAGCACTGCCGCCGACTGCAACTGCCCCGGGTCCCGGTAGTGATCCCACATCAGGTGGTAGTCGAAGTCGAAGCTCTCGCCGCTGAACTGCTCCTGCCAGGCCCTAAGGAAGGAGATGTTGGCCGCCGGATCGGTGGGGAAGCTCAAGCGGTTGCGACGATAGGCCGGCAGACGGGCCAATCCCCCGCCCGCAGCGGTGAAGGGCACGCTGTAGGACCGGGTGATGGGGGCAAACATCAGCACAAAGCGACCGGCGTTTGCCAACCGTTCCCGTTGGGGCGGCCAGAGCAGATCGACATAGGCCAGGAAAACGATGCGCGCCCCCAGGCCGGCCTGCGTCAGTCTGGCGTCGACCTCGTTCAGCAGGCGCACATACAGGTCGGCCGGCCGATGCGCGCGACACAGGTCGCACTCACAGTGGTTGTTGGCACCATCGGCCAGCCAGACGTGGATAAGGTCCGCGGAGGTGTGCTCGGCCGCATAGTGGACGACGGCCTCGGCCACCAGTGAACGTGTGTCGGGGTTGCCGTAACACAGATTGGTGTTGAGCGCCACCCCTCCCCACAGCTCACGCTTGCCATTCACCTGGGCCAGGTGCGGGATCGCCGCCGGGGGCACGGGCCCCACATGCGGGTACCAGCCGGGGCCTGGAATGCCGAAGGGCTCGCAGGTCCATCCGTGGCCGACCGCGTGCAGATCGAGCCCGCGGCGCTTGATCTCGTCGCGCAGGCGCGCAGTCAGGCCGCCGGCCTGCTCGGGGCCGAAGTCGGCCGCCGGGAGCAGGGGGTTGTGCTCGTGTTCGTACCAACGCTGGAAAAAGGTCTGCGCCTGCCGGAACTGGATGAAGTAGGCGTTCAGTCCCAGCTTCGGCAGCCACTCCACCATGTCCCGCACGTGCTCCCAGCTGACGGCACCCTCAATACACACCCCGCGGTGCCGGTACGAAGCGCGCTCGCGCAGGCAAACGTCGCCACCAAAGGGTACGTACGGCAGGTATTCGCCGGTACGGCCGGGGCGCACCCAACGGCACCCGAGTTCAGTCAGATAGCGGTACACCGCCAACAGCACACTGCGCGGGTTGCTGCCCGCCACATACCCCCCGCTGGCGCCTACCTGAATGGCCACCTCGTCATCACGTCCGGAGTCGCTGTCGGCGGCGGCCGTCAAGTGGAGGTCGGCAAAGGTGCCCAACCACAGCCCCGGCATGAGCGGCGCATACCTGCGGGCCGCCGTGACCACCACAGGCTGTCCGCTCACCTGAGCCAGACAGCGCTTCAACTCACGGGCGGCGAGTTTGACGGGTTCAGCAGACCCCAAACGGTGAATGGTGATCGGCGCCATGGACGACCTTTCCGCCGCGGCGGGGCGGCCAGCACCCGCCCAGATCCGCGGTCGCGCGCAGACTGTAGCCAGGGATGACATTGTGAAACAGGACACAAAGTAGCATCAGGCCATGCCTGCGGGCCAGTCCCACGGGCACAGGGACGGCCGATGCCTTGACACCGACGCCTCCCCTGCCATTGTTTGCCTGCCGCGGTTGGGTGCCGGCGCGGACGCGCCGGCGCTTTGGCCGCAGCGGACGCTGCATTCCCCTGGTTGGAGGCCGCCATGTTCTTCGATGTGCATCTGCACGCAGTGCATTTCAGCGACCCACGCCAGGCCGCCATCACCAACTTCGCTACCGCCGAGGACCTGCTGGGGCGGTTCGGCGAGTTGGGCATCGACCGGGGCGTGCTCCTGCCGATCGTGCACCACGAGTGCCTGAGTTTCATCCAGACCAACGAAGGGGTGCTGGACATCGCCAACCGCTTCCCGGGGCGGTTCGTCCCCTTCTGCAATTTCGACCCGCGCATGCACGGCAACCGCAGCACGACGGATTTCACCCCACTGCTGGACCATTATCGGGGCCTGGGTTGTCGCGGCGTTGGCGAGCTGTGCTGTGCCCTGTGGTGGGATGATCCGCGGGTCCTGAACCTGCTAAGCCACGTCGAGAAGGCCGGCCTGCCGCTGCTGTTCCACCTGGGGTTGGAGCAGGGCACGTACGGGCTCATCGACGACCCGGGGTTGCCGCGTCTGGAAGCCAATCTGGCCCGTTTCCCGCGTCTCCAGTTCATTGGCCATTCCATGGCCTTCTGGAGCGCCATCAGCGGGGACGTAACACCGGAGACATGGATGGGTTACCCTTCGGGGCCCGTGGCGGCGGGGGGCCGTCTGCCGGCCATGCTGCGCCAGTACGCCAACCTGTGGTGTGACATCTCAGCCGGCAGCGGCTACAATGCCCTGGCTCGCGACCCAGATTTCGGTTACGCGTTCCTGGAGGAATTCCACGGGCGGGTGCTTTACGGCACCGACATCTGCTCCGCGGCGCAAGAGGTGAAGCAGTCGCAGTTCCTGCTCGACGGTCTGCACGGTGGCCGCCTGAGCCAGGGAGCCTTCGACCGCATCGCCCGGCTCAATGCCGAAGAACTGCTCGGCGTCTAGCCGCGTGTCACGCTGGGCCGAACAGAGACCTGGCCATGGCACCCTCTGTCGGGCCCGCGCGGCGACCCGGCCGGTGAGCTGCGCCCCCGAACCGACGGCCGCCCTTGCCGCGTCCCGGAGGCCTGAATGGCGTACTGGCTGCTGAAGTCGGAACCGGCGGTCTACTCGTGGCAGCAGCTGCTGATCGATGGCCGCACCTGCTGGGATGGGGTGCGCAATCCGCAGGCGCTCGGTTACCTGCGCGCCATGGCGCTGGCGGACCTGGCGCTGTTCTACCATTCGAACACCGGACGCGAAATCGTCGGTATCTGCCGGGTGGTGCGCACCTGGTACACGCCGCCGGGAGCGCCGGACCGGGGTCCGGGAATGGTCGATGTCGAACCCGTGCGGCCGCTGGCGCAGGCGGTCAACCTGGCAACCATCCGGGCCACGCCCGACCTGCAGGGCCTGGCGCTGATTCGCCAGGTCCGTCTGTCCGTACTTCCCGTGGCCCCGGAGCATTGGCAGGTACTGCTGCGCCTGGCCCGGACCGAGCAATGACCGCCCGCAGGCGGCAGGTCGTGGCCCTGCCGCTTGATCGCCGCCGTGGGGACGGCAAGGGACTACATGACCAAGGCTGACATCGATACGCCGGCGCTGCTGATCGACTTGGATGCCATGGAGGCGAACATCAGCCGCATGGCCGCCTACTACGCACCGCTCAAGGCGAAGCTGCGTCCGCACATGAAGACGCACAAGACGCCGACAATCACCCACAGACAGCTGCAGGCGGGCGCCATTGGCGTCACGTGCCAGAAGCTCGAAGAAGCGGAGGTTTTCGCCCGGGCCGGTATCCTGGGCATTCTGCTGTCGAATCAGGTGGTTGGCCAGGCCAAGATCGACCGCCTGGTGGGTCTGTCGCAGTGGGCCGATGTCACGGTCGGCGTCGATGACCTAGAGAACGTGCGGGCAATCTCACAGGCGGCCTGCGGCGCCCGGCGCCCGGTGCAGGTCGGTATTGAGATCTACATGGGCCGCTGCGGCGTCGAGGCGGGTCCGGCCGTGGCAGCCCTGGCCCGGGAGATTGTCCAGCTGCCCGGCCTGCGTTTCCAGGGCATCTGGTCCCACGATCTGTCCACCCCTGACGTGGTATCTTTCGACCGGCGGCGGGCCATCCACGAGGCCGAGATGGCCAAGGTCATTCACAGCAAGCACCTGGTGGAAGCCGAGGGGATTGCCGTGGCCATGGTCAGCTGCGGTTACTCGGCCACCTGGAACATCACTCCGTGGTGCAGCAGCGAGATCACCGATGTCCAGGTGGGTTCGTACGTCCTGATGGACTGGCCCTATCAGCAACTGGAAGGGATGGAGGGGTTCGCCTGCGCCCTGACCGTGCTGACCACGGTCATGAGCCGGAACGAGGCCAAGGGCGACCGCCGGCACGTTCTGGTCACCGACTGCGGCATCAAGTCCATCGCCACCGAACACACCGCCGACTACGGGCAAACGGTTTACCCGAGGGTCAAGGGCCTGCCGGCGGCCCGGGTCCTGGTTCATTCCGAAGAGCATGGCCTGATCCAGGTGGACGGCCCCACCTTCGCCGGCATCCGCCTGGGCGACCGTCTGGAACTGATCCCTTCCCACTGCTGCTCCACCTGCAACTTGCACGACCGTTTCTATGCCATGCGTGGTGACACGGTCGAGGCAGTGTGGCCCATCCAGGCCCGCGGCGCCGCCACCTGATCCAACCCAGGCACGGTCCTGCACGGCCCCACCCGAGGCACCCATGGCCAATCCGCCCTATATCGCCCACGTTGTTTCGCACACGCACTGGGACCGGGAGTGGTACCGGTCTTTCGAGGCGTTCCGCGCCCGGCTGGTGGACCTGGGCGACGCGGTTCTCGACCTGCTGGAGCGAGATCCTGAATACGGGCCGTATTACTGGGACGGCCAGACCTGCGTCATTGACGACTACTTGGAGATCCGCCCGGAGAACGGTCAGCGACTGCGGCGCGCCTTTGCCGACGGACGGCTGGTTACCGGCCCGTGGTTCGTGCAGCCCGACGAGTTCCTCGTCAGTGGCGAGGCCATGATCCGCAATCTGCTCCTCGGCCGGCGCATGTGTGCCGAATGGCAGACAGGGCATCAGGTGGGGTACGCGCCCGATGCCTTCGGCCACACCAGCCAGATGCCGCAGATCCTACGCGGGTTCGGCATCGACAATGCGGTGTTCTTCCGCGGCATTACCACCGACCAGGTGGCATCTGAGTTCCTCTGGCAGGCCCCCGACGGATCCACGGTGCTGGCGCTGAAAATGCCCGACGACACGGCGTACAGCAACTTCTACTACCACTTCCGCCAGACCCTGGCCGACACCGATCCAGACCTCCCCGTCGACAGCGAGCGAGTTGTCGCGGAGGCGCGGGGACTGCTGGCCGCCAGTCTGGCCGAACGGCCAACAACGCGCTTCCTGCTCTGGATGGACGGCGTCGACCACATCCTGCCGCAACCGCGCACGCCAGAGATCATCCGCCGCGTGAACCAGGCGCTGGGCGGACAGGTGCAGGCCCGCACCGCGACCCTGCGTCAGCACATTGACGCCATCCAAGCCGCGGCACCGCCGCTGGCGACGGTGACCGGGGAACTCCGGGTCAGCAACCGAGCCTGGCGGCTGCAGGCCCTGCTGGCCCACGTGGCTTCGTCACGGATGCACACCAAGCAGTGGAATCAGCGCTGCGAGTGGCTACTGGAGCGCTGGGCCGAACCCTGGTCCACCTTCGCCTTCCTGCTGGAACGGCGTCTGGGTCCTGTGCCGGACGGCGAGCGACGGGCCGCCTATTGGCAACGGCCGGCACTGGGCCTGCTGCGCCACGCGTGGCGCCAACTGCTGCTGAACCAGCCGCATGACTCGATCTGCGGCTGTTCCACCGATCAGGTGCACCGCGACATGATCAATCGCTACGAGCGGTGCGTGCAGGTAGCAGAGCAGATCACGGGCGAGTCGTTGGCCCGCATTGCCGCCCGCGTCAACACCACGCCAGCGTCGCCCCAACCGGAAGGCCTGGGCGCGATCGTGGTGTTCAACCCCCTGGGGTGGGAACGCGACGGCGACCTGGTCGAGATGACGCTGGAGCTGCCTGCGGCAACCCCGCTGCCATCGCTGTCGCTGCGCGATGAGGACGGGCTGCTGCCGGTCCAGATGAGCGCGCTGCCGCCCAGCCACCGGCTCAGTCAGGCACCCCACGATATCCCCGTGGGCCAGTCATGCCAGCGCTGGGCGGCGCGTTTCCCGGTCCGCGTCCCGGCCTTCGGCTGGTCCACGGTGTGGATCTACCCGGGGCCGGATCAGACCGCCGCCACCGCCGTTGCTGCCACTGCCGACAGCCTGGACAACGGCCTTTTGCGCGTGCAGGCCGCGTCGGACGGCTCGCTGACGCTGACCGACCTGGCCACCGGACGCCAGTGGCCCGGATGCCTGGTGTTCGAAGACGGCGGTGATCTGGGCGACGGCTACAACTACGTGGCGCCGGCGCAGGACCAGGTGCGGCGAACCGCCACCCCCGCGCCGGGCGAGACCCTCACCGTCGAGACCGAAGCCGACGCGGTGGAGGGGCGGCTGCGGCTGCGCCGTGGGTGGCAGATCCCGGCGTGTCGCCGGGACAACGGCCGCAGCCAAGATCAGGTGGTACTGGAACTGACGGCCACAGTACGCCTGCGCCCCGCAGCGCACCGCGTGGAAATCGATCTCGAGGTGGTTAACCGAGCCGCGGATCACCGCCTGCGCGTGCTGTTCCCCAGCCACGCCAACGCCGCTGTGGTCAGCCACGTGGAGCAGGCCTTCGATGTCGTGGCGCGCCCGGTGGCGCGCCCGGACTGCAGCGGGTGGCGCGAACCGCAACCGGCTACCGGACCGCAGAAAACCTTCGTCGACGTGGCCGACGAGGACGCCGGCCTGTGTGTCGTCAACGTCGGCCTGCCGGAGTGCGAGGTGATGGACGACGAGCCTCGCACGGTCGCCATCACGCTGCTGCGCTGCACGGGCCAGGGCGTCGGCGCCCCCGACGAGCAGACCGAGGGGCAGATGCAGGGCACCTACGCCTTCCGGTTGGCGCTGTTCCCCCACGCCGGATCCTGGCAGCAGGCATGCGTGTGGCAGCAGGCGCACGCGGTCAACGCGCCGCTGCGAGGCGTGCAGACCGGCACCCATACCGGGCTCCTGGAGGCGCAGGGCAGCTTCCTGCAGGTGGCGCCAACCGGGCAGGTGCCCACCGCTGTCAAGATCACCGAAGATGAAACAGGTTGGCTGGTGCGCACCGTCAATTACGGCGACCGCGAAGTCGAACTGCGACTGGCCAGCCACTTCCCCCTGACGCCCGCAACGGTGAGTGATCTGGCCGAGGCCGCCGACGGTGCCCCGGTGGACCTGCAAGCAGACCGCGGGCCAACCTGTCGCTCACGTGCCATCACCACCATCCGAATGCCGCTGGCCTGAGTCTGAGCGGCGGAGGCGGCCTATGACCCCCCGAGAACTGGTGTATGCGGCCATCGCCCACCAACCCGCGACGCGGCCGCCCTATTGCATTGGCTTCACCGCCGACGGCGCCCGGCAACTGCAGCAGGCCATCGGCGATCGCGACGTGGATGCGTATGTGGACAATGACGTGGTGCGTCTGTCGCCGCCCTGGTGGAGCTGGCACGGACTGGCAGGTGACTGGGCTGGCCCTGAAGCCCCGAGCACGCCGGCGCATGTGCAGGGTTATGGTTCGTACAGCGAGTTCTTCGATGCTGTGAAACGCACCCACGATCAGGGCAAGTACGCCCTGGCGACGATCTACGGCTCGCACTTCGAGAAAGCCAACGCCGCCCGCGGCATCGAGAATTTCCTCGCCGATCTGGGTGGGGCGCGAGCCTTTTCGCGGGCCCTGTTGCAGCGCATCATCGACAAAAACATGGTGATGCTCGACAACATCCTCACCTGCGCCGAGATCGACGGCGTATTGCTGGGCAGTGACTGGGGGACACAGGTTGACCTGATCATGTCTCCGGCCACCTGGGAGGAGCTGATCCGGCCCGGAGAGGAGCGCGAGTACGACCTGATCCGGGGTTTCGGCAAGCACATCTGGATCCACTCGTGCGGCAATGTCGTCAAGATCATTCCGGCGCTGATCGAGATGGGCGTGGATGTGCTGAACCCGATCCAGCCTGAGGTGATGGACCTGGACGGGTTGAAGCGCGATTTCGGCGACCACTTGACCTTCTGGGGCGGCATCAGCACGCAGCGAACGCTCCCCTACGGCACGCCCGACGAGGTACGCGCTGAATCGCGTCAGGTCCGTGCCGTCCTCGGCCAGTCAGGCGGCTTCGTGTTCGCACCTGCCCAGGAGATCCAGGGCGATGTCCCGGCCGCCAACATCGTGGCGTTGGTCGAGACAGCGCGCGAATCGTGGCCTACGTGACCGGCGCCAAAACCGGCGCACCCCCGGTCGGGCGGAGGCGCGCGGCCGGGCGGCAGCCCCCTCACCTCCGCAACCCGGCCCAAGCCGGGAGGAGATAGCTATGCCGGTGAGCCCTGCAGGCACTCCCGAGCGGCCTGCCGCCGGGTACCCGGTGACCATGGTGCGCCGGCACTTGCGCGACATCCCTGCCGCGCCATGGCCAACGGGGTACCAATGGCGCCATCTGCGGGTTGACGAGGGTGATCTCTGGCTGGAGATCGAGCGCCAGGCCGACCACCTGCAGACGCTGGCCGATGGCAGTTTCGAGCGCGAATTCGGCGGCGACCTGGCCGCGGTTCCGCGGCGTTGCTTCGTGGTCACCGACGCGGTAGGCGCTGGCGTTGGCACCATCAGCGCCTGGTACTACACGTTCCGTGGGCAGGAGTACGGGCTGATCCACTGGGTTGCTGTCCATCGCGCCCACCAGGGCCGCGGCATTGGCCGCGCCATGCTGTCCCTGGCGCTCGGGCAACTGGCCCAGTGGCACGAGCAGGCACTGCTCAACACCCAGACGGCCCGGCTGCCGGCCATCGGTCTGTACCTGGATTTCGGCTTCCAGCCGGTGCTCGACATGGAGGGCGCCATCGACTGCTGGCGCGAAGTGGCCATCGGGCTGCCGCACCCGGCGCTCAGTCACCTGCGGTGAGGCCGCACCTCACTACCACTACCAACTGGGGACCAAGCATGTCAAGCGAACTCGCCGGCTACTTCCCGATCATGGCCACGGCCTACTGCCAGGACGGCTCCGTCGACCTGGCCAGCATGGCCCGGCTGACCGAGTACCTGATCAGCAACGGTGCGCACGGCATGTCGCCCAACGGCGGCGACTCAGAGGCCGGCCACCTGACCCTGGAAGAACGCATGCAGGTGCTGGAGAAGGTGCTGGCGGCAAACAACGGCCGCCGGCCCGTGCTGGTGGGCACCACGGCCACTGACACCGCTGAGTCCGTGCAGCTGTGCCGCCACGCGCAGCAGGCCGGTGCGGCGGCCGTGTTCACGCACCCCGGCTGGGGCCGTCAGGGCCTGTCGCAGGAAGAGCTGATCGCGTACTACGGCGCGGTGTGCGACGTGCTGGAGATCCCGGTCATGGTCCACGGGACCGGCGACATGGACGTGGCGGTAGTGCAGGCCCTGCTGGACCGCTTTCCGCAGATCCGGTACATCAAAGAGGAGACCACCCACGGCCCCAAGCTGAGGCGCTACAAACGCGAACTAGGCGACCGGGTCACCATCTTCGGCCCTGGGCTGCATTACCCGGCCGAGTTGGCGTGGGGGGCTCGCGGTGTGATGCCAAGCTGCGCCGCACCCCACAGCCATGCCCGCGTGTTTGACCTTTCGGAGGCGGGTGATGTCGAGGGAGCGCGCCGCCAGTGGCATCGCATGCTGCCGCTGGTGTTTTGGCGCTGGCATACGGCGGCAGGCGAAGCCGGCAAACACTACCTGGTCCACATGGGCGTCTTCGCCACGCCCTACTGCCGCCAACGGGTGTCCCTGCCCGGGCAGCACGGCGGCGAGCAGACGCCTTTCGGAGAACTGCGGCTCGACGACGTCGACCTGCTGGAGATGCGTGCCATCCTCGCGACCATGGGGGAACCGCCTTACTGATGCCTGGCTATCACCGTCTGGCCCGCCCGGCCGCGCTGCTGGCGTCCCTGAGTCTGCTCTGGTTCGGATGTGGTACTACCGGCTTGCCGCGGCAGCCCATGGCCGGGCGGGCACCGGCGACGGAGGCGGCGACCTGGCGTTCCGGTCGCCTGGCCATCCCACGGCTGGCCACCTCGCGGCTGACCATCGACGGCGACCTGGCAGAGTGGGGCGATCTGCCGGTGGTCTACCTCGATCCGCGCTGGGACCAGACCTTCGGCGACGCGGATCCGCGCGTCAGCGACGATCGGGCCCTGGTCAGGTTCGCCGTTGACGATGCGGCGCTCTGCATCGCCGTGAGGGTCGTGGACGCGGAAGTGGTCAACCCTTACGACGGCGGGGCGCTGTGGCAGGGGGACTGTTTCGAGCTCTATCTCGACCTGCGTCCGATCGCTGCCGGGGCCGACACGGCCTGTCTGGGAACCGACGCGTACACCGCCGGCGTGTACCAGCTGCTCTTTGCCCCCGTCGACCCGGCCGGCCGCCCGCACCCACGCTGGGCCTGTCTGCAGGCAGACGCGGGCGCACCGCGCCATCTGGCACTGGCCTCGCGCCTGACCGGCGACGGGTACGCGCTGGAGATCCGCATCCCCCTGGCGCAGCTGGGCCCGGTGACCGCGGCTCGCCTCGCCGAGCCCTTTGGTCTGGACTTCGGCTGCCAGGATATCCAACGGGCCGGTGCCCCGAGCGTGTCACGGCCACTCCAGTATCTGTGGCGCCGCCGCCCCGGCAGCTACGCGCACGCCGGCAATTTCGGCCGGGCCTGGGTCGCTGACCCGATGCCGCCCGTGCCGGTTCTGGTCCGTTACGAGCCCCTTCGTCACTCATGGCGCGACGGCGCGGATCGCTTCGTGGCCGCGGCGGTGTTCGCCGGTTCGGCGGGCGGCGACAGCCTCTGGCTCGCCGTTGGGCACCAGGGCCAGGCAGCTAACGCCGGCGTGCCCGGGTCCACAGCCCCCTTGCCGTATGGCGCTGCGATCGATTCGGCCAGCACATGGTCGGACACGCTGCTGGGCCTGCAGGGAATCGAGCGCGAAGTTCGTCTCGACAACCCGCCGCCGGGCCGTTACTGGGTGACCGCCCGGGTGGGCGGCGGGCCCACGGCGTTGGTGGACACCATGCGGGCGCTGGCGGCCCCCAAGGGAATGCCCGGTTTGACGGTGCTGCCACCCCAGGGGCTGGCCGGACGCCGTACCGCCCCATCGTCACTGCCCTATTTGCACTTGGACGCGGAGCGCTGGCATTACTATGCCGCCGATACGGCCCGCGTCGTCCTGGAAGCTGTGCCGGACCCGATCCAGCAGTGGCAGGCCGTCGAGTCGGGCAACGACGCATCGCCTCGCGTCAACCTCGAACTGCAACCCGCCCTGGACGCGACGGCAGCACCCGTGTGGGTGGGCACGGCGCCGCTGGGCGCCCAACCCGTGGTTGTGCCGGTGCCGCTGGGCCCGCAGCCGCCAGGCGCTTACCTGCTGCGGGCCGCCGTGGCTGAGCCAACGAACGCGCCGGTAGGCAGCCCTGCCGCCGCGCCGACGGCGGGAACAGCGCCCCTGCTCCTGTGCCGCCACGGCGGGCCGCCGCCGGTGATCGCTGCCACGATGGACACCACCCGCACCACCCTACGCCGGGCCACACTAGTGGCCGAGCCGAACCGACTGCGCTTCCCTTCCGATGACGCCCGTGACTGCGCCGCACGGTCATTGCTGGACCTGCAGACGTACGACGGCCGGATCTTCGGTGTCGGCGGCGGTCCGGGCGTCGGCGCCGCCGGAACTGATGTATGGTCCGTGGCTCCGGCCGCCGCCGGGACGATGGCCGTGGTCCGCGAGCCGGCGCTGGGGGCCGCCGCAACGGATCAGCTGGCGCGCGTCGGCGACCGCCTGGTGCTTCCCGATCCAGAGCCAGAACTGCCGGGAGCCACCGCGGCCCTGTGCCTGCGCGAGCATGGCCAATGGCGGCGGTTGCCGGCGGTACCGGGCGACGGGCACGTGGCCGGCCTGGCCGAGTACGGCGACGATCTTTACGCCACCGCCGGTGACAGCCTGGGCGGCGGCACGTACCGGTCCCCGGACGGGGGTCGGAGCTGGCAGCGCCTCACGGCTTCGGGACTGCCTGGGCTCACCGATGGCCTGGGTGGGGAACTAGCGCCGGTGGGAGGGGGCCTGCTGGTAGCCCATCATCGATCCGGGCAGCACATCCTGTGGCTCAATCAGGAGGGTCTGCAGCGGTTTCCGGCCACGATGTTCCCGGGAGTCGATACCGCCGCCGCCATGCTGCCGTGGCGCCTGGTGCCGGCTCAGGGCGGGGTGTTCTACACCTGGAAAGAGTGGGTACCTAGCGGCGCGACGCGCCCTCTGTTCTTCCTTGCCGACCCGCGCGCGGGTGGCGCTCTCGTGGCGTCGTTCGCCGGCGCGGTGGTGGAGGACATCGTGGCCCGCGGCGACACCGTGTTCGTGCTGACCGGTTCGCCTTCTCGCGGCGGCGCGGACTACACGGCGGAGGTGTACCGCTCGGCAGCTTCCGGGCTATGGAGCCGAATCGCCTCGGTTAGCGTCCCGGCACCGGCCCGTTCGCTCGAAGAGTCAGCCGGTGCATTCTACGTGGGGTTGGGTTGCGGTCCGGGCCAGATCAACCCCGCAGCAGGCCAACTGAGGCGGTTGGAGCCAGCATCTGGTACCACGCCGCCGCGGCCGGAGAAACCGCGCAAGCAGACGAAACGCAAACCCAAACGCACGCGGCGTCGCCGCTGATGGACGTGCCCGGCTGCTGCTGCCCGGTGGTCCCCAGCCCGTCTGCCAGAAAGGAATGGACCGATGAAGTACCCGATCGTCAGTGGGCAGTCGCTGCCCAACATGCCGTGGGAAGACCGGCCCAGCGGAACGGGCGACGTGGTCTGGCGTTACTCGCGGAATCCGGTAATCCGCCGCGACCTGATCCCCAGCTCCAACAGCATCTTCAACAGCGCCGTGGTGCCGTTTCGGGGCCGTTTCGCCGGCGTGTTCCGCTGCGACGACAAGTGGCGGCGCATGGTCCTGCACCGAGGGTTTAGTGATGATGGGCTGAAGTGGGATATTGACCATGAGCCGCTGCGCTTCACCTGCGACGATGCGGAGATCGGCGTGTTCCAGTACGGCTACGATCCGCGCGTCTGCTGGCTGGAGGACCGTTATTACGTCACCTGGTGCAATGGGTACCACGGGCCGACCATCGGCGTCGCGTGGACGCACGATTTCGAGCACTTCACGCAGTTGGAGAACGCCTTCCTGCCGTACAACCGCAACGGCGTGATGTTCCCGCGGCGGGTGGGCGGCCGGTACGCCATGCTCAGCCGCCCCAGCGACACCGGCCACACCCCCTTTGGCGACGTGTTCTACAGCGAGAGCCCGGACATGTGCTTCTGGGGCCGGCATCGCTTCGTAATGAAACCGTACCCGGAGAGTTGGCAGGGCACCAAGGTCGGTGCCGGCCCCATCCCCATCGAGACGGAGGCGGGCTGGCTGCTGATCTACCACGGGGTCCTGACGTCCTGCAACGGCTTCGTTTACAGCGCCGGCGTGGCGCTGCTCGACCGCGACCAGCCGTGGCGCGTGTTAGCGCGGTCGGGGCCTTACATTCTGTCGCCGCAGCTGCCGTACGAGTGCATGGGCGACGTGCCGAATGTGGTCTTCCCGTGCGCCGCGTTGTGTGACGCGGATACCGGCCGGGTGGCGGTCTACTACGGTGCCGCCGACACGGTCACGGGGCTGGCTTTTGCCTACACCGACGAGTTGATCGACTTCGCCAAGGCGAATTCCGTCGTCTAGCCGGCCTCGCGTGGCCACCCCCAAGCGGCGAACGGGCCGAGAGCATGCTCTCGGCCCGTTCGCCGCTTGGGGGTGGCCACGCGAGGCCGGCTAGACGACGGAATTCGCCTTGGCGA
>CAITNQ010000238.1 GCA_903893785.1 uncultured Gemmatimonadota bacterium
GCCGTTGGTCGGGGGCGCGATCCTGGACCTGGGAACACGCCTCGATGGACGCTGGCTGGCCTTCCGCATCGACGCGTACACGCCGCTGCTCGTCGCCGGCCTGGCCGGTCTGGTCGGAGGTCGGATCTTGGTGGGACGGGTGCGCAGCGAAGCGGCACTGCCGACACGTCACCTGGTGTCGCTGTTCGTCCGCGGCAACCCGTTCCTCGCCTTCCGCGCCCTGATCCGCTACCACCTGGCCGGTGACGAGAGCCGTCGCGTGGAGACCACGCGAGCCCTGGGCGACAGCCGCAGTCCACTCAACGCCGAGGAGCTACTTGAGGCCCTGGCTGATCCCAGCGCCCGGGTCCGCCACGAAGCCATCCTTGCCATCAGCCGCACCCGCCCCGATCCGCGCCTCTCAGCGGCTTTGGCCCAGATCCTGGCGGCGGGCGGCGAGCTGGCGCCCGTGGCGGCCTGGGCTCTGGGGCGGGCCGGTGTCGAGCCCGCGGCGGCCGGTCTGCGTGCCGCCCTGCGGCACGGCAGCGAGGCCACCCAAACCGAAGCCGCGCGAGCGTTGGGCTGCCTTGACGATCCTGATGCGGCCGGCGAGCTGCGGCTGGCATTGGCAGGTTCACCCTCGGCTCAGGTTCGCCGCGCCAGCGCCGCGGCCCTGGGCCAACTGGGCTGCGTCGAGGCACTGCCCGAACTGCTGGCCTGCCTGGGCGAACAGACCAGCGACGAGGGTCGCGCCGAGGTGGCCCTGGCACTGGCGCGTCTGGTGGACCAGGAGCGGTTATTCGTGCGGCTTTGGCGGCGGTCGCGCACGCGGGGCATGGCGCCAGTGAGCCAGGAGCTGCTGGCGTTGGCCCGGCGCAGTCAGCTGCTGCCCGGTTGGGGGGCAGCAGCAGCCCGCATCGGTTCGGCCGGTGAAGCCCTGGCTGAAGCGGGAACAGGCGCGGCCACCGGCTATCTGCAGGCTGCCGCAGCCGCCTTGCCCACCAGCGCGTCCACCTGCGGGCAGCAGGTCCTTCTGGCCTGCACCGCCCGGTTGCCGGACGACGCGCCCCTGCCAACGGACCTGTTGACCCTGTGGACGGCGGCACTGCGGGCTGCGGTGGAGGCCACCGACGCGACCCGCCCCCCGGCCCTGCCGCGGGCCGGCTAAGCCGCGGGCGGGCCCTCGCGCCGCCGTTCAGGGACCGGGATCCGCCGTTCGCCCCGCCGGGCCCTGCAGGAAACGTTCCACTGCCCGCGTGAAACGCGCCGTGTCACGCGGGCCAATGCCTCGTCCGCTGTGCTCGAGCAGCAGCAGCGACGCCTGAGGCCACACCTCCTGAAGGCGGGCCCGCACCGCCCGGGCATCCGGCATCAGGGCTCCCAGGCCGGCCACCACCAGCGTCGGCAGGCCCAAGCGGCGCAGCTGGTCGATCTCGCTCTCCGAGGGCTCGCGCAGACCGTTGGCGACGTGGGCGATGAGGACCTCGAAGTCGGCCTGGGCGGCCAGGGGATGAACCGCAGCCGCCTCGAGCCTGGACCGTTCCCAGACAGGCGCCTGACGCCGGTCCGCCAGGACCATGAATTCGCCGGCAAAGGCTCGCCAGCGCGCCGCCCGGGTCAGGGTGTCGAAGGCTGCCTGACGCACCGCCGACGGGTGATCGGCGAGCACCGTCCCCAGAGGCCGCCGCAGTTCCGGATACCGCGACAGCAGCACTGCTTCGCGCTGCGCCAGGGCCCGGTCCAGGCTGTCGGCGGTCGGCTCTGGGTTGGGCCCGAGGGCGCTGGCGGGCAGGTAATCGCACAGCACCAGGCCCGCCACTGCCTCCGGGTGGGCCAACGCGTACCGCAGCGCCAGCTTGGCACCGTAGGACTGGCCACACAAGACCGTGGGCCCCCATCCGAGCCCGCGTCGGACGGCGTCGATATCGGCGATGTCCTGCTCCACCGACCCACGGTCCAGGGCCACCAACCGATCGGAGAAACCCGTGCCGCGCAGGTCGAGCAGGCACACGGACGCGGCGCGCGTCAGGGCCAGCCATTCAGCTTCATCACCCCGGAAGGCGATGCCCGGGCCGCCGGCCAGGCACAGCACCGATGCGGGGCCGTTACCCGCCAAGCGGCAGAACAGCCGCGTGTCGTCGACCTCGACGAAGCGTCCCTCCCACTGCAGCTGCCCCGGCATGTCGGCGGCGGGCGCCGCGGCGGCCCCGACCACGGCCCCGAGCAGCCAGGCGATGGTCAACAACCGCATGGATCGGCGACGGTCCGAGGTGGACGCGGATGTCGCGGCGGGCTCAGCCCGCAGGACCCGGGTCACGCCGTCGCCGCGGTGCGGATGGCCCGGGCCATCTGGCGGACCCTTGATCTCCTGTTGTTCGGGTGCATGGGCACGAGCACGGCGCGGTTGAGGATGTCCAGCGAGGCCTGGCACATGCCCTCGGTGTAGCGGACCCGGGCCTTGCGGTTGGCGGCAATCTTAAATGGATCCAGGGCCGGATGGTGGGCGCCCTGGTAACGCATGATCGGGTCCCAGCGCGTGTACACGTGGCGCCCGGTGTCCATGGGCAGGAAAGAGCCCACCCCAGCCTCACGCAGCCCTTGGGAAAAGGTCCGCGCGGCGGCTTCCGAGCCGAACAGGAAGCCCAGGTGCGTGCCACACTCGTAGTCCAGGCTGTTGTTGCGGACTGATTGCAGCCCGGCGTCGAGCCCCACCTGCAGGAGTTCCTTCTTGTGCTCCCGCATGGTGGCCAGCATCTTGTCGATGCGCTTGAGCTGCACGTTGAGGATGGCCCCCTCGACCTCGGACCCACGGTAGTTGTGGCCGGCAAACTGCAGATCCTCGCGCTTCTCGTCCGGGTTCCAGTAGAAAGAGCAGCAGTCGACGGCCACCGAGCCGCGCTGGTAGGTCCGCTCGTCGCTAGTGACGAAAGCCCCGCCTTCGCCACACGTCATGTTCTTGAAAAAGTTGAAGCTGAAGGCGCCGGCGTGGCCGATGCCCCCCAGGGCCTTGCCGGCATAGCCACCACCCACTGCCTGGCAGGCATCTTCCAGGACGAGCAGGTCGCGCCGACGCGCCAGATCCATGATTCCATCCATGTCGCAGGGCAGACCTACCATATGCACCGGGATGATGGCCCGCGTGTATTCCGTCAGGCGTCGTTCGACATCCGCGGCCGAGAGCGTCAACGACTCGTCGACATCGGCGATGACCGGAATCGCGCCGGCCGAAAGCACGGCCAGCGCCGTGGCCATGTAGGTGTAGGAGGGCACGATCACCTGGTCGCCGGGCCCGACGCCCAAGCCCACCAGAGCGGTGTACAGGGCCGAGGTGCCGCTGCGCGTCATGCGGCAGTAGCGCGTGCCGCTGTGCCGGGCCCAATCGCGCTCGAAGCGGTCGCACTCGCATCCCTGACCGTAGCGGAAGATCCGGCCGCTCTCGAACAATCGCCGCAGCCGGCCCAGTTCCTGTTCGCCAATCCGGTACATCGAGTTCCTCCTGGTTATCGGGGGTAAGCAAAGGGTGATCGGTCCGGACCGAGCCACGTCGTGGCGGCGGTTCGTCGCCCCCGGGCGTGCCGGACTGGACGATGGTCCATGCGCCAGTCGGCGTTCAGGGGCGGCGCTGCGTCAACCAACGACGCACGGCCAGGCCCACCACGAGCAGCACCATACCGCCCACGGCCACCGGCAGGTCGTACCCCTCAGGCGTCCGGCCCATGGCCCACAGCAGGCCGAAACCCGCCGCCAGTCCCACCACGGCTGAGCGCAACAGCCGCAGCACCAGACTGGGGCCCGGACGGTTGTCGCTGGGCGAGGCGGGGTCGTCGCTCACGTCATTCCTCACTCGGACAGGGTCTGCGTCCTGTTCGCCGGGCCAGCCGGGCCGGGCGGCACGGTCGCGCCTTGGGCGCTACAGGTACTCCGGTGGTTCGGCCCACTGCGATACGGCATCCAGCCGCTGCCGCTGTTCAGGGGCCAGCTCCACCGCCAACGCGCCGAACGCCTCATCGACCTGCTCAGGCAGGTCGGGGCCGATGATCGGCGCCGTGAGGAAGGGGCGTTGCAGGAGCCAGGCGATGGCGACCTGGGCCGGGGTGCAAGCCTGCTCACGACTGACGGCAACGACGGTGTCGATGACCTGCTGGCAGCGGGGCGTGAGCACGCGCTCAAGGTGAGCCGGGTTCCAGGCGGCCGTGTCCGGCACCGGACTGCCGCGACGTATCTGGCCGTTCAGCAACCCTACCGCCAGGGCGCTGTAGGTGACCAGCGTCAAGCCGTAGGCCTGGCAGACCGGTACTAGCTGGGTCTCCACGTGCCGCCGGCACAGCAAGTTGTACTGGTCCTGGAGGCAGCGGATGGCGTCCCAACCTTGGGCCCGGGCCTGCCAGACCAGGTCCGCCACCTCCCAGGCCGGGTAGTTGGAGGCGCCGACGTACCGCGCCTTCCCTTGACGGACCGCGTCTTCCATGGCGCGCAGGGTTTCCTCGCGCGGCGTGTCCGGGTCCACGGTATGGAGGTAATAAAGGTCGATGTGGTCAGTGCCCAGGCGGGTCAGGCTGCGCTCGATCTCGCGCAGGACATGGAACCGCGACAGCCCGCGATCATTGGGCCCGGGGCCGATGGCCGAACAGACTTTGGTCGCCAGCACCAGGTCATCGCGGCGGCCGCGAATGGCCTGGCCGACGATGCGCTCGGAACGGCCGCCACCGTAGGTGTTGGCGCAATCGATGAAGGTGCAGCCCAGGTCGAGAGCGCGGGCCACCACGCGGACCCCCACCTCCTCGTCGAGATGGGCGCGGAAAGCCGTTCCCAGGCACAGGCGCGACACGCGTACCCCGGTCTGCCCCAGCCGAACGTATTGCATAGGTAACCCCGCCGCCGCAGTTCGTCCTGGCCACAGCCGTGGGGGCAGGCCTTACGCGGACTGCGCGGACTCGCAGGAGGGAAACGGCGACCGTTGGGGCGCCGCCGGCCCCGGCCCTTGCCGCGGCCGGAATGGCTCGGGACAATATAGGCACTGCGGTGACGCCCGGGGAACCCCGCGGCGGCACCAACGGCGCCGGCGATGGGCCGCCAGCGATCCCGGCCGTACCGACGCCCAGTTACCGGTATGCCGGCCCACCGCAGGGCTCCGGACACGCCCGGCGTGCCTCGGTTGGCATCCTGACCCGACGGAGGGAGTTCCCATGCTGCAGGTGACCCACGAGAACCGCTTCTTCGACATCTGGCCCCGCGTGGTGCGCGCCGGCAGCCGGGCCACCATTCACCTCAAACCCAGGTACCGCCACCGGGTCCTGGCGCCCGATGCCGAGTTCGCGGTATCGGTCTTCGCCGCCGAGCACATGCCGGCCGACAGCGGCGGCGAACCGCAGGCGCGGGTTACCGTCCGCGCCCACGAAGGCACGCTGTCATTTGCCCACGAGTTCGGCGAAGAACAACACTACCTGGTGGAGGTAAGCACCACAGGCGACGAAGCCGCCTGGCCCCGACTGCGGTTCCCGGTGTATGCGGTAACCGACGACCTGTACGGGCTGCTTCCCCTGCAGGGCGATATGCACATGCACAGCCACCACTCGGATGGGCGCGAATCACCGGAGTTCGTCGCCGCCTCCTGTCGCCGCATCGGCCTGGACTTCATGGCCTTGACTGACCACGGTCAGTATGCGCCGTCGATCGAGGCCCAGGAGGCCTTCGCCGGCCTGCCGCTGGACCTGTTGATCTGCCGCGGCGAGGAGATCCACCCTCCTGACAACCCAGTGCACATGGTCAGCTTCGGCGCTCGGCACAGCGTCAACGAGATGATCGCCAGCGAGCGCCCCCGGTACGACGCCGAAGTAAGCCAGCTAGCCGCCTCCCTGGGCCCTGGCCTGAGCGCAACAGCGCGGCAACAGGTGGCCTCGTGTGTGTGGGTGTTCCAGCAGATCCGCAGCCACGGTGGCTTGGGCATCTTCTGCCACCCGTACTGGCACGTACGATCGGGCTACACTCCCAGCGCCGAGGTGACCGCGGCGATCTTCGCCCGGCAACCGTTCGACGCCTACGAAGTGATCGGGGGGTATTACCGGCACGAAGTCGACTCCAACACTCTGCAGGTGGCCCGTTACCACGAGGAGGCCGCCAAGGGCCGCACCCTCCCCATCGTCGGCGTCAGTGATGCCCACGGCTGTGACAACAGCGACCTTTTCGGCTGGTACCGAACGGTGGTCTTCAGCCCCTCGGCGTCGTTGGACGACATTGGCGCGGCCATTCGCGCCGGCCGGAGTGTCGCCGTGGAGGCCATGGCACAGGAGTCGGTCCGCGTCTACGGCCCCCGCCGTCTCGTGCAGTACGCGCTGTTCCTGCTGCGCGAGGTCCTGCCAGGCCACGACGAGATCTGCGCCGCCGAGGGGCGCCTGATGCTAGATCATTTGGACGGCGACGAACAGGCTAACGCCCACCTAGCAGCCAGCCGCGGCCGCAGCCTGGCGTACCTGCGCCGACGGGTCGGACAGCGGCCCTGATCGCCCTTCGCGGCGCAGCCAGTGCCAGATGGCCGGGCTACCAGACGCGCCGTTGCCGGGGCCTGGCGCCAGCCGGTCGAACGCCGGTCAGTCGAGGAGCTTGCCCAGGCTGGCCACGGCGCCGAACATGCCCGGGAAGCGGAAAAGACCGTCTTCCCGGGCGCGGATACGGGTCAGCACAGCGGGCGACAGCAACGCGGCCTGGCCGGCAAACAGGGGCAACGGGTCGTCGTCGCGGTAACTGCCTTCGGCGCGGGCCCGCGCCTGAGTGGGTGCCACCTCGGACTGCTCGGCCAGGCGGGCAGCCATGGTGCTGAAAAAAGCCTGCAGGTCTGCCCGGTAAGCAGCCGGGTCCGCCAATGCGCGGGCCTGCAGTGCCGCAAAGTCGCCGTGGCAACGCACCAGTCGCTGGGCGTATGCAGCGGGGAGTTCGCCGCTAAGGAGCAGGGGCGCCGCGTTGCCCAGCAAGGGCGTCCGATCTTCGGTCTGGAAGGCCACCAGGACGCGACGGCCCGGGCGTGGCCGGGCGCGTAACCGGATCACCGTGCCGGGCACCACGCGAACCACTGCCCCTTCGACCAGGGCGTGCTGGCAGGGGCCTTCCGGCGCCAGCACGTCGAGGTACGCCTCCTCGACCTGCAGGGGGAGCAGGTACTCCCGCGGCAGCCCGTCCACGCCGCACCGCCCGAAAGGCATCGACACGGCCCACACTGAGGGGTCCTGGGCCGCCCGCGGTGGAGCCGGCGGGTCAGTCAACTCGTCGGCCAGCCGCTCGGCTTCAGCGGCCGGATCGACGGCCAGCGGGACCACTGTGCCGTCGGCAGCCCACTGCACCTGGTAGGGCATGCCGTAGCCGAACAGCCGCACGCGCAGAGGATTCCCACCGTCCATCCATCACCTCCACAGAAAGCAAGCCACGGGCCCGAGCGCCGACCGGCACCACGGCCGCGACGGGCGTAGCCCGCCGGGACGGCGCCGCGGTTCAGAGCCCCTCACGGTGACGCGACCAGGGCAGCACGCACCTCATCCGGCTTCGGGAAGCTGTCGCGCTCCCACACCTGCCGCACCACGCCGTCACGGATGAGGGCCAATCGCGGGAAGCCATGCTTCCAGGTCAGGCGGAAGAAGTCCGTGCGCGACACGCTGCCAATGGGGTACTCCGGCTGATGCTCCCGCACGAAATCGGCCACGTCCGGGCTCTCCCGGGCAAAACTCGTCAGGGCAATCAGGCGCGGCAAGTCGCCGGCGGCGACCAGCTGGTTAAGCGTCGGCACCGCATCGATGCAGTGGCCACACTTGGGGTTCATCAGTTCGACGAGGAGGTCGCCTTGCATGAGGTTCACGGCCAGGCCGTCCACCTCCAGCCCGCGCAGGCGCACGCCCGGCAGCAAGTCGGACTTGTCCAAACGCTCGATCTGCGGCAGGAAACCCACCAGTGTGGCCCCGGTTGCCGCGACCGCCGCCGCCGCGACGAGCCACCCAGCCCGCGGCATCGCGACCGTCCCCCGCCCGGCCCACCAGGAGAGGCTCAGCACCAGGACCAGCAGGCCGTCCTCAACCGCGGCTTCTCCCGGGCTGCGCCGCACCAGCGAACCAAAACAGCCACAGTCAGCCGTCGCCCCTGAGTACCAGGCGTAGGCAGTCAGGCCGCAGAAGAAAACCAGCAGCGCCAGCGCTGCCAGCGGCAGCCAACGGCGCTGCCAGTTGGCCAGCAGCCCGACACCCAGAACGCACTCGCCCGGCGCCAGGACGACCGCGACAGTGGCCACCTCACGCCACAGTCCGCTCAGCCCCAGCAACTGCGTGTAGGGCACGGCTTCCCAGAAGAACAACACGGGTTCCCAGGCCTTGACGGCCCCGGAGACCAGCAACACCACACCCACCAGACCAGCGCCGATCCGGCTTGCCAGCTGCATACGGTTCATTGCTCACCCCTGTCATCACCCCGCCCAGTGGCAGCGGCGCGGGCGAAGAAACCGGTGAAATGCTGTCGCGTCGCGACCATCAACTCGTGCAACTCCAGGCGCAGTGTCTGGCCGTCGGGTTGCCCCAGGGCCCGGGCCAGGGCATCCAATTCACGACCATCGGGCAGGTCCTCCTCGCCGCGGTCGGTGTCGATGCGCATGGCGCGCGAGACCGACCGCAGGCGTTCGTAGGCCGCCAGCAGCGCATCGCCCTCGGCGGCCGGCACCAGACCGTGTTCCATCAGTCGATGCAGTGCCTGCCGGGTGCCGGTGCAGCGCAGGTCGCGGCAGCGACCTCCATGCTGCAGTTGCAGCAACTGGGCAACGAACTCGATGTCGACCAACCCGCCGGCGCCCCGCTTGACGTTGGTTCGCGGCGGCCGCCCCGTCTCGCCGCGGGGTTCCATGCGTCGGCGGATGCCAACCATCTCGTCTACCAGGGCATCGTCCACCGGACGAAGGTAAACAAACCTTTCGATGGCGCGGTGCACCTGTCGTCCGAGGTCCGCGTCGCCCCAGACGACGCGGGCCCGCGAAAGGGCCAGTCGCTCCCACGCTGAGGCCCGGGTGGACAGGTAACGGCGGTAGCCCGCCAGGGACACCGCCAAGGGCGCACTGACGCCTTCAGGCCGCAGCCTCGCGTCCACCTGGTACAGGCGCTGTTCCTGGAGTTCGCGGATAGTCTGCTGCACCAGGGAGGCGACCAGTTGCCCGTTGGTCTGATGGCCCCGGCGGGCCGTGCCCTCGCGGCCGTACACGAAGAAGACATCCAGGTCGGAACCGAAATCCAGTTCGCGCCCGCCCAGTTTGCCGGCTGCCAGGCACACGACACCTACCGGGCGGCCGGCTCCGTCTGCGGGCCGGCCGTGGCGGCGCACCAGAGCGCCCCAAGTGCGGTCGAGCACGCTGGCCAGGACCGTGGCCGCCAACTCGCTGAGCCCTGCATCCACTTCCTCGGGGGCCGCCAGGTCGAGCAGATCAAGCGCTCCCCAACGCAGGAGTTGGTGGTTACGCCACGCCGCCAGCGCCGCCGGTCCAACGGACCCTGTGGCCGGGGGTTCGTCCGCGGCGGGTTGGAGCGGCCCGGCCACCAGGCCCTCGATCAGTCCGGGGTCGCGCTGCATCAACTCGCACAGGAAGCGGCTGGCCCCGCACAGCGCCATCACCAGGCGCCGGAAAGCCGGACGCTGTGCCATCATCTCCAGGAAAGACCCAGGCGCGCCGTAGGCTTCCACCAGGCGCGCCAGACGGAGCAGGCACCCATCGGCATCGGGAGCCGCGGCCAACGAGGCCAGCAGGTCTGGCAGCAGCTCGGCCAGCGGTTGGCGCGACTGGCTGTAAAGGATAGAGGCGCCGGCTAGGCGAAGGAGCTGTCGGTGGGCGGCCTCGCCGTCGACGAGGCCGGCCCGCTCCAGGGCCGTTGCTGCCGCCGCCGCGCCCGGCTCGGCTTCCAGGAGCCAGTCCCAACCCGCGACCGCTGGCGCCGGGGCCGTGAAGATGCTGTCGTAGATGCGCCGCACCCGCTGCTGGTGCCCGTCTATCAGGGCCAGCAGGGCGTCGGCGTCCGGCAATCCGCAACGACGTGCCAGCGCACACTGCAGCGCCGGCTCAGCCGGCAGGGCGCAGGTCTGCTGACCGTCGATGGCCTGGATCAGGTTCTCCAGCCGGCGAAAGAACAGGTAAGCCCGACTGAGTACCGTCACCTCGTCCGCGCGCAGCGCCCCGAGGCGGCGCAGGCGCTGCAGGGCCCGGAGCGTGTCGCCCAGGCGCACGCGCAGGTCGGCTCGGCCGTGCAGCAACTGCAGGCACTGCGCGACAAACTCAATGTCGCGGATTCCGCCCGGATGCAGCTTGAGGTCGAGTCGGCCGGCGCCTCGTTGCCGGACGCGGGCCTCGATGCGCCGCTTGACCCGGGCAATCTCGTCTTGCGGGCGCACGTCCAGGCTAGCCGGGTACACGAACGGCACCAGCAGGCGCCGGAACCGGGCGCCCAGACGTGCCGATCCCGCTGCCGTGCGCGCTTTGATCAGCATCTGGCGCTCCCACAGCTCGCCGCGGGTTTCGTAGTACGTCCAGCAGGCCCGCAGGGAGCGCACCAACGCCCCGGAAGAACCCTCGGGGCGTAAACGCATGTCGACCCGGTACAAGAACCCTTCGGCCGTGGTGGCGGTCAGTGCCTGCACCAGGCCAGCACCCAGCCGGGTGAAGAATTCGCCGTTGGTCACCGGCAACCGGCCGTCGGTGGTCCCCTCTTCGTCGTACACGAACATCAGGTCGATGTCCGAGCTGTAGTTGAGTTCCTCGCCGCCGAGTTTGCCCAGGGCGATGACGACGAACTGCGCGGGTTGGCCGGCGGCACCTCGCGGTCGGCCGTGACGCGCCTCCAGATCCGTCCGCAGCCGTTCGAGCACCAAGGCCAGCACCGCGTCCGCCAGCGCCGACAGGTCGCGGCCGGTGCGAATCACGGATTGCCGGGCCAGCACGGCGGCCGCTCCCAGACGCAGCAGCTGACGGCGGTGAGCGCGGCGCAGGCGTTCCAGCCACGCCTCCAAAGGGCCCTGGCCGGCCTGGCGGTGGAGCGTCTGGCGCAGTTCGCTGCGGCCCGGGGCACGCGCCAGGCCGCCTTCGTCCTCGAACAGCGGGTACAGCTGCTCCGGGTCGCGGACCAGGATGTCGGCGAGGAAGTTGCTACTGCACAGCAGCTGCGCCAACCCTTCGGCGAAGGCGGGCTCCGTCTCCAGCCGGGCATACAGGCCGCTGCGAGTACCGGTAGCCGATACATAGCGGTCCAGGTGGCGCAGTCCCTGGTCCGCGTTGCCGGCCAGCGCCAGTTCCACCAGCATGGGCGCCGGCAGCGGGATGAGGAACTGCGGTACCCCCGCCAGGCGGTCCAGGGTCTGGACCGCCACCTCGGGCTGGCTGAACCCCAGGCGGGACAGCAACCGGCCGGCGGCCGCGGCCGGGCAGCTGAGCGCTTCCCGGGCCAGGGCCACCATGGCTTCGTCACCGGCGGCCCCGGGCCGCCAGACGGCTCGCATGCCCCCCCTGTTCAGAGGGCGTTCTCGCCGGTCTCGCCCGTGCGAACTCGGATGGCTTCGAGAACCTCGGACACGAACACCTTGCCGTCGCCCGGCTGGCCCGTCCGCGCCCCAGTGAGGATGGCGTCGACAGCGGCGTCCAGGTAGTCGTCGGCGACCACCAGCTCCAGGCGGATCTTGGGCAAGAAGTCGAGCCGGTACTCGGCACCGCGGTAGACCTCGGTGTGCCCCCGTTGGCGCCCGAAGCCGCGCACCTCGCTGGCCGACAGGCCGAGTACCCCCACCTCGGCCAAGGCCTGCTTGACTGCATCCAGCCGGAACGGCCGGATGAATGCGACGATCCGCTTCACGGTTACTCCTCGCTGCAAACAGGCCCCCCGTGGACCCTGGCCCTGGCGCCACCCGCCAGACGGGAGTCGGGGACCTGCCGTCAGACGAACTAGAGGGTCGACCCGGGGGATGTCAAGCGTCCGAGACCGGGCCCACATCGGCCCGCGATCGCCGCCGCCGACGGGGTCAGGGCCCTTGCAGCCGCAGCCGAACGCCAGCTTATTTGGCCGGCGTCCCGCCCCGACCACGGCTCTGGTCGTGGCCGCTGGGTGGCCATCCGCTGTCGCGAAAGGGATCTACCATGAAGGCCATGTTTGTCCTGACGCCCGCCGAGTCCAAACGGCTGATTGCCCGTGCGGTGGTCAAGCTGCCGGAGGTGCAGCGAGCCCTGCAGAACGCCTATGTCTGCGTGGTCGGCGGCACCACCAACGCGTTCATCGCCCAGGAACTGGCAGGGGTGTCGGTGCAGCCCCAGTGCTACACGGCCGGTACCAGCGTCAACCGCGTCGTGTGCGTCACCCCGCCGGCCAGCCGCGAGAAGGCCATTCCTCTGGTCCTGCACCGGGGCCAGGTGGTCAGTCTGACGCTGAAGCAGGTTTTTGAGGATTTCCACCTGGACACCGTGCTGATCAAGGGTGCCAACGCAGTGGATCCGGAAGGCCAGGTTGGCGTGATCACCTCCGGTTTCGACGGCGGCACCGTGGCGGCCACCATCGGGTACATGACCTCCACGGGCATGAAGTACATCTTCCCGGTCGGCCTGGAGAAACTGGTGCCGTCGGTACCTGAGGCCGCCCGGTGGGCGGGAGCCAAGACGCTCGATTACTCGATGGGGGCCAACTTCGGCATGTACTGCCTGAGCAACGGCATCGTCGTGACCGAGATCCAGGCTCTTGAGATTCTCGCCGGGGTCGAGACCGTGCACGTGGCCTCGGGCGGCATCGGCGGGTCCGAGGGCGCCGTGATCCTGATCTCTGAGGGCGACGAGGCCGAGGTGCGACAGGCGATCGCCGCCGTGGAGGCCGTCAAGGGAGAACCGCCGGTGGCGGGTCTGAAAGGCGTCTGCAGCGAGTGCCCGTACGAACGGTGCACCTACAACGGCAAGAGCGAGGACGAGTTGCCGGCCTGGTTGCAGCAGCCGCGAAGCTGAACCGGCTGCCCATTCGACAAGGAGGGTTCGATGGCTCGTCTTCCGGCGGTTCAGGACCTGCGCCAACGTTTCGCCGCGCGCGGCGTTTTCGTGTTTGTCATGACGCCATTCCTGGATGTGCGCGATCGCCGCGATCGGTTCGTGCCCGACCTGGTCGGCATGGAGGGCAATGCCCGCCACTTCGCCGGCATCGCCGGCGACCGCATGCTGGTGATCTGCGGCGGTTCAGGCGAATTCCACTCGCTGCGACCGGCCGAAGTAGTGGAGCTAGGCCGTGCGGCGGCGGCCGGCGCCGGTGGTCGATGCCGCGTCATCCTAGGCGTGGGGGGCCCGACCCGGACGGCGGTGAAGATGGCCGAGCAGGCCCAGGCCGCTGGGGTTGATGCGGTCCTGGTGATGCCCCATCCGCCCGAAGTCAAGCGCGGTGAAGCGGCTCTGTGGGAGCGCCATCGAGCCGTCGCGCGGGCTATCGATATCGGCATGCTGCCCTTCCGCGCCCCGGCACAGCTGCTCTCGGCCGGGCTGATCGCCAGGCTGGAACAACTGCCCAATGTGGTGGCGGTGAAGGAGGAGAGCAACGCCGTTGACTGGGTGCGGACCGGCGTGCGCCTGACCGGTGGACGACTGCCCATCGTCACTGGCGGCAGCGAGAACATGGTCCCTTACTACTACCTGGCAGGTGCCGTCGGTTTTACCACCGGCATGGCCAACATCACCCTGGCCGCCTCCATCGCGCTGCACGACGCGGCCCTGGCCGGCCGATGGCAGCAGGCCATGGAGTGGCGCGACTGGTTCGAGCCGCTGACCGATATGCGCGGCGCCTTGGGCACGCCGATGCTCAAGGGGGGCCTGGAAATGCTCGGGCTGGCGGGCGGACCGGTGCGCGACACGGGCGCCCGCCTCGATGCGTCCGGCCGCCGCCAGGTGCGCCGTCTGCTGCGGCAGAAGGGACTGCTGTAGCCGGTCATCGGGTGTCGTTGTCCCGGCGTTGACGATCGATCTGGTCGTACTGGCGCGGGACGAAGACCATGAAGAAGGCCATCATCACGAAGACCACCACGGCCTCGCCGACCTGCAGGAGGGCGGCGAGGCCGGCCGCGTTCTTGAGCGCCAGCGCCGACAGCCCCAGCCAGAGCGTGACGATGTAGATGACCAGCACGCTGCCCAGATTACCCAGGCGCAGGGCGGCCAGGCGATGGTGGAAGTGGTCGCGGCCGGTGAATTCCAACCACTGCCGCAGCGACCGCACCTGCCCGGCCCGGATCCGCATGACCGTGGTGAACGTCATGTCGAAGATGGGCACCCCCAGGATGAGCACGGGGACCAGCAACCGGGCCACGTGCTGGCCCGCCCAGTCGCCGATGATGCCCAGCGCCGCGGCGGTGAACCCGATGAAGGTGCTGCCGGCATCACCCAGGAAAATCAGCGCGCGACGCCCCGGGCGCAGGTTGTAGGGCAGGAACCCCAGGCAGGCACCCAGCAGCGGCATGGATAGATAGACCATGAAATCGTGGTGGTTCTGCAGGGCCGCCAGGCCGAAGAACGCCGCGACGATGGCCATCATGCCGGCCGCCAGACCGTCCATGCCGTCGAGGAAATTGACGGCATTGGTGACGCCGATGACCCACAGCCCGGTCAGCAGCCATTCGGCCCCGTCCTGCCAGGCACCGGGCGGGAAAACGTTGACGGCCACGCCATGCTGCACCAGCACGGCAACCGCCACGACCTGCGCCGCCAGTTTCAGGTGCGCCGGCAGACCCCGCCAATCATCCACCATGCCGATGCCGAATACCAGCGCGCCGGCGACGACCACGCCCTTCAGTTCACGCGAGAAACTGAAGTTCCGGGTCACCGTGGCGGCAAAAGCCACAAACACCGCGACCCCCCCCAACAGGGCCGTGGGGGCTTCGTGGGCCTTGCGGCCACCCGGGATGTCCAGGATGCCCAGGCGGTGCGCCAGCCAGCCGGCTACCGGTGTGGCCACGAAGGCCAGCCCGGTGGCCAGGGCCAGCAGGAAGAGCCACCGCAGGTCGGCGTTGACCAACCGCTGCGCCACCCCTTCCAGCGACAGTAGGACGACCAGAACCAGGACCGCCAGGTGGCCCCAGCGCGGCCGCCAGCTGGCCCGACGGGCCCCTGCCTGCCCGCCGTTCAACATGCCCGCCTGACGGCCTCGACCACGCGGTCGAACTCGCTCTCGGTCAGAGTGGGGTACAGGGGAAGGGACACGTTCTGCCTCCACGCCTGCGACGCCCCCGGGAATTGGGCGTCGGGCAGGCCAAGTTCGAGGTGCAGCGGGTTGGGCACGGGTCGGCGGGCGGCCACGCCACGCTGGTTCACGACCTGCAGCAGGCCTGTGGCATCGTCGGGGGTCTGCACCACGTAGCGGTACCAGACGCGCTCGGTATCGGCGGCGGGAAGGGCCAGGCCCAGCCCGGCCAGGGCGGCGGCATAGCGAGCCGCCAGACGCCGACGAGAGGCGATGAAGTCGGGCAGGCGGTCCATCTGCACGCGGGCCACTGCCGCCGCCAGGTCGGTCATTTTGGCGTTGAGGCGTGGCCGGTCCGCGGGTAGGCCGTCGTACGAGCGCTGCCCGCGGACGGCGGCGGCCAGATCGGCGTCGTGAGTCAGCACCATGCCGCCCTCGCCCGCGGCCACCAGTTTGGTGGCGTAGAAGGAGCACACGGCCACCGATCCGAGCGAACCCAGCGGCCGACCGCCGCGGGTGGCACCCAGGGCCATGGCGCAGTCTTCGACCACAGGGACGCCCAGAGCCGCGATGGCCGCCACCGGCGCTGCGGCGCCGAACAGGTGAGGCACAATGGCGGCCCGCACCCGGGGCCCGCAGCAGCGCCGCACGCGCTCGGCGTCCAGATTGCCGCTAGCCGGGTCGACATCGGCCACCACCGGTTGGGCTCCCACGGCCCAGACCGCGTGCAGCAGTGCGGTACAGGCGTAACTTGGCACGATGACCTGATCGCCTTGCCCCAGGCCAAGGGCGCTGAGGGCCAGCTGCAGCGCCGTCGTGCCCGACGACACGGCCACCGCGTGGCGGCAGCCCGCCACGGCTGCCACGGCCGCCTCCAGGGCAGCCACCTCCGGCCCTTGGGCGAGGTGCCCGGCACGCACGACCCGGGCCGCCGCCATGGCTTCAGCCTCGCCCAGCGTTGGCCGTGAATGCGGTACGTCAGGGATCACGCGTAGTGGCGCCGGATCTGCTCGACAACGAAGTCAACCTGGTCCTCGGTCATCTCCGGGAACATGGGCAGTGACAGAATCTCGCGGCAGGCCTGCTCACACACGGGCAGATCCCCCGGTCCAGCGCCGAAGGGCGCGAACGCCGGGGTCAGATGCAGCGGATGCGGGTACTGTACCGCGGTCTGAATACTCGCTGCCTTCAGCGTCTCAGCCAGCGCCTCGCGATCCGGCACGCGGATCACATACAGGTGGTAGACCGGTTCACAGTCGGGCGCCACGGCGGGCGTCAGCACCGGCGCCAACCCACGTAGCCCATCGCAGTACCGAGCCGCCAGCTGCCGGCGTCGAGCGTTACCGGCGTCCAAGTGCGGCAGTTTGACGCCCAGGACCGCGCCCTGGAACCCGTCCATGCGGTGGTTGTAGCCGACTTCGTTGTAACTGAACTTCTTCTTCGGGTCCTGACCATGGTTGCGCAGTTGGCGCAGGCGCTCCGCAAGGTTTTCGTCGTCGGTGGTAATCCCGCCGGCGTCCCCGTACGCGCCGAGGTTCTTGCCGGGGTAGAAGCTGAAGCAGCCCGCCAGGGCCAGGGCACCCGCACGCTGCCCGCGGTAACGCGCCCCGTGAGCCTGCGCCGCGTCCTCGATCACGGTCAGGCCATGGGCCTGGGCCACCTGCCACAGCGCCGCCATGTCGGCCGTCTGGCCGTAGATGTGGACCGGCAGCAGGGCCCGGGTCCGCGGGGTCAGCCGGGCGTTGACCGCCTCGGCATCGAGCGTGAAGTAGCGCGGATGGATATCGGCAAACACCGGCCGGGCCCCGACCTGCACAATGGCCTCAACGGTGGCGCCGAAGGTGTGGGGGGTGGTGATCACCTCGTCGCCCGGGCCAATGCCGGCGGCAGCCAGTGCCAGCTTGAGCGCGTCGGTGCCGTTGCTGACCGCCACGCAGCAGCGTGTGCCGCAGTACGCGGCAAAGGCGCGCTCGAAAGCTTCGACCTGGGGGCCCTGGATGAAGGAGCAGCGCTCGATGACCTCGGCCAGCGCCCGGTCGATCTCGGGCTTGAGCTGGCGGTACTGGATCTGCAGGTCGTTCATCGGCACGTGCATGGAGATTCTCCGTGGTGGTGCGAACCGGGTTCGCGTGGTTACGGGCAGCAGCGCCGGCGCGGGCGGGCGTGGCTACAACTCGATGAAGTAGCGGCTGGGCACGAACCCTTCAGCGTGCCGTACCCGCCCTTGAATGCCGCGGAAACTGGTCGCCGCGCGTGATATGTCGAGGATGCTCATGCCTTCGATGTTGGTCCTCGCCACCTGCGATACGTGGGCTTCCAGGGCGGCCAGCTTCTGGTGCAGAACGCGCCCCACGTTGACAAAAACGCTCGGTGAGAAGCCGTTTGACGACAAGCCCTCGAAGTGCAGCAGGCTGGGAACCGAACGGGCCGCCGGGACCACGGCCCGAGCCACCTGGCGGTGGTCCTGGTGCGTGTCGTCGACGTAGTGCGTGTAGACGATCCCGGGGTCCACGCCACGGACGACGCCCTCGATGGCGGCGATGGTTTCGCGGTTGCACTCGAAACGGGTGTCGGGATAGGCCATGAAGCGCACGTCCGCAGCACCCAGAATGCGGGCGGCCTCGCGCTGCTCCTGCCGGCGCAGTTCGGGATCACCGCCCTGGCTGCCGTCGGTGACGATGGCCAGATGGACCTGGTCGCCGCGCTGGACGTGCCGCAACAGGGCGCCGCCGCAGCCGTACTCCAGGTCGTCGGGGTGAGCGCCAATGGCCAGAATGCGCATGGTCTGTCTCCGTTCAGGCGGTTTCCAGTGGTCGGCGGCCACGCCGGAGAATGTCACCCGCTTCGTCGCCACAGTTGAGCACCAGGTCGACAGCGGACAGGTGCGACGCGAAGGCGCCGAACAGCTGCGGGTACGGCTCGGGCTGGTAGTGCTGAAAGACCACGTCGATACCGGCGGCGGCGAACTGCGACAGGTCCATGTAGGTACGGCCATCGGCACCGGACAGATAGGCATCAGCGCCCACGGTCCGGCAGATCGCCACCAGACGCGCCGTGGGCTCTTCAGGCAGCACCATGGCCGAAGCGCGGACCACGGGCGTGTTCACGTCCAGGCGGCGCCGGAGCCATTCCACTGAGGCCAGGTTAGCCGCCACCAGACCGGTCGGATCGGCGGCGTACAGGCTCTCCACCTCCGGCCAGACCGCGGCCCAGGCCCGAGCCCGGGCGTAGTTGGTGCGCAGCGCCTGCAGGTGCTTGTGTTGCCAGCGGACGGCGCGGTTCACCTGCACGTCCAGTAACCGCGACGGGAACTGATGTAGCACGGGCACCGTCAGCCACTGCAGGCCGCTGACGGCTTTGATGCGGTTCCGGTTCTGCCACTCATTCTTCTTGAACTGGACCACGTCCAGGACGACAAAGCAGTCGGCCTGGTCCATCTTGTCGAAGTAACCCAACCAGGGCATGAACTGAGGTTGATGCACGGCGACGATCACGGCGCCTCCGCGACGGCGAAGATGGGGTTGCTGACCAGGCGCGACGACGGGGTTTGCACCAACAGCCGGTACCATGTCTTCTCACCAGGGGCCAGCGCCGCCTCGACGCGCCCCACGGTGAAGGGCGTGGTGCCGCTGAGACGCTCGATCACCTGTCCGCCGCGCACCAGGCGGACCTCCACGGGTTCCGCGCCGCCGTCGTAACGCCCAACGGTGGCGTGAACGCGGACCTGCCCGGCAGACGGCACCGTGGCGCCCGTCTCCCCTTGGCCCAGTCGGGTCGACACCGTGAAGCCGTCCAGCGTCAACCAGGAGTCGGCGCCGCGAACCGCGTAGCAGCGACCGGCGCGCAACGCCTCCAGCACCGCCGCCGCCGTTGGCTGGCGCGCCCACACCACGGTCAAGATATCGTCCAGGCGCAGGTGACGGGCGGGATCCTCGCCGTGGTAGTCGGCTTCGCCGACGCCCCATACGGGACGTGGCCGTTCGCCGTCGAGGTACTGCCGCAGGGTCTGGTCCCAGACTCCCCCGGGCTCCACTGCCACCGCACGGTCCCCGTACAGGGCAGCGAAACCCGTGTACCGATCCGTGTTCAGCAGATCCTCGGCGTGCGGCGATGTCTGGCTGGTGACGCGCACGCGACCACCGAGGAGCTCCACCGGGGGCAGTGTGGAACGGCTCTCCGGGTGGGCCCAGAAGACCAGTCCGCCCCGCTCGCGCACATAGTCTATGTAGCGTTGATAGGGGGCCGCGCCCAGGTCGCCGTGGTACGCATCCCACAGCGGCACGGTGAACGGGAAGTTGTTGACCAGGGCCAGCACCGCGATACCCATCACGGGGTAGAGCACCCACCGGGGGTGGCGACGCCGCGCCACCCACCCGTACGCCAGACCGAGCAGGGGCCAGAGGGCCAGGAGGCTGGTCCAGTGCCACACGCCGAGATTGCCGCTGTCTATCACCGGTAGGCGGCGGTAAAATTCGGGCCGCCCCAGGCCGACACTGACCAGATGCTTGTTCCAGTTGTGCACTACCCAGCGCCCGGCCAGCGCGTCCACTTCCCAGTAGTAGAACGGCGCCGACTCCATCCCGTCAACCAGGACCACGCCAGGAAAGGCGGCGTTTACACGCTCGATCTCGGCCAGGTAGGCCGCGGCCGAGTAGTCGGAAAGCACAGCGCGCTCCTGGCGGCCGAAGCGCAGCAGCCGTCGCAGGAAAGGCGCACCGTACTGCACCGACAGGATATCCGGGTCGCCCAGAATGACGACATCCACGTGACGCGACCGGGCCAGGGCCGCGATCTCTTCCAGCGACTGGGCGCCGGTGCTGAAACTGGAGTGCACGTGGAACGCCGCGCGCAGGGGCAGGTAGCCGCTGTCACCTTGGGGCAGTGCCGGCCTCGGCATCGCCAAGGCCAGGGCCAACCCCGCGAACCAGACGCATAGCCGGCTACATCCCGCGTCAGATGGGCGCTGTCGCTGCACGTTGCTTCTCCTCGATCAGTTCCACATACATGGTCTCGATGGCCCGCACCATGGCCGCCACGGAGAAGTGCTGCGCCTTGACGCGCGCCTGCAACCCCAGGCGCTGACGCCCGGCCGGGTCGGTGGCCAGCAGGGCGATCGCCGCCGCCAGTTCGCTGGGAGCCCGGGGCCGCACCAACAGGCCGTCGACGCCGCTGTCGACCACCGCAGGCACGCCCCCCACCGCCGTGGCGATCACGGCCAGCCCGCTCCCCATGGCTTCGACCAATGCCCGTCCCATGCCCTCGTTGTACGATGGCAGCACGAAGATGTCCATGGCCGCCAGCAGCCGCGGCACGTCGGCACGCCATCCCGCGAAACAGACCTGGTCACGCACTCCCAGCGCGGCCGCCCGGGCCGTCAGCGAAGCCCGCTCTTCGCCGTCGCCAACCAGCAGCAACCGGATCCGGGGATCGCCCAGCGCCGCCACCGCGGCCACCAGATCGACCTGGCCCTTGACCGCCGTCAACCGGCCAACAGTACCCACCACGACACTGCTCGCCGGCAGCCCCAGTTCAGCGCGTGTCCGAAGCCCGGTACCCGCGTCCACCGCCAGCGCCTCCAGGTCCACGCCGCTGTGAACGACGCGGAACCGCGCCGCCGTCCCGATACCCAGCTCCAGGTGATCGCGGACCTCGCGCGGTGTCAGCGCCACCAGCCTGTCGGTGTGGATCGCGGCCCAACGCTCCGCGCCGACGAAGAGTGCCGTCAGCAGCCGGCCATGGTACCCGTAGAAGACGTGCCCATGGGGCGTATGGACCACGGCCGGTACGCGCAGCAGCGCGGCCGCCAGGCGGCCCAGGAAACCGGCTTTGGACGTATGGGTGTGCACCAGGCGGTAGCGGCCACGGCGCATCAGCGCCACCAGTTCGCGCAGGGCCCGAACATCAGCCAGCGGTCGCAGCGGCCGCACCAGGTGTGGCACGGCCAGCACCGGCAGTCCGCGCCCCCGCACTTCCTCCCAAGCCGCGCCGCCGGCTTGGGGACTAGGCCCCGTGGCCAGGCTCACGGCAAAGCGTTCCCGGCTCAACCGAGCCGCCGTCAACAGGGTATTGTCGGCAGAGCCACCGCGGTCAAGTCGCGTGATTACGTGCAGTACCGGCACCGCCGTCACGGGCATGCCTCCCACAGGCGCTGTGCCTGGACGGTCGGGCTGAAATCGTGGGCGGCCCGGACGCGGCCCTGGGTCGCCAGGCGGGTCCGGAGCTCGGTGTCGCACAACAGGCGCAGCAAGGCCGCCCCGGTGTCGGCCACGCTTTCGGGGTCGACGAGAAGTCCGGTTTCACCATCGACGACGGCGTCCTCAACCCCGCCCGAACGCCCGCCCACGACCGCCAGGCCGGCGGCATTGGCTTCCAGGTACACGATCCCGAAGCCCTCCACGTCACCCGCCGCGACTCGGTGCCGACTGACCATGGCGAACACGTCGGCGGCCGCGTACAGACCGGCCAATTCACCCTCGGCCGCAAAGCCCCGGAATTCCACGCGATCGGCCACGCCCAGGGCCCGCGCCAGTTCGACCAGTTGCCGTCCCTGCGGCCCGGAGCCCACGACCACGTAACGGACTGAGGGCACCACCGCGGCGATCTGCGGCAAGGCGCGGATAACGGTGTCCTGGCCCTTGCGCTCGACCAGCCGACCCACTGAAAGGATAATCGCGTCCCTCTCCCAGCCCAGCGACCGCCGCCGAACATCACGATCAGGCAGCGCGGCGAAGCGCTGCATGTCCACCGGCGGATGGACCACGACGATCCGTTCGCGTGGCACGCCACAGCTGGCCACGGCCGCGGCTGAGAAGCGGCTGTTGACGACGACGCGGTGGGCCCGGCTCAGAATGCGCTGCAGCAGCGGCCCCCACGGCAGGCGGTGACGGAACTCCAGCAGGTCGGCGCCGTGGACGTACGGGTAGTACCGGCGGCGAAGCCCACCGCGGCTGCACGCCCAACCGACCAGGCCGGCCGACAGCACCTGGCCACAGTGGAGACTGCCCACCCGGCCGTGCCGGCACAGGGGTTCGACCCGCGCCATCAGCAGCATGGTTCGCGCCAACTGCCGCAACCGCCCTGATCCCAATGGCAGCCGAATGCGGCGCACGGGCAACGGCAACGCCGCGTCGTACACCTCGCTGCCGGGCAGGGCCGGGGCGAGCACCACGGCGGCACCGGGCGGCAGCGCCGACCACACCGAACTGAGGTAGCGCGACTGGCCGCCGGGCACGGGTGGGAAGTCACTGCTGACGAGCAACGCGGGCGGGCCATCGCTCATGCAGTCCCCCGTTCGACCAACGACTCGAGGTGGCGGACCTGGGCCGTGCAGCAATCGCTGGCAGCGAACCGGGCCGCCCGCTCCAGGCCGCGTTGGCGCAGGCGCGCACGAAGCTGCGCGTCCGTCATCAACCGCGCCAAGGCCTGGCTGAAGGCACCTGGGTCATCCGGGTCGACCGGCAGGGCTGCGTCGCCCACTACCTCCGGGATGCTGGTGCGGTCCGAGGCCACCACCGGCGTTCCGCACGCCATGGCCTCCAAGGGCGGCAAGCCAAAGCCTTCGTACCGGGACGGGAACGCAAAACCCAGCGCAGCCCGGTACAGCCCGGGCAGGTCAGCTTCGTCCACGGCGCCGATGAAGCGCACATCCGCGGCACAGCCCAGTTGGCGCGCCAGGGCCAACAGCGGCGCGCGCCACCGATCCTCGCGGCCCGCAAGGACCAGTTGGTGGGCCCTCCGCAGGGGCTCGGGCACCCGCCCCCAGGCCCGCAGCAGCCCATCAACATTCTTGTGCGGTTTGAAATTGCCAACGTACAGAATATACGGTTTGCCGATGCCGTAGCCTGAGCGCAGCCCCGCCTCGGCGGCCGGGTCACGGGCCGGGCTGTACGCGGGGCTGACGCCGAGGGGCGCGACGCGCAACCGGGCGTCCGGAGCGCCGAGGAGGCGCACCGCGTCCCGGGCCGACCACTGCGAATCGGCGAAGATCAGGTCGGCGCGGCGCACCACCCGTCGCGCCATGGCCCGGAAGGCACAGCGCACCGGGCGCTGGTGCCAAAGGTTGTACTCGGGAAGGACGAGGAACATCAGGTCGTGGATGGTGATCACCAGGCGGCAGTGTACAGACACCGGCCCCTTGACGTAGGGCGACAGGAACACGTCGAGTTGGTCCTCGCGGGCCAGTGAAGGCAGTACCACCTGGTCCCACCACATCGTTGCGGCCTCGGGCGCGACCCGCACCGCTCCGGCTGGCAGGTCGGTGACATCGGTCGTCCGATTGGCGTACAGGAACACCTCGTGGGCTGGCCGGTGCGCGGCCAGGCACGCCAGCAGTTGCCTGAGCCAGCGACCGATCCCGGTCCTGCGGCCCTGTTGAAGCTCGCGCACATCGATGCCCAACCGCATCTCAGCCCGCTCCCTGGCCGGGCGGTCGCCCCAGTGGGCCCGCGCCAGGTTCAGCCCCGGGCGGGAGCGCCACCGGGTCGTCTCCCCACAGCTCCTCGTACACGCCCTCAACGGCGCAGGCATGCGCGGCAAGGCTGAAGTGGGCCGTGGCGCGCTGCCGGCCGGCCGCGCCCATGGCCTGCGCCGTTGCCGGATCGCTGAGCAGCCGGCCGATGGCCGCCGCCATTTCCGCCACACACCCGACCGGTACCAGGTAGCCGGTAACACCGGGTACGACGATCTCCGGAATGCCGCCGGCCGCCGTGGCCACCACCGGGCGGCCGGCCGCCATGGCCTCGATGACGACGCGACCAAAGGGCTCGCCGTCCGAAGCGAGCACCAACACATCGAGCAGGTGCATCAGACCCGGAACATCACCACAGAACCCCAAGAACAGCAGGCGGGGGCCAAGACCGAGTTCGCGGGCCAGATCCCGAAGCTGGTTCTCGTGCCGGCGGGCGGGGTCCGGGTCGGTCCCGGCCACGACGAAATGCGCCTCGGGCCACGGTCCCGTCAACATGGCGACGGCCCGCAGGAAATCCGGGTAGCGTTTCCAGGGCAGCAGTTGGGCCACCATGCCGACCACCGGCCCGGCGCCCAGACCCAGCTGCCGACGCCAGGCAGCCGCGTCACCGACGCTGAACCGGTCGATGTCGACCCCGTTGTGGATCGTCCGCACCCGCCCGGCGGCCGGGAAACGTGCCGCTACCGCGCCCGACACGGCAATGACGCGGCTGGCGGCACGACGCAACACCGCATCCCAAGGCGGATCGCGGTCGGTCACCCGCACGTGCCACACAGTCGGGCAGCCGGCCAAGCGCCCGGCCGCAGCGGTGTAGCCCATGGCCCGCGAGCTGTTGGCGTGCAGCAGAGACGGAGCGTGGGCCCGCGCCAGCCGCGCCAGAGCCAGGACGGCGCGTACGCCACCGGCCAGGTGGCGCGGTCGTAGCGGCGGCATGGGCACCAGGTGCACCGGCGCCACGCTGGCGGCCGCCCGCGACAGCGCCCCGGGGCCACCGCAGACGATAACCGGGCGGGTACGCGGGAGCGCCTGGGCCAGCGCCAGCAGGCTCATCTGGCCGCCGCCCAACAGGTCCTGGTGGTGGTCGATCAGCAGCACGCGTCGCATGGCGGCCCCTCGCCGGTGAGCAACTGGCGGTACAGATCCGCGGTGCGTCTAGCGATCGGTCCCCACGCGTACTGGGCGGCCGCCACAGCCCGCGCCTGCAGCCCTGCGTCGGCCAGCCGCGTCGGGTGCGCCAGGACATCGGCCAGCCGCGCCGCGAGACCTACCTGATCGCCGGCGGCCACCAGCCAGCCGGTGCGTCCATCGTCGATGGTCTCGGGGAAGGAGCCCACGCGCGTCGCCACCACCGGCCTGCCCATGGACATGGCCAGTAACAGGACGCCGCTCTGGGCGATCGCGTGATAGGGCAACACCACCAGGTCGGCGGCGTTGACATAGGCCACCATTTCGGCCAGGTCCAGGTAACCGAAACGCATGACGAGGTCGGCGGCCGACAGCGCCATGCCGGCACAGCGACGCTGCAGGTCGTCCTGCTCGGCCGGGCCGGCCTGGCCGGCGACCACGAACACCGAAGCCGGGACGGCACGGCGCACCGCGGGCACAGTCTGCAGCAGCAGGTCCAGTCCCTTGTAAGGCCGGATCATGCCGAGAAACAGGGCGATCCGGGCCATAGCCGGCAGCGCGAGGCGCCGGCGCGCCTCGTCGCGCTCCAGTTCCAGGTCGCCGAAGGCCGCGTAGTTGCCGTGCGGAATCACCACCACCCGGGCCGGATTGAGGTTGGGTTCGAGGGCCAGCAACTCGGCCCGGTTGCTCCGCGAATGCACCACCACGGCGGCTGCCGCCCGGTAGTACCAGCGGTACAAACGCCGTTCACCGCGCCGCACCTCGTGGGGCAGGACATTGTGGGCGGTGATCAGCACCTTGACGCGCAGCAGCCGACACAAGGCCAGGAGCGCCAGATCCTTGCGGGGCGAGACCAGGGACTGCACGTGCAGCAACCCGGCCTTCTCGTCCCGCAGCAGGCGGGCCAGGCGGACGAGCGTCACCGGGTACCACTCGCGGCGAAGGGCGCGCACGCAACGCGCGCGACACGCGCGTCCCGCCAGTTCGTAGCGCTGCGTAGTCAGCAGCGTCACGGGAACGCCGTCCTCGGCGAGGGCGTTGACCAGGCCGTGGGCATAGTGGTGAATGCCGCCAAAGCCGCCCGTTTCCAGCACCACCACCCGGGCTCGGTCGGGGCCGGAGGCGCGACCACGGACGCGCGCGGGCCCAGGCGTGTTCGCCGATTCGGCCAACGCCGCGCCCGCGGCCGGCGCAGGCGTGCCGCGGTCAGTGCCGGCGCCAGCGGGTGCACGGCCGGACACCAGAGCGAGGGGCTCGCGCAACAGCTCCGGATGTAGCCGGAACAGCAGCCACCCATAGGTCACCAGGCCGGCCGTGCCAGCGCCCAGCACCTCGCCCCAGGCGCCGCTGCCGGCCAGCCGCAGCAGCAGGTCAGTCGCGGCCATGGCGACGCCCGAGGCGGCTGTGGGCAGCAGCAGGGGCCGCACCACGCACCGGTGGCCCGACCAGGACGACGGCAGCAGCCGCGAGGCGCGCCGCCACGCCAACGGCCCGCTGGCCACGGTAGCCGCCAGCACCGCAGCCCCGGCACCGGCCGGACCCCACCAGGTGACCGATGGGATCAGCAACAGGGCCAGCAGCCCCAGTTGCAGCAGATTCACACCCACGGCATCGCCGGGTCGTCCCAGGGCGTTGAACAGCGGCCCTGTCCCCGACAGGGCGGCCCGCAACAGCCCGTACGGCGCCAACCACTGCAGCACCGGCACCAGCGGCACCCAGCGAGCCCCGAAGGCCGCGATGGTCAGCGGTCGCGCCAGGACGGCCAGGAGGAGCGTGGCCGGCACTGACAGCAGCAGAACCGCCGCAAACAGCCGGCCGTACAGCCCGGCTACTTGCTCGGGATCCGGCCGCAGGCGGGCATAGGCCGGGAAAGCCACGCGATTGGCCAGATGGGCCATGGCCGTCACCGGCAGATTGGCCAGCAGATAGGCACGCGCGTAGAAGCCCAGGGACTCGACCCCAGCCCACCGCGCGACCACCAGGTCATCGACGTTGACGACCAGGAAAGCCACCAGGCCGGCCGCCGCCACCAGGCGGCCATAGGTCAGCAACTGGCGCGCGCAAGCGCGATCGAAACCCCAGCGTGGACGCCAGGGCGACAGCCAGATCACGGCCACCAAACCGACGGCAGCCCCGACCAGACGACCCCATACCAGGCTCCAGACACCCCAACCACCCCAGGCCAAGGCCAGGCCCGCAACCGCATAGACCAGCGTCGGCAGGCCATCGGTGGCAAAGCGTTTGCCGAAGTCGAGTTCGCGCTCGATCAGCGCCGCGGGAACCACGGCCACGGACTGCAGCAGCACCAGCAGGCCGATCCAGCGCACCACCGCCGTGGTCGCCGCGGGAGCATCCGCCCCGGCCCAACGGACCAGGCCGGGTGCGGTGACGGCCAGGCCGAGGAACAGCAGCACGCCCAGGCCCACCGCCAGGACCATGGCGGTGCTGACAGTGGCCGGGTTTCCTTCGCGACTGGCTACTAGCGCTTCGCCGATGCCCATGGCCCGCAGCAGGCTCACGGCGTTGGTTACGACCAACGCAAAGGCCACGATGCCGAAGTCCTGCGGCACCAGCAGACGCATCAGGCCGACGTCCGCGACCAGAGACACCAGGCGGCTGCCTGCGGTGGACAGGAAAACCAGGGCAAGGCCGCGCTGGATGGCTCTGGGGGGTGTCGCGGTCACGTCGCCACGCTCCGCTCGCCCAGGCGGTCGGCAGATACCACCATGCCGATGACGAACCAGAAGGGCTCCATGATGCGGACAATGGTGAAGGTGTTGGCGCCCAGGCCGTGGACCAGCAGCCCCACCAACCCCGCCAGACTGCCCATGGCCAGCCCCCGCTCCAAGTTGCCCGGCGCCCGCCGCCAGGCACGCAGGCACACTTTCCACACCGCTCCGATCAGCACAGCAAAGCAGGCCAGGCCAATCAGGCCCGTTTCGACCAGGGTGCGGGGGTACTGGGCGTCGAGAAAACCGAAGCCGGTGACTCCCAGACCGAACAGCGGCGCTTCACTGACGGCGCGTAAGGCACTGGCCCAACTGAACAAGCGCGCCGAAGTGGAGGTATCGAGTCGCACTCCGCCGATTTCCACGCGCGTTGCCTGGGTCGGCTGGGCAAAGGTGTAAAGCACCCGATCGCGCACCGAATCCGGAGCGGCCGCAAAGGCAAGGACCAGGGCCACCAGCCCGACCAGGGCCAGGCTGGCCCGTCGGCGCCGCGCCAGGAACACCAGGGTCAGATACACGAACGGCAGCCCCAGGTAAGAACCGCGCGACAGGGTCGCCGCGAAAGGCACGAGGAGAATCAGCAGCAACAGCCCCAGCGCCCAGCGCTGCCCGGGGCGCGGGGCGTTCAGCAGCAGGCCGCCCACCAGCGCACCGACGAACAGCAGGTAGCCTCCCAGGGTGTTCGGTTCACCGCGGTCGCCCTCGAAGGGGGCCGAAACCCGCTGTCCCGATGGGATCTGGCCGATGGCCACGCCGGCCACGATGAGCGCCGTCAGCAGCAGCAGGACGGTGAAGAGCCGCACCTGCCCCCGGTCACTCAGGTAGTTGGCCACGACGAAGTAAACGACGAAATACTCGACGTACTTGAGCACGTAGAGCGCGCCGGTCAATGGCGCTACGCGTCCGGCCGCCATGCCCCACAGCGTCGCCACGCCGCAGACGAGGGTATAGGCAGCGATGGCCCGATTGAGGGGCGTCCGCCGCACCAGGCCGAGGTCTTTGTGCACGGCCATGTGCACCAGCCAGGCAAAGCCCAGGACAAGGAGCAGCAGGTCCTCGATGCGGACGGTGACACCGCGACTGGCGGTGGTGCCCGAGGCCCCGCCCAGGGCGCCCGCCCCCAACTCCGGCGAGAGCAGCATGGCGACGATGACGACGGCCAGACCCACCTGGGCGCGGACCACCGAGGCGATGAACAGCGCCAGCCCCAGGACGAAGGCGACCGCCAGGGTCAACGGCAACCGGACTGCCAGGACGGCCACGCCGAGGGTCACCGGCGCGATCGCCGCCAGCAGCGGCCACGGGACCCCCGCGGGACCGGGCCGGCTGGCCGAGCCCCCAAGCCCGGGGAGGACGCCCTCGGGCCGCGAGCCGGCGGCAGGCAGCAGGCGGCGCACCGCGTCAACCCTCCACGTCAGCGCTTAACCACGGGCGGGTCATGGCCACCCAGGCGGTTCTCGGCGGCGAACCGACGGGCCTCGGCGGCGGTGGCGAAAGCCCCGGCAACCACGCGCCAGGCGCCGGCGCCGTCGGTCTGAACCAGGGCGGAACGGCGGTTGCCGCCGGCCTGCAGCAGCGCCGCCTGTGCGGCGCTGCTGTCACCCGTTACGGCCAGTTGCACGGCCCAGGGCAGACGGACCACCAGCGCTTCGGCCCCCCCTGCCGCACGGCTCAGGTGAGCGACTCGCGCCGAGGCTTCGGCGCCGGTGGCATAGGATCCGACGAGCAGCAGCGCCAAGGGTCGGCCAACGCTGCCACCAGGGCTGACAAACGCCGGTTCCCCCTGCTGGCGCAACCGCGCCAGGAGTTGGTCGCCGCGAGCGCTGCCAGGAACATAGGCCGCCAGCTGAACACTCAAGGGGCGCTCGGCACCCCGCCAGGCGGATCGCGCCGCGGCCGGCGCCGGAGCGGCGGTACGTGACGCCGTGTCCGGCAACGTCGCCACGCCCGGGCGGACGCGGTTCGGTCCAACGGCCGCCGACGCCGTGGCGCCGTCTGCGGGGGGAGCGCCGAGGCGCGCCGGCGGGGATTCAGCTGCCGGCGGACCTAGGTTGCCGCTTTCGCGCTCAGGTCCAGCCGACCACAGCAGCGCCGGGGCCGCCCAGGGCAGGTAACCGCTCTGCCACGCCAACCCGGCCAGCATCAACGCGAGCAGGGACGCGGCCGCGGCCCGACCGGGCCAACGGCGTGGGACAGCGGGCGACGAACGCCGGCTTGGCGCGGGAGTGGCGGACGCGCTTTCTTGATCCGGCTGCGTCCCCGACCGACCTCGATCGGCGCGGCGCTGCTGTCGCTGGTCGCGTCGCGTCTTCCACCCCGCCCACCACCCGCTAGCACGGCGGTTGTCCTGGTCAGCGCCGTAGCCGTAGTACGAACTGTAACCGAAATCGTGGTAGTCGCCGCTGAGTTCAGCACGCACGCCATTGAGGACCACGCCCAGCAACGGCACCTGCACCGATCCCAGCAGGTTGGCCGCGCGTCGCAGCGAGGTCCGCGGCACGTCGCCGGCTCGGTAGACCAGCAGCGCACCGCCGGTCTTCTTACCGAGAATGAGCGCATCGGTTACGTGCAGCACCGGGGGCGCGTCCAGCAGCACCAGATCGTAGGCCGCACCCACATCGCTGAGGAACTGGTCCATGCTGCGGCTGTTGAGCAGTTCGGCCGGATTCGGCGGCACGGCCCCACTGGTCAGAATGTGCAGATTGCCGATCCCCTGGGTCTGCATGACATCCTCCAGGCCCATGCCGCCGGTGACAATGTCAGTAACGGTGCGCACCACGCTGGACCAGCTGCAGTTACCGACGATCACCTCGGCCAGACCGGGTTCACGGTCCAGGCCGAACAGGCGGGCCAGGCTGGGCTTGCGCAGGTCGCAGTCCACCAGCAGGACCCGCTTGCCCAGCTGCGCGGTGGTCATCGCCAGGTTCGCAGAAACCGTGCTCTTTCCTTCCTGGCTGGCGGCGCTGGACACCATGATGCTGCGCGCACCGCGCTCGACGGTGACGAAATCGATGTTGGTGCGCAGGGTACGGTACGCCTCGGCCAGCGTCGACTGCGGATCGAAATAGGCCACCAATTGAGCCTTGCGCTGCAGCGCCCGATCGCTCAGGTCGCCGCCGCCGCGCCGGCGCAATGAGTTGGCCACCTCCTCCAGCCGGAAGAACGGGATGAGCCCCACGACCTGGGCGCCCGTGTATTCCTGAACGTCCTCAATGGTGCCGATGGAGGTATCAAGGATCTCAGCGAGCACGGCGAAGACCACACCGACGATCAGTCCGAGCACCAGACCCACACCGGTGCGCTTGAGGGGTTCACTCGGGTTGACTGGCTCGGTCGGCGTGACCGCCCATTGGAGCACCGTGACGCCTTCAGCACGGTCGGCCTCGCGGATGAGGGCCCGTTGGTACTCCTCCTCAAGCGCGGTGACCACGCCTTGGTGCAGGTCCACCTCGCGTTGCAGGCGCGCCAGCTGGAGGCCTCGCGTCGGCAACTGGTTGTAGTCAGCCCGCAGTTGCGCCAGGCGGTCGCGGGCGGTCTGGGCTTCCCGCTCCAGCGCCAGACGCCGTTGCCGCAGCTCTTCGGTCATGCTGCGGACGAGTTGGTCGACTTTCGCCTGCACCTGCTGCACCTGCGGGTGGTCCGGGGTAAACTGGACCAATAGCCCATCGCGCTCCAGGCGCAGTTGGTTGAGCTGCTGCCCCAGAGCCAGGAAGGTCTCCCCGACCTGGTTGCGCTGTGCACCCTGCATGGAGCGTTCCGACAGCGTGCCGGCAGCGGCGATCTCGTGCAGGATGGCATCCAGATCGCGCTGCCCCGCTTCAAGGGTGGTCACCTGCCGATCGGTCTCCGTGATCTGCCCCAGCATGACACTGGCCTGGGCGTCCAGGGACACCAGATCGCTGTCCTGACGGTACCGTCGTACTGCCTCCTCGGCGTCCGCCAGCGACTGGCGGGCCTTCTGCCGTTGCTCCTCCACGAAGGCGCGGTTGCGGACGGCCTGCTGACTCCTGATCTCGTCGTCGTGGGTCTGGTAGACCCGGGCAACCATGTTGGCCAGTTCGCGCGCCGCGGCGGGGTCCGGGGCTTTGGCCTCGATGACGATGATGTTGGTGTAGCCGTCCTGCCGCGTGCTCACCCGCCGCTGCAGATCGAGCACCACCTGGGCGGTATCCGGCCCGGACAGCAGACCCAGCCGCTCACCGGCCTGGTGCAGCACCGGGTAGCTGGTGACGATGGCCCGCTGCGTCTCCAGCGGGTCGCCGGTGCTGTACGACGTGTTCTGCAGGTACAGCGCGGTCAGGGATTGCGTGGTGTTGATCTGCACCTTGGCGGCGGCGCGGAATTCCGGCGGCGGCCGCCAGAGAAGCGACAACAGCAGGCTGGCAACGCCCAACGCAAGGGTCGTCAGGAACACGACCGCCCGGCGTCGGCGCAGAATGCGCCAGTAGTCCCGGAGGGTAATCTCGTATTGGGCCATCGCCCTGGTCCGTGGGACCTTCCCGCCGCAACCGGCGCGCGCGCCCCCCGGCCCGGACCAGAATCACTGCCGGGATGGGGGCGGCCAACGACGACTAGTAGCTCGGGTCAAGCCGGGCGTGGTTCAGCGGCGCGTCGCCTTGCGCAATTTGCGGCCGTAGTTGATCGGGCCTTCGGGCCGGCTGGTCGGTGGCTCTTCGGTCGGCGCTGCGGCCGTGGTGGCTTCAGGCGCCGGGGCCCGGCGGCGGGGCGGCCCGGCAGCAACCACCCGACGCGATGCGCCGGTCCGCACGCCGTGCACCGGGCCGACGAACTCCACCGGGATCTGACGCGTCAGCACCACTTCGCCGCGCGCATAGAAGACAGTCCCGGCCTCGGCCGCCGCGCGCGCCATCACCTCGATGACCACCGGGCCATCCGGCTCGCGACTCCGCTCGGCCGCGACCTCGCGCGACTGGGAAAGGTGGACGTAGAACCGGTCGTTGGGGACGATGCCGTCGCGCCCGAAGCGCCTGGCATCGGTGGCGGTGGTGCCCATGTACAGCACCTCCGGCGCCACCAACGGTTCCCCGTCCATCTCGACGAAAAAGGAGTGCCCGTAAAGAGCCCGGATCTTCCCCTCGACGATCTCAAAGCGGTGCTGGTCCGGGGAGTCAAGCAACTCCAACACGTCGGCTTCGCCGGCCTCCTCGTACCGCTCGCGGACCGCGTCCACCACCTGCTGCAGGGGCACGAACCCGTAGGCATCAATGTCGAGGCCGAACTCGTCGGGGCGGTGCCGGAGCATGAGGGAGAGCAGTCTGGAGATGCTGCGTCTGTTCGCCACGATCGCTCACGTCCTCTCGTAGGGTCAGGCCCACTTGGCCCGGTACGCACCGATGGCGGTGGCCACCTGGGGGTCTTCCAGCGCCAGGATCTGCGCGGCCAGCATGGCCGCATTGCGGGCATTGTCGATACCGACTGTGGCCACCGGCACCCCGGGTGGCATCTGGACGATGGCATACAGGGCGTCGACCCCCTGCAGAGCCCCGGAAGCCAACGGGACGCCGATCACCGGCAGCAGCGTGTGTGCGGCCAGTACCCCGGGCAGGGCCGCGGCGAGCCCGGCCCCAGCGATCAGCACGCGCAGACCTCGCTCGGCGGCGGTCCGCGCGTACTCGGCGGTCCGGTCCGGGTTGCGATGGGCCGACGACACCCGGGTCTCGAAGCCGATGCCCAGTTCGGTGAGCAGCTCGGCGGCTTTAACCATCGTGGCTTCGTCGGACGTGCTGCCCATGACGATGCCGACACGCACTGGGGGCATGGATCCCTCCTCGCCGTTGGTTGGTTGGCGCGTCGCTCGGTAATCTATCGACGAGGCCAGGGGTGATCAATGTCGGGTATCACGGAGTGGCCGGCCGCGGCGGCTGACCCGCCGCCGGCCGGCCACCTCGGGATCACACCATCTTCTTCCGCAGAAAAGCCGGATAGTCCAGGTTCTCCTGATTGGCCCGCGGACCGGCGCTGACATTGCCGTCCGTGCCGGTGCCGCGGCCGCTGCGCATGAAGGCGGGTACGCTCATGTCCTGGGGCTGGGGCGAGGCGTCGGCGGCAGGCTTCTCCACCAACGTCAGTTCGCGCTCCTTGAACAGGTGGAAACCGGTGGCGATTACCGTAATGCGGATGTCTTCGCCAAGGTTGTCGTCAAGGACCGTGCCGAAGATAATGTTGGCTTCCTGCCCCACCGACTCGTAGATCAGCGACATGGCGTCGTTGACCTCGTGCAGCAGCAGGTTGCTTGCCGCCGCGATGTTGACCAGAACCTTCTTGGCGCCTTCGATCGACACGTCCTCCAGCAGCGGGCTGCGGATGGCTTTCTTGGCCGCCTCGATGGAGCGGTTCTCGCTGCGATGGGTGCCGACGCCCATGATGGCATCGCCCCCCTGCTCGATAACCGTCTTCACGTCGTTGAAGTCCAGGTTGATCATGCCCGGAATGGTGATCAGATCGGTAATCCCGCGGGCCGCCTGCATGAGAACCTCGTCGGCCCGGAAGAAGGCTTCCTGCAGGGTCGTATCGCGCTGACAGACGGCCAACAGGCGCTGGTTCTTGATGGTGATCAGCGTATCGACGCGCTGCTGCAGTTCATTGATGCCGGCCAGGGCGTTCCGCATTCGCGGCGCCCCCTCCATCTGGAACGGTTCGGTGACAATGCCCACGGTCAGCGCCCCGTGCTCGCGGGCAATCTCCGCCACCACCGGCGCTGCCCCGGTGCCGGTGCCGCCGCCCATGCCAGCGGCGATGAAAACCAAGTCGGCATCTTTGAGGAACTCCGTGACCCGATCGCGGTCCTCCTCAATCGCCGCGCGAGCCACCTCCGGCTGACCGCCCGCCCCCAGTCCGTGCGTCGTTCCCTTCTCGCCGATGCACAGGATCTGGTCGGCGGCGCAGTTCTCCAGTGCCTGCGCGTCGGTGTTGATGGCCACGAAGTCGGCCCCTTGCATGCCGGAGTTGACCATCCGGTTGATCGCGTTGCCACCGGCGCCCCCCACGCCGACGACTTTGATCTGGGCCTTGCGTTGGTTGTTGATCAGGTTGAACGGCATAGGTCCCTCCTCCCCAAGGGATCGTTGCGGCGACACCTACCTCACGAAAGATCGGTGATCCAGTCCCTGACGCTCTGCCACCACGGCGTCCGCGGTGACGATTGGGTTTCCGATGGTTCGGGCACTCCGCCAAGATGCTGATCCGCCATGCCGTAGAGCACCAACCCCAGCACAGTGGCAAACGGAGGATGCGTCACACGGTCGGCCATGCCCCCCAGACGGCGCGGCTGGCCCACTCGCACCGGCAGGTCGAACACGCGCTCCGCCAACTCGGCCAACCCCTCCAACTGGGCCCCGCCACCGGTGAGCACGATGCCCGCGTTGGGCCGCCCCCCCGGGCCCAACCGGTGCAGATCACCACGCACCAACGCCAGGATCTCCTCCATCCGGACCTCAATGATCTCAGCCAGGTGCCGTCGCGGCACTGCCTGAGCCTGACGGCCGGCCACCCCGGGCACCTCGAGCATTTCGTCGCGTTCGATCCGCTCGGCCAGGGCCACGCCGCAGCCACACTTCAGCCTTTCGGCCTGCGACCAGGACGTGCGGAGGCCGATGGCCACGTCGTTGGTGACGGTCTGCCCCCCAAGACCGATCACCCGACTATGGTGGATGCTGCCGGCCAGGTAGAGCGCCACATCCGTGGTGCCGCCACCGATATCGATCAGGCAGACACCCATGTCACGTTCGTCGTCGTCCAGAACCGCAGTACCGCTGGCCAGTGGCGCCAACACCACCTCGGTCGCCTGGTACCCAGCCCTGGCTATGCTGTTGGTGATGTTCTGCACCGAGGTGGCCGCGCCTGTCACCAGGTGCACACTGGCCTCCAGCCGCACACCGGCCAGACCGACCGGATCGCGAATGCCGCCGCGATCGTCGACGGAGAACTCCTGTGGCAGCACGTGCAACACCTGGAGGCCGCCTTCCACCGACACGGCACGTGCGGCGTCCACCACGCGCTCCCGGTCGACCGCGGTCACCTCGCTGCCATTGCCGCTGATCGCCACCACGCCGCGACTGTTGCGGCTGGTCACGTGCTCTCCCGAGATGCCGGCGTAGACGAACTGCACCTGAACCCCGGCCATCAACTCGGCTTCGCTGAGCGCCTTGCGGATCGCCTGCACCGTCATCTCGACATCGATGACCATTCCACGACGCAGGCCACTCGACGGACTGACTCCCACGCCGATAACCTTGACCTGATGGCCGGCCGCCTCGGCGATGACGGCGCTCGTCTTGGTGGTGCCCAAGTCAAGGCCGACGACGATGCCTGTCGGTGCAGGATTGCTGGCTTTCATCCAGGATTACGCTCCTTGCTGCCAACCACTACCTGCCCGGCGTAGCGCATATCGATGTACGCGGGGTCGGGGCACTCTCGGTAGACGCGGGCGATCAGCTTCTCCAGCACCTGCAGCCGTTCGGCCACCTGCCCTGTGGGCATGCGCACCTCGAGACCGTCACCCACCAGCAGCAACCGCACACCGTCGCCCGGGAGAGGCTGGATTTCTGACACGTTCAGGCAGAACTCGGAGTCGGCCGCGCTGGCCTGGCGCCACCAGTCAAGCACCCGCACCAACGCGGAGTCGGTGACCACCATGCCCGGGTACGCCGCCCCATCGGGCGGCCCGAGGCCGCTGATCACCGGCAAATCAAGTTCCCGTCGGTCCTCGCCGGGAACCCGCTCACCCGGCAGCAGCACTCCGTCTCGGTCGATACCGTACACGCGTCCCAGATTGATCCACGCCACCCGCCGGCGCTCCAGCAGCCGAATCGACAGACGGTCGGGGGGGCGGCGCGTCACCACCGCGCGCTTCACCCAGGGCAGCGACTCGACGCGGTCGCGAACCGCTCGCAGGTCCACGGCGAAAACATTGTCATTTTGTGCCAGTCCGGTGGCGGCCAGGACATCGTTGCCCGTCACCACGCGCAACCCCTCCACCTCCAGGGCCGCCAACCGGAAACTCTCTGAACCACGCACCAACCGACCGGCCAGCAACGACAGCCAGGCCAGCAGCGCCAGGCCCAGCACCAGCACCAGCAAGCGGGCCGCCAGCCGGCCCGTACTGGGCCACTCGCCGCCGGAGCGCTTCCCCGGGGCGGGAACCGACCCCGCGCGAGCTCCGGATCGACGCCCGCCCGTTGTCGGGGCCTGGGTCCGCCTCACCATGCGTCCCCCAACCGGTCCACCAACCATCCCGCCGCTTCATCAAGATTCCCCGCACCCAGGGTCAGCACTAGATCGCCCGGGCGCACCGCGCGCAGCAGCTCAGCCAACAGCTGCTCCCGGTCGGCCAGCAACGTCGGCCGCGTCGTCCCGGCCGCGGCCATCGCGTCAGCGATCAATTCGCTGCCGACACCCGCAATCGGCGCCTCGCGGGCTGCATACACCGGTAGCAGGAAGACGGTATCGGCGCCGGCGAGGGCCCGGGCGAAGTCGCCGTAGAGATCGCGGGTGCGCGAATACAGGTGCGGCTGGAAAGCCGCCACCACACGCCGACCCGTGGCCCGGGCGGCGGCCAGAGCCGCCGCCACCTCTGCCGGATGATGGGCATAATCGTCCACCACGGCCACTCCCGCAACTTCGCCACGCGATTCGAAGCGTCTGCCGACCCCGCGGAATGCCGCCAGAGCGGCGGCGGTGACGGTGAAGTCGACGCCCAACACGTCGGCGGCGGCGGCGGCGCCGACGGCATTGCGCAGGTTATGTTCGCCCGGAACGGACAGGCGGAGCGCGCCCAGGACCCGGTCGCCACGCACGACCGTGCAGGTGCTGCCCCAGCCGGTCAGTTCCACGGCCGTAGCCCGGTAGTCATTGCCTTCTTCCATGCCCCACCGTAAGCATGGCCGCTGGAGGGGACGCGCCACGCCCGGGCCAACCCGCCCGTCGCCGGCAACCAGGCATGTACCGTAAAACGGCACGCGGGCCAGGAACTGGCAGAAGGCGGTTTCGACACCGGCCAGATCGCCGTAGCAGTCCAGGTGCTCGGCATCGACGCTGGTGACCACTGCCAGGTCGGGGTGCAGCCACAGGAAGCTACGGTCGAACTCGTCGGCTTCGACCACCAGCTGCGCGCCGGCGCCCAGTTCAGCCTCGGCCCGCCCGTCGCGGCTGCCGCCCACCAGAACGGACGGCGCCCGGTTGTCGCGCCGGAGGATGGCCGCCACCATCGATGAAGTGGTGGTCTTGCCATGGCTGCCGGCGATCGCCACCGTGTACGGCTCGCGACTCAGTTCGCCCAGCAGCTCTGCCCGGCGCACGGCAGGCAGACCCCGACGACGGGCCTCCTGCAGTTCGACGTTGTCGAGCGGCACGGCGGCCGAAAACACCACCAGGTCAGCGTCGGCCAACTGCTCCGCGCGATGGCCGGCGTACACCGTGAAGCCGTCGTCACCCAGGCCCTGCAGGGCGCGAGACGAGGCCCGGTCGGAACCGCTGACGCGGCATCCCGACTGGGCGAGCAGGCGCGCCAGGCCTTCCATGCCGATGCCCCCGATGCCGATCAGATGGGGGCGCTGGAAGCGGCCGAACAGCGGGCTCCTCACCGGCCGGCCGTGGGCGTGGCAACCCCAGGTGGCGGCCACGTGCGGGTCTCGCGCGCGGTGGTGCGGGCCACGCCCAGGACGATGCCCACGCCAGCCAGGTTCCAGATCAGCGCCGAGCCGCCGTAGCTGATGAACGGCAGGGGCAGACCGGTGGTCGGCATCAGACCGGTGGCGACACAGATGTTGAGGATGGCGTACACCGAAACCATGGCGCCGATACCGGCCGCCAGCAGGAAACCGTGCCGGGTGGAAGCCTCGCGGGCCACTTGCACCGCAAACACCGCGAAGGCGATGAACAAACTGGCCACGGCACAGGTGCCCAGCAGCCCGCCTTCCTCGCCGATCAGCGCGAAAACGAAGTCGGTGTGCGGCTCGGGCAGGAACTGCTGTTTCTGCAGGCTGTTGCCCAGCCCCACGCCGAACCAACCGCCGCTGCCCAGGGCAACCAGCGATTGCTCCACCTGGTAGTTGCCGCCGTTGAGGAAGTCGGTAACGCGCTTGAGCTGGTACCTGGAGAACAGCATCGACAGGCCAGCCAGCGGTAGCGCCCCCAGCCCCAGGGCGCCCAGGTGCTCGGGCCGCGCGCCACCGAGGTACAGCATGATCATGCTAATCATGCCTACCGCCAGGCCAGTACCCAGGTTCGGCTGGAAGACGATGAGGATGACGACCGTGCCGACCACCAGCAGTCGCGGCAGCAACCCGTTCTGGAAATCGCCCATCTGCTCTTCCTTGCGCGCCAGCACGTCAGCCAGGTACAGCACCAGGGCCAGTTTGGCCATTTCCGATGGCTGAAACTGAAGGCCGAACTGCGCGATCGGCAGCCGCAGCCAACGCTGCGCCGGTCCCACGCCCAAGGCCAGAACCAACAGCAGACTGCCCGCCGAAAACGCCAGCAGTACCCGCGCCGAACGGGACCAGAAGGCTGTCGGCACCCGCGAGACGACGAGCATGACCGCGAGGCCCAAGCCAGCGCGCATGGCCTGGCGTCCGAGGAAGAAGCTGCTGTCAGAATACCTCAGACTGGCCAGAGCCGAACTGGAGCTGTACACCATGACCACGCCCGCGCCCACCAATGCCGCCGCAGTGAGCAGGAGATAACCACCGGCAGACAGCACGGTTCGCATGGGCCGCTCCTTCAGGCAGACGGTCGACCGGGTTTTGACCAAGGACAGCCGGCCGCTTGGCCGCCAACGGTGGCTACCAGGGCCGCTGAGCCGGCGCAGCGGCTGCCCTGCCAGCAGTCCGAGCGGTGACCGTGACGCGCGACAGACGACCGGCAGGCGACGGCGGGTCGGCCGGGGTCCGGCCCGCCTCGGCAACCCGGTTCACCCCTGCAGCGCGGTCACGACCCTGTCCAAGCCCATGCCGCGCGACGCTTTGACCAACACCAGGTCGCCGGGGCGCACTACTTCGCGCAGGGCGGCGGTCAGCTGCTCCCGGTCCGGGTAGTGAGTGGCTGCCGCGACAGCCAGGCCCGCCTCGCGGGCGGCGGTCACGGTGTGGACGCTCAACGGCCCGGTGGTCAGCAACCGATCCACTCCGGCGGCGGCGGCCAACCGGCCTATGCGGCGGTGCAGTTCCATCGCCTCAGGCCCCAGCTCGAGCATGTCGCCCAACACCGCGAGGCGACGTTCAGCCGCCATACCCGCCAAGAGCGTCAGCGCCGCGGCCACCGAATCCGGGTTGGCATTGTACGTGTCGTCAAGCAGGCGTGCCCCCTGCCAAGCCCGCACCTGGGAGCGCCAGGCCACGGGCGCGAACTCGGCGAGGGCCTCCTGGATGTCCCCCCAGGGAACCGCCAGGAGACGGCCGACGGCGATGGCGGCCAGCGCGTTGTACACGTTGTGGCGCCCGGGAACACGCAGGTGAAAATCATAGTTCTGTAGAGAGAAGTGGCCGCGGCCCTCCTGGTCAAGAACGAGTCCCTCCCCACGAAAGCGACTCTCACGCTCTAGACTGAAGCCAAGAAGTCTCCCCTTTGTCCTCTTTGTCTCCTTGGCCAGGACACAGTCATCCGCGTTGACGAGAGCCGTCGAAGACTCGCCCAGATAATCCAGGAGCTCCCCTTTGGCTTTGGCCACTCCCTCTACAGAACCGAAAAACTCAAGATGAGCCGTACCGATATTGAGCAGCACTCCCAGGGTCGGCTGCGCGCAGGCACACAGGTAGGCGATATCGCCGGCCTGCCGCGCCGCCATCTCCAGCACCGCGATCTGGTGGGTCGCTGAAAGCTGCAGCAGAGCCCGCGGCACGCCGATCTCGTTGTTCTCGTTGCCGGCGTTGCGCAGCACTCGGTACCGCCGTGCCAGCACCGCCGCGACCATTTCCTTGGTGGTCGTCTTGCCGGCGCTCCCCACCACCCCCACCACGGGCAACTGGAACTGGCTCCGGTACGCGGCCGCCATCGCCCCCAGCGCGGCCAGAGGATCCGCGACCGCCAGCACGGGCCCCAAACCCGGATCCTCCTGGGCCGAGGCCCAGGCGCGCGCCACCAGAGCACCGGCTGCTCCCCGCTGCAGTGCCTGTCTGACGAACGCATGGCCGTCGTAGGCCGGTCCCTGGAGGGCGACAAAGAGCTCCCCGGGGTTGATCGTCCGGCTGTCGGTGGACACGCCGCTCAAGGGTGCGTCGCCACCGGGCATGCCGACGGGGTCGGCCTTAGTCCATTGCGCCGTTTGGCGCAGGGTGACGCCTTCCATCAGCATCCCCCCAGGCCGGTGGCCGGCGCCGCGGCAAGGATCTGCCGGACCACATCGCGGTCGTCAAAGGGGATCACGCGGTCGCCCATCAACTGCACCGTCTCATGACCTTTGCCGGCGATCAGCACCAGATCCCCGGCCGCCGCGCCGGCCAGGGCCAGGGCAATGGCCTCCCGTCGGTCCTCGCAGATTGCCGCCGAGGTGGCCGCAGGGACGCCCGCGGCAATCTCGTCGATGATCGCGCGGGGCTCTTCGTGACGCGGGTTGTCCGAGGTGAGGACGACGACATCGGCCAGTTCAGCCGCGATGCGCCCCATCTGCGGCCGTTTACCGCGATCGCGGTTACCGCCGCAGCCGAACACGCAGATGAGGCGGCCCGAAGTGAGGCCTCGCGCCGTGGTCAGCACGTTCTGCAGGCTGTCGGGATTGTGGGCGTAGTCGACGATGACCTCAAAAGGCTGGCCGGCACAGACCCGCTCGAACCGCCCGGGCACGTGGCTGAGCGCCCCCGCACCTCGCGCGACCGCTGCCGGCGGTAATCCTGCCGCAATTCCGACGGCCACGGCGGCCAGCGTGTTGCTGACGTTGAACGAGCCCACCAGCGGGGTGGAAACCTCCAGCGCGCCGCTCGGCGTGGACAGCACCAGGTGCGTGCCCTCGGTCGACGATCGAACCGCCACCGCGCGCACGTTGGCTTCGGTTCGGTTGCCGAAGGTGGTCACCGCGGCCCGGGTGCGCCCGAGCAGCGCCGGGGCCATTGGGTCGTCGAGGTTGATCACCGCGGCGGCAGCGGACGGCAACGCCTCGAAGAGGCGCGCCTTGGCGGCGAAATAGGCCTCGGTTGTGCCGTGGAAATCGAGATGGTCGCGACCCAGGTTGGTGAACACCGCGACGCGGAATTCCAGGCCAGCGACGCGCTCCAGCACCAACCCGTGCGACGAAACCTCGAGGACCGCAGCCCGCTGCCCGCGATCGGCCAGCCAACGCAACAGACGTTGCAGCTCCGACGCCTCAGGAGTGGTGTTCGCCTGTTTGACCTGCTCGGTGGCGGTGATGCAGCCCAGCGTGCCCAAGTACCCGCAGGGCCGCGCCGCAGCCTCGTACACCTGCTGAATGAGCAGTGCGGTGGTCGTCTTGCCCTTGGTGCCGGTAACACCAACCAGTTCCAGCTGTCGGCCCGGGTACCCATGGATCCGGGCGGCCAGGGCTGCCAACGCCTGCCGGCAGTTGGCCACCGTGACGCGCACGGCAGGGCCGACTTCGGCCTCGTCCTCCAGCACTATCACACCGGCGCCGGCGGCTACAGCGGCCGGGACATAGCGATGCCGGTCCTCTTCCTGGCCGCCGCGAATGGCCACAAAAACATCACCTGGACGAACCGAACGCGAGTCACAGGTGACGGCACCCACCTCCACGTCGGTGGCGCCGTGCACTGCCAGAGGCTGGACATCGCGCAGGAGTTCGCTAAGCCTCATGGCCGCCTACATCCCCTCGACGGCAGCCAACTCAGCGCCAGCCGGAATGGGTTCGTCGCCCAGAATGCGCAGCAGATGGGCTTGGCGGGCGAAGGGCACCAGTGAGTCTACGACCGTCGTCGCCGCCGCCCCGGGTGTGCCCAGAACACAGGCGATCCGCTGGACCTCTCCTTCAGTGGTATCGCCGGGCGCCGGCGTCTGCTCGACGACCACGTCGCCACCGCCCGTGAAGTCGACGGACAGACCGCGCAGGTGCGCCTGGTAGCGCGCCACCTGTTGGCTGAGCCCGCGCAGTTCGGGGACGGGCGGCGGCGGCAGCGCCTCTTCAGTGTCCTTCTCCGGCGCCGGCGGCGGTGCGGGGACGGCGATGCGATGGTCGTCGGGCAAGTAGAGAATGCGCTCCATGACTTTGGCGAAGACCGGCGCAGCCAGGGTCCCGCCCCACTTGTCGCGCTGCGGGTTCTCAATGACGATCAGGGCCAGCAGCTCCGGGTTATCCGCCGGCAGGAACCCGACGAAGGAGACCACCGTCTCACCCGCGGCGTAGCCGCCGCCGCCCGGCAGGGCCCGTTGGGCGGTACCCGTCTTGCCGGCAACGGCCACGCCCGGGATGGCGGCCTTCTGGCCGGTGCCGTCGGTTACGACACCGGTGAGGATCCGCCGCATCTGCGCCGCAGCTTCGGTTGAGATCACCCGGCGGACTACCTCCGGACGCGGAGTCTCCTCCACCGAGCCATCGGGCTGCAGGCGGCCCTTGACCAGTTGGGGGACCAGGAGCTGCCCGCCGTTGGCCACCGCCCCGACGGCCATGGCCAGCTGGAGCGCCGTAACGCTGATCTCCTGGCCGATGGCGATGGTTTCCAGGGACCGGTCCGACCACTGCCCCACGGGCTTGAGCAGACCGGCGCTCTCGGCGGGCAGACCCAGCCCGGAACGGGCGGCGAAGCCAAAGCTGCGGATGTGATCGTAGAAACTCGCCCGGCTCAACCGGCGAGCCATCTTCAAGGTGCCGATGTTACTCGATTTCTCGATCACCTGGGTGAAGCTCAGGGTACCGTAGCCTTCGTGGTCTTTGACGGTGGCGCCGTGACCGATGGCCATGCGCCCGTTCTCGCAGAAGACGGGTTCGCCGGGCGTCACCAGATGCTCGTCCAGCAGTGCTGATGCCGTGACCACCTTGAAGGTCGATCCGGGCTCGTAGGGATCGGTAATGGTGCGGTTGCGGCGGAAGCGCGCTTCCACGTCGCCCGGGTTATTGGGGTCGTACAGGGGCACATTGGCGACCGCCAGGATGTCGCCGGAGCGAGGGTCGGTGATCAGGCCCATGCCGCTCTCCGCGCCGGCACCAGCCACCGCAGCCGCCAGTTCCTGCTCGAGGATGTCCTGGTACACGGCATCCAGTGTCAAGAGGACGCTCTGGCCGTCTTCGGGGTCCCGGCGCTGCTGCCGCGACCCGGGCACCTGCTGTCCCATGGCAGTGATGTGGTACGACGCCATGCCGTTGGTGGGCCGCAAGAGGCTCTCGAAAGCCAGTTCGACGCCCTCACTGCCCTGGTTGTCCACATTGGTGTAGCCGACCAACTGCCCCGCCAGGCCGCTCTGCGGGTACAGGCGTTTGGTCTCGGCGCGCCGGTAGACACCTTTGAACTTGGCTTGTTGCGCCTGCGCCAGTGCATCACCATCGAGTTGTCGGGCCAAGCACACGGAACGCCCGCCGCTCTGCAGCTGGACCAGCAGACTCGCCTCGCTCTGATGGGACAGCGGCGCGAACCAGGCGGCCACTGCCGCCGGCTGGTCCACCTGGGTCGGGTCGGCGTAGAAGCTGTAGGCCCGTATGTCCGCGGCCAGCATGCGCCCGCGCCGGTCCAGCAGGACGCCCCGGTGCCCCCTGACCTCGAGTCGGCGCTCGTGCTGATCACGGGCCCGCGCCAGGTATTCCTCATGGCGCACGCCCTGCACCCACAACAAGCGCGCCAGGATCACGGCCCACAGGAAGGCGCCCCCAAGCATGACGTACTTGAGTCGCCGCAGTCGGTCGACCTGGGGATCGACCGGACGCCTGGCTACCGCCGGACGCCGGTGGGCCGCCGCTCCAACCGGGGCCGTCGGACGCGTTGACGGCGTCCGGCTCGGGCCGGGCGACAACGCGGCGGCTCGCGGCAGCGCAGTGACGGGTCGGGAGACGACCACGGGCGCACTGGCGGTCATGGGACGGCCGGTCTGCGGGTTCATTGCGCGCGCTCACTCGGCCGGGGGTCGTAGGTGACCTCGGTCAGTTGTCCCGCCGGGTACACCATGCCCAGTTGGGTGACGGCCAGCCCTTGAATGGCTCCCGGCTTGAGGCGGAAGGCGATGGCGGCTACCAGCCGGGAGCGTTCCTCGTGCAGGGCTTCGATGCGGTTCCGGGCCGCATCGGCCCGTCGCGCCACGTTCGCAGTTTCAACTTTGCGCCACAGGTAGACCACCATCATCGCCACGACGACGACGACGACATAGAAGCCGCGTTGGAAAGATGGCTGCAGTCGGCCGGAGATGCGGCGGCGACGCACACCAGGGGCACGGGGGCGCTCGACCACGGCTCAGACCCTCTCGTAGAAACGCAGCGAGGCGCTGCGCGAACGGCGGTTGGCCCCGATCTCAGCGGCGTCGGCCCGGCGAGCCCGGACCTGGACCCGACGGAAAGCCGGTTCACGCCCGCACGCGCACACGGGCAGGGCAGGCGGACAGATGCACCCGAGGAGCAGCGGCCCCATGGTCTGTTTGACCAGGCGGTCTTCCAGCGAATGGTAGGCGATTACCGCCAACCGTCCCCCTGGCAGCAGCAGCGAGGCAGCGGCACGCAGGCCCTGCTCGAGCTGGACCAGTTCACCGTTGACAGCAATGCGCAGGGCTTGGAACACGCGGGCAAGGGTTTTGGTCAGGCGTTCCGGATGGGTTCGCTCCACCGCCCGGCGCAGGTCCGCAGTCGTTGCCACCGGCTGCTCCTGGCGCTGGCGGCAAACGGCCCGAGCAATGCGACGAGCCTGGCGCTCTTCACCGAAGTCATACAGGATGCGCGCAAGGTCGGCCTCTGCCAGGCGCGCCAGCAACGTCGCCGCCGACTCGCCGGTTTCCGGATCCATGCGCATGTCCAACGGCCCTTCCTCGCGGAATCCGAAGCCTCGGGCTGGCGTGTCCAGCTGGTGTGACGACACGCCCAGATCAAACAGCACACCGTTCAGAGCGGGTACCCCCGCGGTGGCCACCGTGTCGCGCAATGCGGCGAAGTCGCCATGGATCACGGTTACCTGCCCCCCCCAAGGGCTGAGCCGTTGCCGCGTCTCAGCCACTGCCTCCGGATCGCGATCGGCGGCGATCAGGCGCCCCGTCGGCCCCAAAGCCGCCAACACCGCGGCGCTGTGGCCGCCACCTCCCGCGGTCGCGTCCAGATAGACGCCGTCGCGGTCCACCACCAGGCCCTCGACCACTTCCCGGGCCAGCACCGGCACGTGGTACGCGCCGTTCACAACGTCAGTCGTGCGGCCACCTCGCCCATCTGCGCGTCCGCCTGCTCGAGATGGATGCGCCACTCCTCGGGGTTCCACAGTTCCATCCGGTCACCGGCGCCAGCAATCACCATTTCCTCCCCGATCCCGACGCGGTCGAGCAGGCGACGAGGGATCGGGGCCCGGCCCTGCTTGTCCAACCGGGTTTCGGCTGCCTGGGACATCAGGGCCCGGACGAGGGCGCGCACCTGAGGATCGGTCTGCGGCAGGGCCATCAGCCGCTCTGACGTGCGGGCCCACACGTCCTGCGGGTACGCGTTCAGGCAGCGGTCGTAACCGCGCACGATGACCAGCGTGTCGCTCGCGTCGGGCGGCAGTTTGTGCCGCAGTTCGGCCGGGACAAAGATCCGTCCCTTGTCGTCCACCGGGATCGTGAACTCGCCGAGGAACTGCGCCACGGGGGCCTCCGCAGGACCGGGATATTACTATTCAGACACACCCAAATGCACCATTTTACTCCACCAGCCCTTAGTATACGCCCCCCCTTACTGGCTGTCAAGCAATTCTGGTGCGGCCGTCGCCCCAGCCCGGGGGGCTGCGGAAACGACCCCGGCGAAAGTCGGCTGCCGGCCAGGCATCTCGGCACACGACCCCCCTCAGGGGCCCGGCCGTGGCCGCGCCGAGAAAACGGCAAACTGCTGTTTATTATGATTTTACGAGGTATACTAAGGGGTCTTCTGGAACGCCTCGCCGACCACCCGGACCGGGCGTCTCAGTCCGCTGCGCGAGCGCCGGTGGCACCGTGCTCGCCAACGCGGCGCAACACCTGACGGTGTATCGGGCGGCCCTCGACCACGTATTTGGCCTCGTAGTTAGTGGCCGTGCCGGCCCAAACCTCGTCAACCCGCAGCAGGCCCGTCCGCCGTTCAAGCAGATCGGTCATAACCGCATAGTATTCCGCGTGGTCGGTGGCCACCCAGAAAAGGCCGCCCGGGCACAGCACACGCTCCACATGGTCCAGGAAGCTGGCGTCGAAGAGACGCCGCTTATGGTGCCTTTTCTTGGGCCAGGGATCGGGGAAATACAGATGCAGGGCCTGCAGGCTACTGCTGCCCACGAAAAACTCGACGAACTCGCGGGCGTCTACGTGGACCAGACGTACGTTGGCCAGACCGCGCCGTTCCGCCCGTCCAAGGGCTAGGCGGAGGTACTTGGAGGCCCACTCGACGCCGACGTAGTTGACCTCCGGCTGGCGACCGGCAGCATCCAGCAGGAAACGGCCCTTGCCGATGCCGATCTCGAGTTCGACCGGGTTGGCGTTGCCGAACACGGCCTGCCACACCAGCACCGGATCGTGCTCGCCGGCGTCATCCAACCGCAACAGCAGGGGGGAGCTCTGTTCTTTCATCAGCGTGGCCTCGCGAGCATGGCAAGTTCGGCCACGAGCAGGCCCCAGTCAACCCAGGCCGCGCAGCCACCGGACGGCCTCGGCCACCCGCCCGGCGGCGTAGTCCACCTCGTCGTCGGTCGTAAAGCGGCCCAGCCCGAAGCGCAGCGAGGCCAGCGCCAGGGCGGCGTCCACGCCCATGGCCGCCAGCACATGGGATGGACCGCTGTCACCCGAAGCGCAGGCCGATCCGGCCGACAGCGCCACCCCGCGGCACGCGGGCAGCAGGCGCGCGCCGTCGACGCCGGGAAAGCACAGGTTCAGGCATCCGGGAAGCCGCTGCCGCGGATGGCCGTTGAGGGGCAACGGACCCAAGTCACGCTCAAGCGCCTGGTGCAGCCGGTCGCGCAACCCCTGCAGGCGCACGGCTTCGGAGTCAAGGTTGTCCCCCGCCAGCGCGCAGGCCCGTCCGAACCCGACGATGCCGGGGACATTCAGCGTGCCCGGCCGCGTTCCTCGCTCCTGGCCGCCCCCATGGAGCAGCGGCTGCAAGCGCAGGCGCGGACGCCGCGTGCGTACATACAGCGCGCCGACGCCTTTGGGGCCGTACAGCTTGTGGGCCGACAGGGACACCATGTCGGCGCCCGTCGGGGCCACTCGCAGCGGGACCTTCCCGGCGGCCTGGGCCGCGTCGGTGTGGAACAGCGCGCCCGCGGTTCGCGCCAACTCAGCCGCCTCGGCCCACGGCTGCAGGGTGCCGACCTCATTGTTGGCAGCCATCACCGAGACCAGAACCGTAGGCCGCGTCAGGGCGCGCCGCAGGCTGTCCAGGTCGACGCTGCCGCCCCGGTCCACCGGCAGCACGGTAACGGCGAAACCCAGCCGGCCCAAGGCGGCGGCGGGGTCGAGCACCGACCGGTGCTCGACCGCCGAGACCACGACCTGATCGCCAGGCTGACCGAGGGCCGTGGCGGCGCCGATCAGGGCCAGGTTGTTTGACTCGGTAGCGCCGCTGGTGAAGATGATCTCGCGCGCCCGTTCGGCGCCGATCAGGGCGGCTACCTGAGCCCGCGCCACCTCCACGGCCTCGGCGGCCCGCCAGCCAAACGCGTGGGTACGGCTGGCGGCGTTGCCGTAGTCTTCGGTGAACCAGGGGACCATGGCCGCGACGACCGCCGGGTCGACCCGGGTGGTGGCCAGGTTGTCGAGGTACACAGGACGCTCCACGGCCGCCTTTCGCCGGCAAGGGCCGGCCGCTGGTTCCGGCGCCGACCCAACCGGGCCGGGTTCAGCAGCTGCAGGACCCGCCGCACGCACAGCCCGACGACGCCACGTTGGGGTTGTCGATGCGGAAACCAGCCCCCATGAGACCGTCTTCGTAGTCCAGCGTGGCCCCCCCGAGGAGCTCGCTGCTTTCGGTGTCGAGGAACAGGCGGATGCCATTGGCCTCAAGCACCTCGTCGCCCTCGGCCGCGGCGGGTTCGAATGCCAGGCGGTACTGCACGCCCGAGCAGCCGCCGCTGGTGGCGCCCATGCGCAAGCCGTGCTCCGGGGTACCCTGTTCGCGCAGCAGGTCGCGCAGCTTGCTGGCGGCGGTGTCGGTAACGATGACCATCGGATCTACTCTCCTGTGTTGAGGTGGTGAGGGCTGTCGGCGGTCGCCTGGACAACCCGATCAGGGCGGCGCAGGAGCACCGGGACGCGACCGCCGCGGCGGCTGGTCGCCTCGGGTCGATAGTGCTCGCAGTGGATGGCGGCCGGAACGCGCGGATGGTCCTGGTAGAGCAGACACTGGTCGCCCTCGCGGGCATCGCGACGTACCCCGCAGTCGTGACAGCCACGCAGCACGTCAAGGGCTTGCTGATTGCGGCGGCGCAGGTCCTCATACTGGGCGATCCGGTCCTCAATCTCCCGCTGCTGCTCGCTCAGATGCTCGCTGAGCGAACGGGCCAGTTCGCCGGCGGTACTGCATTGGCCGCTTAGCTGGAACAGTTCCCGCACGCGGTCCAGATCGAATCCCAAGCCTTTGAGCGCCAGGACCAATTCCAGGCGCGCGTACTGGTCATCGCCGTAGAGGCGGAAGCCGCCGTCGGTGCGTTCTTGAGGCACGATGATGCCCAGTTCCTCGTAGAACCGGATCGTTCGGGCGGTCACGCCCGCCCGGGCTGCCAGGTCGCCAATCCGCATCATCGACACGCTCCTCCCGCTCGTCCCCGGTACACCGCCGGGCCCGAATGTATTTTACGTAAACGTCAATGTCAATACTCGACGCCCCGGGGGTAGGAGGGCCCCGAGGGGAACCCGAACGCACCCGCGGCTGCTTGCCGGGCGAGGGGCCGGTCGACCACCGGGCCGGGGCCGGAATGCACAGGAACCGGCTGGCTCGATGCAGCGCCGTCGATGGTCGGCAATCGGTTGACGGCGGGGGAGGCGGGGGCGATCTTCGCGCCGGCCGGTTGGCGGCTTGCCAGGCCCGCTACGACCAGCCGCCCGGCGCTCCCGGACACGACTCCCTCCGCGGCAGCGGCCAGGACCCGGTGGCGACGGCGGGGCAGGCCGCCGCGCGGCCACGACGAGGCGGCCGTGCCCTCACCCCGCGTAACAGCATGTCCCAGCCAACGCTTCACCCAGCGACGACCGAAAGCGAGCGACGCAATGACTCCAGCAGCCGACGACCCGCGCGAGGCGCTGCGCCAGGCGGTGAACGAAGCGGCGCAGGACGGCACGGTCGCCGGGCTCGTCCTGGCCGCGGCGGACGCCACGGGCACTCGCTTGGGTTGCGTTGCCGGGCACGCCGCCCTGCTGCCCCAAGCCGAGGCGATGGCCGTTGACACCCTCTTCGATCTGGCCTCCCTGACCAAAGTACTGTCGACGACCCTGGTGGCCCTGCGCCTCTGGGACCGCGGTCAGCTGGATCTGGACGAACCCTTGCGCGCGGCCGCGCCCGGGCGTTACCCCACGGAAAAGGGCGCCTTGACGCCGCGGCTCCTGCTGACGCACACGGCCGGATTGCCTCCTTTCGTACCGTTCCAGCGCCATTTCCCGCCCACGGCGCCGGATCCGGAGCGGGTCCGGGACGAGGTGTTGGCACGCGTGCGGGAGGTGCCCTTGGCGACCCGCCCCCAGGCCAACGTGGTCTATAGCGACCTGGGCCTCGTGCTGCTGGGGGACCTCATCGAGTGCCGTACGGGGACCCGCCTGGACCGCCTTTTTGCGGCCGAGGTGGCCGCGCCGCTCGGACTGCGGGACACCTTCTACATCCATCGTCAGTCGCCCCTGCCGGAAGCGGTACGACCGCCGGCCGACTTTGCGGCTACCGAGTGTTGCGCCTGGCGCCAGACGTTGGTGCGCGGCCAAGTCCACGACGAAAACGCTTTCTTGCTGTTGGGGGTGGCGGGCCACGCCGGCCTTTTCGGCACGGCAAGCGACGTGATGACCATCGCCGAAGAACTGCTGCGCGCCCTGACGCAGCCGTCCCGCCTGCTCAGCCGCGCGGCAGCTGAAGCGATGACCACGCCGCAGCCCGTGACCGGGGGGAGCCCACGAGGTTTGGGTTGGGCTCTTAACGCCCCCGGCTCGTCCTGCGGCCACGGCTTCTCAGCCCGTGCCTTCGGCCATACGGGGTTCACCGGCACCTCCTGTTGGATCGATCCGGATCTGGGAAACGTCGTCGTGCTCCTGGCCAACCGGGTCCACCCGACGCGCGACAATGACCGCTTCCTTTCCTGGCGCCCGCGCTGCCACGACCTGGCCATGGCGGCCCTGGGCCAGGACTGAAGCCACGCCCCTCTGCGGCGCGGCGAACGCGGCCCGCCGGACCGGGAAACCGAGACCGCCGCGGCCGCGTCAGACATGCGTGCCCCGGCCCCGCGCCAGCGACGCGCGGGACCGCGCGGCCTATTGGCGAACGCGGGTCCCGCCCACCCCCTTGCCGGAGCGCCGATGAAAACCTTCCTGGCCGGCCTGACCCTCCTGCTGGCGACGTATGCCCAAGCCGCCACGGTGACCGCCCTGTCCCTGCCGGACCTGGCCCGACAGGCGGACCGCATCGTCCACGCCAGCTGCCTGAGCGCGACCGCCGAGACCAGCCCAACCGGCATCCGCACGCGGTACCGCTTCGCGGTCGAGGAGACGGTCAAGGGCAGCGCCAGCGCCACCGCCGAGTTGGTGCTCCCCGGCGGCACGGTCAACGGCCGCCGTTGCCGCATCCCCGGCATGCCAGTTTTCGCCCCGGGCGACGAGGTGGTGCTGTTCATCACCCCCGCTGGCCAGCAGGTCACCGGGTGGCCCGTGGGGCTAGGCCAGGGGAAGTTCCGGGTCTCGCGTGACCCGGCCGCCAAAGTGGCACGGGTGTACCAAGATCTGCAGGGCTTGAACCTGGCCATGCCGCCACGCACCTCCGGGGCAGAGGCGACGGTAGGTAATGGAGCCACGCTGACCGGGTTCCTGCAGACGGTCCGCCGCTTGGTAGCCTCGACCGGCACAGGAGACGCTCATGGGCGCTGAGCTGTGCCGTCCGACAGGCTTGACGCCACGCCGTCAAGCGGACAGAACACCGGTTTCGCAGCGGCCGCCCATCGGCCGGTCGTCGTCGGTGTCCTGTCTGCGTCTGGTGGCTCTGATGCTAGTGGTAGTCCCCACTACCTCGCGGGCCTTCGTTGTCGAGACCGCCGAAGGCCCTTCAGGCCCTGTGCAGTTGGCCTGGCGCAACCCTGAACGGATCCCCTTCGCCCTCCACCGGTCCGGTTCGGACGATATGCCGGCCGACACCACGTTCAGGCTGTTGCGGGAGAGCTTCGCCGTGTGGGATGCCGTGCCCTCGGCCCGACTCGGCTTCATTGACCGGGGCCTGAGCAGCAGCCGGGGGCCCACCGACACCGACCGCCAGAACCTGCTGTTCTTCGATGAGACGAACGCCTTCCTCAACGCCCCGCCCAACAGCGGGGTCATCGCGCTGACGCGATTGAGCTGGGACCCGACCAGCGGGCAGATGCTGGACGCGGACATCATCTTCAACGGCCGGGACTTCCGTTTCACCAGCAGCACCGCGGCCGGGACCACGGCTATCAACCTGAAGGACGTTGCCGTCCACGAGATCGGCCACCTGCTCGGGTTGGACCACACGGCCATCGATGGCCCGGCGGCGGTCCGGCCGACGATGAACCCGTACAACCGCGGCGACGGCCCGGGTGAAGCCGTCTCCCTGGAAGCCGACGACATCGCCGGCATCAGCACGCTGTACCCGGCGGCGGGATACCTGATGGAGGCCGGCCGCATCACCGGGCACGTCCAGGATCTGTCCGGCAACCCCCTTTTCGGCGTGCACGTCGTGGCTGAAGCCGTGACCACGGAGGACCGGATCGGCACGCTGACGGGCGCGGATCCGGACATCGCCAGTCCCGGTGACTATGCGCTCGCCGGACTGCCGCCTGGCGCCTACCGCCTGTACATCGAACCGCTGTCGGGCGACATCACCGCCGACAACTTCGGCGGCATCTTCCACACCGGGTTGGCCACCGGGTTCGTGGCCGAATACTACGACAATGCCACCACGGCAGACCAGGCCAAACGGGTGGAGGTGGCAGCGGCGGAGACCATCGCGGACGTCGACTTCATCACCGGCCAGGTGGAGCCGGGCCAACCTGTGGTTCTCAGCCTGTGGCCCCCGGCCAGCACGCCGGATACCCTGGGGCCGTACCCGGTCCGCGCCGAACTGGCCCAGACGACCAGTGCCTCGCTACGGTACCGGCTGGGCCCTACCGGCGCGGTCAGCGCCACAAGCATGGTCGCCGACGCCACGGGTGCATATGTGGCCACCATCCCGGGCCAGCCGGCGGGGACGCACGTGGAGTACCAGATCGAGGCCACGGGAGCCACCGGCACGGTGCTTACCCACCCCGGGTCGGGCCAGTGGCTGGGTTTCGATGTAGTGCGGTTGACCGGCCACCCGTTGGCCTGCACGGCCCTGCGCGGCGAAGATGCCGTCGTCTTCTACGACACGGGGACGGGCCAGGAGGTGTCACGGGTGCCGGTGTCCAGCCAACCGCTGCAACTGCTGCTGGATGAGGCGCACGAGCGGCTGTTCGTTTCGTGCCTCGAAGGCGGCGACGTGCGGGTGATCGACACGCGGACTTTCCAGACCATCGCGCGCCTGGTAACCGGTGCGGCGCCGCTTGACCTGGCGCTGACGCCGGACGGCCGGAGCCTGTATGTGACCGACTCGGGGGCCGGCAGCATCAGCCGTTTCGACCTGGCAACCGGCACGCGGCAGGCCATTGCGCTCCCGCCCATGGCCAGCGGCCCTTACGGCATCGCGGTGGCCAATGACCGCGTCTTCGTCGCCGACAACGAGGGCGACCGGGTCCTGGTGCTTGACGCCGAAGGGGCCATTCTGGGCGCTGTTGACGTGCCGGGTCAGCCCCGATGCCTTTCGTCCGCGACCGACGGGGCGTCGGTATTCGTCACCTGCCTGTCCGCGCCCACTCTGACCGTCATCGATGCGGCCCGGTTGGAGGTGCAGCAGGCGGTAGCGTTGCCGGTGGCCGGCACCTTCGCCGTCACGCCCTCAGCCGACGGCCACCGGGTGTACCTGACGGCCCACGACAGCGGCGCTCTGTTGACGGTTGACCTGCCGACCGGGAACGTGGCGCCCGGCGTGCCCGTGGGCGCCAATCCCCGCGGTCTGTCGCTCTCGGCCGACGGGCGCCTGGCCTACGTGACCAGCACCGACGACGACCGGTTCACCGTCGTGGACATCGTCGCGGACACAGTCGTGGCGCACTGGGCCACCGGCGACCAACCACGGGGCATCGTGGTGCTGTCGGCCCCCGGGGCCGGGGAACCGCCGACTGTGGTGGCGACCCCGACAGCGCGGCCGGCGGCCCTGACCCTGAGTCGCGGCTTCCCCAACCCGTTTAACGCCAGTGTGCAGATCCAGTATTCCCTGCCGACCGCCGCCGCAACAAGCGTGCAGGTGTACGACCTGCTCGGGCAACCCGTTCGGCAGCTGGCCGACGACCCGGCCACAGCCGGCTGGCATGTCGTCTCCTGGGATGGCCGCGACAGCGCGGGCCGCCCGGTGGCCTCCGGCCCGTACCTGGTGGTCCTGCGCAGCGGCGATCAACAGCGCGTTGAGAAGGTTCTGTTGTTGCGCTGAACCTGGCCCGGGAAGGCGTCAGCGGCCTGAGCCCGTTCCGGTCGCGCTGGTGTCGGCCGGCGAGGCCACGGGCTTGGCCGTGCCGCCCAGGTTGCGGGTGTACACGGTGCCGGCCGACCCGGGTGCGCTGCCGGTGTCCAACCGCAGGCCGCCGCCCGTGGTATACAGATCCCGGAAGGCCGCCGGCAGGAGCAGCACGTTGAGTAACGGCTGCACCTTGGACAGGGCGTCGTTGACGTCACCGATCAGGGACCGGGGCACAAAGACAATGTCGTTGCTGCGCAGCGGCACGTTATCGGCCAGGTCAACGCCGCGAGTGAGTTTCTCGTAGTCGGCGCGGAACATGGTCGGCCCCTGGTCAGTGGCTCGCAACAGGCGAACATCGTCGCGCAATGCCGACTCGCGCAGTCCGCCGGCACGGCCCAATGCCTCGAGCAGCGTGGCGTCCTCGGCCAGCAGGTACACATCGGGATTCCGCACCTCACCGAGCACCACCACCTTCTTGGTCAACTGCGCGGCCCCAGGCACGATGATGATGTCGCCGCCCTCCAGTTCCGGGTTCTGGCTCTGGTCGCCCGTGGCCAGGGTCCGCTGCAGGTCGAACACGAACGAATGGCCGCCACGCAGCAGCTGCACCCGGTCCAGCTGGGCATCAACGGTGGTGCCACCCGCCTCCAGGATCATCTCGAGCAACGTGGTGCGGGTGCGCAGAGGGTAGCGCCCCTGCCCCGTCTTGGTGCCGGCGGTGATGACCGTCTGCAGGGCCCCGAGCAGGGACACCATCTTGCTGCGGTACTCGGTCACCTCCACGTCAACCTTGGGGTTGCGCAGATAGCGCGACAGCTCGCGCGTCAGCGATTCATCCAACTGGGCGGCGGTCGTCCCCGCCGCGCGGACGTTTTCGACCAGAGAGAATGACACGTTGCCGTCGGGCCGCACCGTCACCTTCTCCTGTTGTTGGGTGACGTCGCGAAGGGTCAGGGTCAGCACATCACCAACCCCGATTACGTAGGCCGGCACCCCGCCCGCATCCAGGTACGCGCGCGCGCCCGGGTTGCTCGGCAGATTCACCACGGCAGGGCGTTCGGTGGCCACCGGCGCCGCGGAGGTGGGTGGTCGGGGCGGCCCGCCGCAGGCCACCAACCACCCCAGACACACCACAGCGATGGCGCACCGAGCCCGTGGCGCCACCGGCTGCTCCGCCGTGCGGCGGCATCCGAGCCGCCACGCAACGACGTGCCTCGACGCCGCCTGCCGCGGCGCGGGATCGCCCTGCAGATCACGCGAACCCATGGTTATCGCCTCCAGATCGCCCGGCCGAGCGAGCGGGCGCCCAAGTGGGCCAGCTGCGCCACGCGCAGCGGGTACGTCAACGCGGCCAGTCGGGCCGGCACGCCAGTGAACACCTGCAACAGGACTGCGGGGCGCGGGAAACAGCAGCGCGCCAGGAAACGGCAGCGACGGCGGCGACCGGCCACGCCAGCGGCCCACAGCAGGTCGCCCCAGCTGCCGGCCGGTCGGTCGCGCCAGGCCCGCCGGAGCAGTCGGTCCTGCCACGACGTTGGCGGGCGTGCCGCCAACCAGGCCGCCGCGCCAAGCGGCAGGGACTGCCCGAGTGCGGTAACCAGGGGCCACAAGGCGGCCGCCAGAGGCCACTCGAGGCCGCACGCCTGAGCCCGCTGTGCCACTGCCTCCCAGTGATCAAGGCGACGCACCTGCTGCGCCAGGTCGATCGTCCAGTGCAGGCGCCGGTAGCTGTGACGCACGGCGTGCGCCGCCGTATAGAGCACCTCGTCAACCGGGTTGAGAACGGGCGCCACGAACGATCCCAACGAGCGATGGCCGCGTGCCGACCAGGCCGTCGAAGTCGGCAGAACCCCGCCCCAGGCGCGGCCCTCGATGCGGTCGCTGTTCAGCGGATCGTCGTGCAGATCCACGAGCAGGCGCGGACCGGCCAGCAGACCGGGGTACCGCGGCACCGGCAGATAGCCCAAGGGCGCGGCCGCCGCTGCGGCCGCTTGGGCCCCGGTGGGGACCAGCAGGTCCACGTCATCCATGGGGCGACACCCGACATCCGGGTAATGCGGCAGCAACGCTGCGCCAGGCAGAACCAACGCCGGTACCCCGGCTGCCGCCAAGGCCTGCAGCAGCCGCTGCAACTCCATCAAGGCCACCCAGGTGGCGGCAGCCGTGGTTCGGTGCGCGGCGGCCCAGTCGTGTGCCACGTGGGCCGGCGGCGCCAGACCCGCCGTGTGGCAACGGCAGTGCAGTAGCCCCTCAAGCCCCTCAATGGCCGCTGCCCGCCGTACCTCCGACCAGCTCCCGGGGGCCAGGCCGGCCAGGCAGCCGACGTCCCCCAACGCCGCCTCGACCAAGACCTGCCAGACCGGGTTCACAGCTCAAGCAGGCCCTCGGCGGCCCAGACGGCCTGCACGGCAGCGACATCAGCACGGGCGCGTTCAGGGTCGACCTCATACCGATCGCACAGGGTCGCAGCGGCGTCATCGGCAGTGCCCCCGTGCGCCAACACTTCCCAGATGCGGGCTGCGGTCTCGTTGAGGTGGTGCACCTGCTCCCGCTCTGGGTCATAGAGCAACGCCCCGTCGGCCAGCGGATGGCACCCAATACCGGGCCGCGTCGCTACCACGGTCCCAACTCAGCACCCGGCCGGCGCGCGGTCACGGCGACCCGGCCAGGAGGCGCCCCAACGCCGCGACCTCGGTCACCGGCGGCGAGCAGGTGTGATGACGGCAGACGTAGGCCCGCGCCGCACCAGCGCCGGGTTCCAGGCGGTCGCGAAGCAGCGGGTGTCGAGTTGCCGGGCCGTCGGTGCCGGCCTCGGCCACAACCAGGACGCGATGGGGCAGGAACGGGCGCCATGCCGCGCGCCGGAGCGCCTCGCCGGCGGCGCCATGCCCCACCACGACAACCTCCACGGGGCCCGATAGGAACCAGTCCAGGCCGCACAGCAGGGCCGGGCAGGCCTCGGGGAATCGCGTCATCAAACCCGACAGCGAGGCCACTAGTTGGGCCGCCCGGTCCGACCAATACGCTGCCCCGGTATGGTAACCCAGGCGCAGCAGGAGCGGCAGGGCGATGGCCGGCCCGGACGGGGTTGCCGCGTCCTGGGTGGCACGGACGCGCAGAACCAGATCCGCCGCACTGGCCTCGGTGAGGAAGAAGCCGCCCGCTTCCTCGTCCCAGAAGCGCGTCACCATCTCGCCGGCCAAGTCGGCCGCCAGTTCCAGCCACTGCGGCGCACCGGTGGCCTCAAACAAGTCCAGCAGCGACTGGGCCAGGGCGGCGTAGTCGTCCTGAAAGGCCGCTGGCCGCGCCACGCCGTCCTTCCAGCTGTGGCACAGAACCCCATCGGGGCGCAGGTGGCTCAACACGAACCCCGCGGCTTGCTCGGCTGCCGCCAGGTACCGCGGTTCGGCCAGCACTCCCGAACCCCGCACCAGGGCACTGATGGCCAGACCGTTCCAGGCCACGATGATCTTGTCGTCCCGCGCCGGCCGCGGCCGCCGGTCACGCCACGCAGCCAGTCCCGGCCGGCACACCGCCCATCGCCGCTGTTCGTCGACCGTCAACTCGCGCTGCAGATGGAGCACGCTGCGGCCGTCCTCGAGGTGGCCGGCGGCGGTCACGCCAAACGACTCGGCGCAGAAAGCCCCTTCGACAGCCCCCAGGGCCGCATTCAGTTCACCGGGCAGCCAGGTGTAGAAGCAGCCTTCGCCGCCGTCCGAGTCCGCGTCCTCCGCCGCCGCGAAACCGCCTTCGGGCGTGGCCAGGTCGCGGCACAGGTAATCCAGCCCGGCGATAGCCACCTGGCTGAACAGGGGTTGGCCGGTGACCTGGAACCCCTCCAGGTAGGCGATCGCCAGCAGGGCGTTGTCGTAGAGCATTTTCTCGAAGTGCGGCACGCGCCATTGGGCATCCACCGCATAGCGATGGAAGCCGCCTCCCACGTGGTCGTGGATACCCCCCAGAGCCATCCGGGTCAGGGTGTGCTCGGCCGTGCGGCGCGGCCCCTCAGCCCCCGTGCGGTACCATTGGCGCAGCAGCAGGCCGAGGGCCGCGGCCCCCGGGAACTTGGGCGCCGTGCCGAAACCGCCGTGAACCGCGTCGTGGGTGCGCGCCAGGCGTCCGGCCGCATCGTCCAGCCAGGCCCACTGGGGAGCCCCGGAAACGGGCGGCAACGGGCGGGCCTGCTGGGCCACCGCCGCCATGATCTGAGACGCCGCCGAGGCCACCGCATCCGGCTTGTCGCGCCAGTGAGAAGCCACGGCGCGCAGCAGGCGCGGGAACCCTGGCATGCCATGCCGATCGGTTGGCGGGAAGTAGGTGCCGCCGTAAAACGGCTCCCGTGCCGGGGTCAGAAAGACAGTCAGCGGCCACCCCCCCGAGCCCGTCAGGGCCTGCACCGCCCCCATGTAAAGAGCGTCCAGATCCGGGCGCTCCTCGCGATCCACCTTGATGCAGACAAAGTGGGCGTTCATCAGCGCCGCCGTGTCCGGGTCCTCGAAGGACTCGCGCTCCATGACGTGGCACCAGTGACAGGCCGAGTAACCGATGGACAGCAGGATCGGCTTGCCTTCGCGCCGCGCCCTGGCCAGGGCTTCGTCGCCCCATGGGTACCAGTCGACGGGGTTGCCGGCGTGCTGACGCAGATACGGGCTGGTCTCAGCGGCCAGGCGGTTGGCGGCGCGGCGGTGGGTCATAGAGGTCCCGAGGGGGGAACATGGACGCCGGGGCGGCCGGCAGGCGCGGCACGGGGGCCCGGATTCGGCACCGCCAGACGGGCCCGGAGCCGTCGACACGGACAGCCAAGCCGCGTCGGCCCGGCGCCACCCACGGCGTGAAGGTGGTCCGTCCGGGGGCCCTGCCACCGCCCCTGCCGCTGCGGTGGTGCGAATGTAACCCGTTGGGCGACCGTCAGCAAGCCGGCCTCAGGCGGCGCCCAGGCGCCCCTCAAGGTCGGTGACCAGGCAGCCGAAACGGGCCGCTGCCAGCGCCGTCTGACCGCTGGCATGCAGCGGCAGAACCTCGACGCGGTACCGCCCTTCGTACGCGTCCTGTTCCGCGGCCGGAAGGCACGGTATCAGCAGCGACCGGATCTCGCCGAAGCTGAGGTTGGGCGTGCCCACCCCGTTGATCACCTGCAGGATCTGGTCTTGACCCGCCTCTGTACGCAAGAAGACCCAGACGAAAAACGGGTTGATGCCGCGCAACCGCAGGCGGTCGACGAAGCACCCCACGTTGGCTGGCGCATCATCCAGGTAGACCGCCATGCGCCCCCGCCCGAGGGACCCGGCGCCCGAACGGGGCAGCAGAAGATCGCCTCGCTGCACGCGGCTGCGGGGCGGATCGAACACGCTGCCAGGGGCCACCCGAAGCGCGGGCTGCAGGGCCAGGCCGGCCACCTCGAAGTCGGCCTGCAGCACGACGCGAATGCCCCCCTCCTGCGGCACCGGCCGAATTCCCGTGACGATGGGACCGTAGGTGATGTGTTCGATGAAGTCGCCCAATGGGCGCCGATCGAGCCCGCGACCCCACGCGCGCGCCGACCGGTGGCGCAACCACCAGCCGGCATCCCACCGCTGGCCAACCAGTTCTTCCTGCGCCACGGGCTGGCCCAGTCCCACCTCGGCCGCCGGTTCCAGGCCGTCGGCAAGCCAGGCAGCGGCCGCCGCCAGATAAGGCGCCAACACCGGACGGCGGGTCAGCGGGGGCCGAAACAGCAGGGCCGCGGGCGCGTCGCCCGGCGAGTTCCGGCGTCGCGGCGCCATGGGTTCGGATGCCCCACGACAGTCGACACCCGAGGCACCACGCCCGGCAACCGGCTGACCCCGACGGCGCAGGAAGACCGCCGCGGTCCGGGCGTTCAAGCCAGGCCAGCTGAAGGTGCTGGCTGGCAGAGCCACCGTGGCCAACAGCCAGGCTTGCGTGAGGGTCCAGTCCCGGGCGTCGCGGTGGCGGTCGTTGGCAACGAAGCCCTCCGGCATGATCAGGGCCACCAGGCCGCCCGGGCGGACCCAGGCGACGGCCCGCTCGAGGAACAGCTGGTCGATGGGGAAACTAGCCCGCACGGCCCGGGCCGAAGCGCCCGGCCGTCGGCCCAGCAGGGCGTAGGCGTCCCATGCGGGGGCCTCGAGATCGTCGTTGAAGCGGCCCAGACGACCGAATGGGGGGTTGCCGACGACGACATCGAACCCGCCGTCTGGGGCCTCCGGAAAGCCCTGCTGCAGCGCGTCGCCGACCAAGACCCGGGCGCCGGAGGTGCGCGCCGCCTGCGCTGCCAGGTCCGAGTCCAGCTCGATGCCGACCGCCGCCACGCCGGCGGCCTGGGCCAACCCCAGGAACACGCCGGCACCGGCGGCCGGATCGAGGGCAGCGGCCATCGGCCCATGGCCGGCGGCCAACGCGTTGGCCACGGACCAGACAAACCGGGCCACGGCAGCGGGCGTGAAGTGCTGAGCCAGTTCGGCACGGCCCGAGCGGTCAGCGTGTATGGACCGATCCATCGATGCCCCCGGAAGTTCACACGGGGGCCGCCCTGACGCGGCCCCGAGTACCGCACCGTACGTTGTTGGACAACCATTTACGACCACACAGAGCGCTTGGCACACGTCGTGCTTGGCACGAACGGCACGACGCCGTCGCGGGTGACCGGCCCGCCGGCCAACGGTCCCCTCCCCCAGGAGAGATGCTATGGTACCCACGCGCATGCCCAGCATCAACCAGGTCTCGTTGTGCGGTCGCCTGGTGCAGGACCCGGAATACCGGGCGATGGACAACGGCGTGTCCCGGCTCAGCGGCCGTCTGGCCGTCAATCGCCCCTATCGCGATCGCACCGACGCGTGGCAGGAGGAGGCGTGCTTCTTCAACTTCGTGGTCTGGCAGAAGCCCGCCGAGGTGCTGGCTGATCGACTGCACAAGGGCACTCCGGTCTTCTTGACCGGCCGACTGCGGAGCTCCACGTGGCGGGACGCTCAGGAACACACGCATTCGCGCGTCGAGATCCAGGTCCTCCACCTGCAGGTGCTCGAGCGCGATCCGAACCGCGTCGAGGACACCGAGACCGACGCGGTTGAGGAGGAAAGCGAACTGGCCGTGGCCTGAGTCGGCGCCCCGCCACGGTCGGCCCAAGGCGCACTGCGACGGCGCCGGCGGGCGGCCCGGGATCCTGACGCCTGCGGCCGGCTGGTCGCGCCGACGGACAGGTCAGCAGGGCCGCCAAGACCGGTTGACGCCCGCCGGCGCCACCCGTACTTTAGCCCCATACGAGCCGTAGCACAGTGCCGATCGCCAGCGGGGTTGTCCAGTGGCCTGGGCCAAGAGCAAGAGCTTCCTCGAGAAGGTGCAGCTGGGCAGCATCGTCCTGTACCTTGTTTGCCTGGGGGGGTATACCATCCCCGCGGTGGCCACGGTGTGGGATCAGGTGCGCGCCGACATCCTCGGTTTCGCCTTCTTCTCGCTGTTCATCGCCTCCACCGTGCTGCTCAGCTTTGAGAAAGATGGGGAGTCGCCTCCCCCGCCTGTGGGGCAGTAGCTCAGCTGGGAGAGCGCGGGCTTTGCAAGCCTGAGGTCGCGGGTTCGAATCCCGTCTGCTCCACCATTCCGCCGCGTCGACAGCAGCCCCGCGCGCCCTTGGGCACACGGGGCTGTTGCCGTTGGTCGAGGACCAGACCCGCGGCCCGGTTGACCCGCCGGCCATCGCCCCGAGCATCGACGCGCTCCA
>CAITNQ010000239.1 GCA_903893785.1 uncultured Gemmatimonadota bacterium
CGGTCGGTCGCTGCCTGGCCGCCGCGGCTACTGGCCGAGCGCCCGTGGCGGCGCCCGGTCATCAGCCCCAGCAGCTCCTCGCCGACCAGGTGGCGTCGCCAACCCCGCAGCAGCCGGTGGTCGGTCGCCGCGGCCTGCGGCCCGTCGACCATCAGGCTGCGGACCTCAGCCCGGGTGGCTACATAAGGCGCATCAATGCCGGCAGCCAGGCTGCGCTCGCGCACGCGCGTCATGGCCGGTTCCAGCAGGGCTTCAGCGCGCATCTCGTCGCGGGTCCGCCGCCGCCGTGGCGGGCAATCGGCCTCGGGCAGGTCCAGGCCCCGGGCCACCGCCGCGAGGATGTCGTCCACATAGCGCCGCGCCAGCCCGGGGGTTCCTTTCAACTGCTCCAGACCGTGAGGTCGCAGATGGGCCAGCCGGACCAGCGAGGCGTCGGGCATGACCCGCTCCCGCGGCCGGTCGCACCGCCGCGCTTCCTCTTCCCGCCAGGCCGCCAGCTCGCGCAGGATCGCCAGTTCGCGCGGCGAAGCATGGCCCGTACCGCGGACCCGGCGGTACTGCAGCCGCGGGTCCCGCTCCAGGTACAACTCGGGGTCGTCCAGCGCCGCCAGCTCTTCCGCCAGCCACGCGGTGCGTTCTAGCGCCGCCACCCGACGCTGCAGTTCCTCGCGCACCGGGCCCAGGTAGCGCACATCGTCAATGGCGTAGTCCACCTGTTCGGGGGCCAGGGGGCGCTGCAGCCAGTTAGTGCGCGACTCGGTCTTGGCCAGGTCAACGCCCACGGTGGCCGACACCAACTCGCCCAGCGAGGTGGTGGAACTGAGTCCGGCCAATCCCGCGGCGCAGCGAGTGTCAAATACATTACGCGGAAATGCTCCGGTGGCGCGACGCAGAATGGTCAGGTCCTGCGGCGCATCGTGCAGGATCTTCACCGCCCAGGGAGAGGCGATCGCCGGCGCCAGGGCCGACAGATCGGGCAGGGCCACCGCGTCCACCAGGTGACACTCGCCGCCGTCCAGGCCTACCTGCACCACCCCCAACTGGGCATAATAGGTGCGTTCCCAGACGAACTCCGTGTCCAGCGCAATGCGTTCGGCGGTCGCCAGGCGGGCGGCCAACCAGGCCAAGGCGGCCGGCGTGTCGATCATCGGGACGGCTTCTTCCATAGCGTTCAAAATGGCGCACGATGCCGTCCGGGTCCAGGGGCCGCGGCCGTGGGCCCGCCGAGGCCCCCGTTGCCCGGCCGTCGGCGCGCGGCTATACTAGGCCGTATCGCGGCCGCGGCGGCCCGCGCCTGAACCCGTCCCTCGGACCTGGCCGCGTCCCGGCGTCGCAGGAGGTGTACCGTGCGCAGCATCCGCACCGTGATCCTCGGCGGGGGCCGCGGTACCCGCCTGTTTCCGCTGACCAAAGACCGGGCCAAGCCCAGCGTCCCCATCGCCGGCAAGTTCCGCCTGGTCGATATCCCGGTCAGCAACTGCCTCAACTCAGATCTGGGTGACGTTTCCATTCTCACCCAGTTCAATTCCACCTCGCTGATCCGCCACGTCGCCGATACATACCACTCCGGCGGCTTGTCGGCGCGCGGAGTGCACATCTTGGCCGCCTCCCAGACCCTGGACAACTCCGACTGGTTCCAGGGCACTGCCGACGCAGTCCGCCAGAATCTGCGCCACCTCATCCCGGCTCACGATCCGCCCGAGCACCTGCTGATCTTGGCCGGTGATCACCTGTACCGGATGGACTACCGGGCGATGATCGCCGCGCACCTGGAGAACCGCGCCGACATCACCGTGGCGGTGCTGCCGGTGGCCCGCGCCGACGCCAGCCGCTTCGGCATTCTGCGCGCCGATGAGCGCGGCCGCGTCGTGCGGTTCGTCGAGAAACCTAGCGATGACCGCCAACTCGACGACCTGCTGTCGGGTGACGACCGCTTCCCGGGGGCGCCGCCGGCGCTGCTGGCGTCGATGGGCATCTACCTGTTCCGCACCCCGGTACTGCACGACCAGGTCTCCGAGCCGGCCCACATTGATTTCGGCCAGCACATTCTGCCCGGCTGCATCGACACCCACCACGTCCAAGCCTACCGCTTTGACGGCTACTGGGCCGACATCGGCACCATCAAGGCCTTCTACGAGGCCAATCTGGGGCTGGTCGAGACCGTGCCGCGCTTCGATTTCTACAACGAGTCAGCGCCCATATACACCCTGGACCACCACCTGGCTGACACCAAAATCAACGAGAGCTATATCCGGCAGGGCGTCCTGGCCGAGGGCTCGATCATCGACCGTTCGGAGATCATCCACTCCATCGTCGGTCTGCGCTGCACCGTGGGCGCCGGCACCCGCATCGAGGACTCGGTGATCATGGGGGCCGACTACTACGAGAGCGCCGAGGAGATTGCCGCCAATGCCGCCCTGGGCATACCACGGATCGGTATCGGCCGCCATTGTCGCCTTCGCGGCGTCATCATCGACAAGAACGCCCACATCGGTGACGACGTGGAGTTGACTAATCGCCAGGGCGTCAGCGACGCCGACGGTGACAACTACTACATCCGCGACCATATCTTGGTGGTGCCGCGCGGCGCCGTGATCCGCGCCGGCACCTCGATCTAGGCGGCGCCCGCCGCCGGCGCGATGCCATCCGCAAGGGCCAGGGGTTGGCCAGGCCCGCGGCGCTACCGGCCGCGCCGCCGGCCCCGCGCGGCCGACCCGGGCCCGCCCGGTCGCGCCGCACTTCGACGCCGGGGCCGCGACGGGCATCGTCGTCGTCGCCGTCCTCCTTTTCCCCCGGCAGCGGTTGGCCGCCGGGCGCCTGGGCCCGCTGGCGGCTACCAGGGCCTGGCCGTCCCCCCCCGGCCCGCGCCCCGCCGTCCGGGTTCAGGGCCCGTCGCCAGGTCCATGGAGAGGCCGGCGCGCGCACCAGGCCACTACCCGTCGCGCCAACGCCCGCAGGGCGCCCACCTCGTAGGTCCGCGCCGAATGGCCCAGGAGCGACTGCACCACGCGGCCCTGGCCCACCTCATAGGCCCACACCAGCGGTTCGTCGGCGCCGGTCTGCGCCGACCGGGCCGCCAGCAGCGGTGTGATCGGCAGGGCGCCGTGCTGCCGCCAGTACAACTCGTCTTCCACCACAAAGTCAGGCAAGCCGGCGACCAGCGGGTGGGGGGCGCACACCCGCACCTGGAAGGCCTGGCATGGATCGTGGCCACTGGCTCCCGGAGCCAGGTCGCGGTGTTCCCACACCCGGCGCACCAGGGTGCGGTACCAGGGCCAGTCGGAAGCCGCAGCCCCCGGCAGTGAGGGGTGGCAGGCGCCGTTGGCGAAGTGATGTACGAAGGCGCCGCCCCCGGCCTCGACGAAGGTCTGCACCGCGGCCCGGGACGCGGCCGGCATGCCGGCCGGATCGCCCCAATTACACCAGTTGAGGACCAGTACGTCACGGTCCGCCAGCGCCGTCGCCAGGTCGGCCGGATCCGTGTGCACCCGCGCCGTGATGCGCGGGTCGTCGCCCCAGGCGCGCAACAGGGCGGCCGTGGTCTCGGCCCAGTTGTGCCAGCGATGGGCCGCGTTGCCGGCCAGCACCGCCACCCGCAACGGGGCCGGCGCCGGCCCCAGACCGAGGCGATGGTTGACCGCCTCGCGTTCGGCGAAGGGCACCTGCAGCCCCTGGTCGGGCAGCGTCGCGCCGGCGGCCCAGGCCACGCCATTCAGCAACAGCGTGCGCAGGCCGTCGTGGCGCAGGCTGTCGAGGCTATGGCCCATGCTGGTGCCAAAGCCGCGGCCCCCTCCGGGTCGTTCCATGGCCCAGGCCACGGCCTGCTCGCGGGGCCCCTCACCCGGCAGGGCGCGAACCGCCAGCAGCGGCACGGCCGCCGGATGGAACGCCAGCCGATGGTAGTACTCTTCGCGCAGGGGCGTCGTGCCGACGCCGCGCAGCACCGGGTGGTCCGCCGCCAGCAGGTCGAAGACGCCAGTGGCCCAGTTGATGCGCGAATACCAGTCGCGCTGCCCGCCCTGTTCCCACTGAAAGGCCGCCCCTTGCCAGTGCAGCACCCGCTCTAGCTCTGCCTCGGCGGCAAAGGTGGCGAAGTGCACCGGCACGACGCCGGCGCCGCGGGCCACCGCGGCGGCCACCATGGCACTGCGGGCGGGGGTAGCCAGATGACTGGCGTCGACCCCGGGTGGTCCCCCGTCGCGGCCGTCGCTGATCACCACCACACAGTCAGCGTTGGCGATGGCGGCGGCGGGCCAGCCATCGTCCTCAACCCGGAGCACCTCCAGGTCCGGCCCCAGCTGGCTGCGCCGCAGTGCGTCCTCGAGCAGTCGGGCCTGGGCGGGGTAGTCGTGGATGCCGTTGTCATCGGGACCGTGGCTCTTGCGGCCGGCAAGGATCACCAGCCGTCGTTGGCGGGGGTGCGGATCCGTGGCGCCCAAGGGGTTCATCGTCCACTCCTCAGCGGATTACCGGGCCGCCGCAGGGGGGCCAATGGCGGCCACGGCGGGGCTCAGCGCGCCTCCGTTGGCGCTCTCTTCACCACGTCAGCGTCAGCAACTGGCCGCTGTCGGCCGCCGCTTCGCAGGCCTCCACCAGCTGTTGGGCCTCGACCGCGTCGGCCAGCGTCGACAGGGGCTCGGCCCGACCGCGCACGACGGCGGCAAAGTGGGCTACCTC
>CAITNQ010000240.1 GCA_903893785.1 uncultured Gemmatimonadota bacterium
AACCCGCGTCTGGGTGATCGCGTGGTGGTATACGGTACGGGACTGATCGGCTTGGGAGTCGTCGCCGCGTGCGTCCATCGGGGTTGCGAGGTGATCGCCGTGGACCTTCACCCGCGGGCCCTGGAGTTGGCGGCGCGCCTGGGCGCCGACCACCTCATCAACGGCAGCGAGGTGGACGCGGCAGCTGCAGTACGCCGAATCGCGCCCGAGGGGGCCGATGTGGTGTTTGAGTGCACTGGCATCCCCGCCTGTCTCGACGCTGCCATTGCCATGTGCCGCACGCAGGGCGCCTTCGTCTGGCAGGGGAACTACGGCCAGGATCCCGTGTCGCTGCACTTCCTGCCACCCCACGGCCGACGGCTGCGGATGTTCTTCCCGTGCGACGACGGGTGGACACCATGCCGCCGGGCCGTGATCCGCAACATGGCCATGGGGGCGCTGCGGTGGGAGGAGTGCATCACCCACCGGATCAATTGGCAGGACGCGCCGGCGCTGTTCCATCGCATTAACGAGGGCAACGACCCGAGTATCATCGGGGTGGTCATCAACTGGGCTTGAGGCGGCTGGCAGCGGACAGCGGGTGTTGGCTCGTCGGTGTCGGCCAACCTCGGACGACGACCGGCGGGGGCCGCCCGCTGCCCACAGCGTAGGTCCCGCGGCCTTCCCACGCCACGCCCAACCGAGCGCCACCGGGCGGTTGCCGGGGCCTGGACACGGACAACGCCTCCCGGCGGAAGCCCGCTGACCCACCGGCGCGACCGCCGCCCTGTCCCGCCGGTGGGTCAGCGCACGCGAACGACCACTACCTGACGGCCGGTAGCCAACCACAGCCGGCCCTGACCGTCCTCGGCCAGGTCACCCACAGCCTCGCTGGTCACGGCAGTGGCCCATCGCTTGCCGTCAAAGCGGTTCAGACGTTCGCCGTCGCACACCGCCCAGAACGACCCGTCGCGGGTCACCATGGCCGCGTCAATGCCGCCGTCCGGCATATGGGCACCCAAGTCGCTGCGCCACCGGCCGCCCTGCCAGCGGCTCAAGCCCGTGCCGTGGAAAGCAGCCCAGAGCACGCCCCCGGGGCCTGCGCAGAGAATCACCGGATGGTTGTCGGCCAGACCGTCGCGCACGTTGAACGCCCGCCATGTCTTGCCGTCATAGCGCCAGATGCCATACCCGAAGGTGGCGATCCAGGCGGTTCCGGAACTGTCAACCCAACCGCAGGTCCCGGCATTGACGCGGTTGGCCAGCCGGCCCTCGGCCCGGTACGCCTGCCAGACGCCCTGCTGGTAGCAGCGCAGGCCGTTGTTATAGGCTGTGGTGCAGGTGCGCCCCAAGGCATCGATGGCCAGGGACCCATGCCAGTCATCGGGGAACTCCGCCTGCCAACTCTGCCCATCGAAGCGGAACAACTTGTTCTCGATCACCGCCCACACGATCCCGTCAACCGGATTGGCCAGCAGGTCCTGACACCAGCCGGCCTTGAGCCCCTGAGCCGGGCCGTACTGCGTCCAGGCCGAGTCACCGGTCTGCCGGTACACGCCCTGGGGGGTACCGATCCAGGCGCGGCCGTCGCGGTCGATGGTGACCTGGTTCAGCCCGGTCTCCGGCAGCCCCTGACGCCGATCGAGAACCTGCTCCACCTCGAAGGGGAAACGATCCGGTGTGGCCCACTGGTCCACCTCGAAAGGGGCCTCCAAGGGACCGCTGCCGGTGCGCGGCACGGGAGCGGTAACGCCTCCCGGGAGCCCAAAACGGAGCCCGGCAAGACGATTGCCTTGATAGCGCACGTCGGGCTGCACTTCGCACAGGTTAAGACTGAAGTCGAAGGGCCCGGCCGTCTGGCCCACCTTGACGAGCAGGTCATGCCGGCCCGCCGTCACCTGCACGGGCTGGATGTCGTTGGGCAGTTCGTGTCGACGCGTGCCTTCGTACCGATAGACGACTTGGCCGTCGATCCACACGGTGAGCGCTTCGCCCGACCCCACCCAGAGCTCGGCGGGCTCAGAGCGCGGGGCCGTGAACTGGGTGTAGGCATAGGCCACGCAGTCGCGACTGCGGCCCAGAGGCCGCCTCAAGTCGATCTCGTCGGTGCTAAAGCGCACCGGCGGCGACCAACCGTCCTGGCCGGGCACGACGCGCAATTGCGTCGGGTCGACGGGTTCGGCAGGACCGGTCCTGGCGGCAAACGGGCCTTTGATGGTCCACACCTTGGGCGTCTGGCCATACCGGTCCGGCGCATTGCGCAGCTTCTCGAAGCGTCGCCCGACGCGACTCACCGCATCGCCGCGAATGTCGATACGGTCCGGGTCGGCCACGCCCAGGCCGACCGCCTGCCCCAGTTCGAGGTACTCAAGGTCGTCGGGATTGAGGCCGATGAGCTGGGCGGCCACGGCGTCGGCCGCCAGCGGATCGCGGCTGGCCAGCACGGTGTTGAGTCGTACGGGCTGGCCGTCCCAACTGGTGCTCTTGGCGCGCTCGAGGCCCACGAGGGCATCGGCGACGACGAAATCCACGTGGTGCACCAGGGCCAGGTCAACGATCGCTTCGTCGAGGAAATCCTGGTTGTGATCGAGCGACTGGCCGCGTTGGTGACTGGGGGTGTTGGGCAGCATGCCCACCAGGTTCTTCATGGCGGCCGTCAAGCCCACCAGCCCGATGACCTTGACTACCGGCACGTCGATGAAGCAGTCGATGCTGTCCATCAGGACCGGGCAAACGAACGCCTGATGCCGCAAGCCACCACCCGGAACTGGGTGGACCACGGTCGAGTCCAGGTTCAGGTTCACCAAATCGACGTACCCTTCGGTGGCCAGGTTCTGGTACCCGGCGTAGGTCCAGCCATCTTCGCGCGGTGCGTTGCTGCCAGGTTCGTCCCAGTTGCACGACTCGACGACCTTCACCCGTGCAGCGGGAGCGATGGCGTGGACCCGCCGAGCCACGGCCCGCACCACGCGCCAATCGGTCACCGTGCCGTCGCCGGAACGCTTTAGCTCCACCAGGTTGGGTTTGATCGCCACCAGTCGCGCATCGGCCCGCAGCACGGACTCCAACCCGCCCGCCTGGGCCATGGCGGCCAGTACCATCGCCTCGACCTGCTCGGCGTCCGGTTCCTGATCGGGCGCCAGGGGCCGCGCCAGGGACTCACTGTCAGACCGAATCAGACCCACGAGGGCCCGTTGGGTCGCGCTGTCAGCCGTCGCCGGGGAGATGGCCGACGGAGCCACGGCAGCAGCCTGCGCCACAACGCGAGTAGCGCTCACAACAGCCGTGATGGCCGCGATCAGGCAGAAACACAGCAATGCGGAACGCATGGTCGTCGATTCCTCCCAAGACGGGGGACGCAGGGGGCCGAGGGGTGCCAGGGTGGGCGCCGTTGAGCGCTGGCCATTGCTGCGGCCCAGTCGATAGCAGGCGCAGCAACAGCCGGGTCCTCGGCATGCACAGACATCATACAAGATACGACGCTGCCGGTCTGAAGTCCGGTTTGGCGGGAGGCGGCACCGATCTGGCCAGGTCAGGCAGGCCACCAAGAGGCCCGGCGATGCCGGCTCGCTCCAGCACGATCAGCTCACGGTGGCCGGTCCGACAGCCAGCCACGCGGCTGCCGTCGGGGCCGCCACGAGCCCTGCCGATCGCCGGCCTCGCCGCAGGCGGATCGGGCCCGCGGCGTCCAGTCGGGCAGGTGGCCGCGCAGCGGCGGTCGGGTCAGACGGATGGTGTCCGGCAGCCGAGGTTCAAGCCACCACGGCCTCGACACCGGCGGCCCGCCGCGCGATCGGCAGATCGACCACCACGGTGAGGCCGTCGCCCGGTCGGTTGTGCAGCGAGATGACGCCGCGGTGGCGCTCGATAATGGCCCGGGCGATGGAGAGTCCCAGGCCGGTGCCTTTGCCGACTTCCTTGGTGGTGAAGAACGGCTCGAAGGCGCGCGCCAAAGCGGCGTCGGGCATGCCGCTGCCGTTGTCGACGACCTCGAGACGCACCATGGGCGCATCGGTAGCGGCGGTGGCCTTGACCCGCAGCACAGGCCGCCAGAGCGGATCATTCACTGGCTGCCGCTGCCGCTCGGCCAGGGCGTCGCGGGAGTTAGTGATGAGATTGATCACCACCTGTTCGATCTGGTTGGGGTGGCCCTGCACGCGGGGCAGGGCGGCGGGCACGTCCAGATCAACGCTGATGCCGTTCAGACGCAACTGGGCCCCGAGCAGCTTGAGGGCGCCCTCGACGCTGCCCTGCAGAGCGAACGCCACGGGGTCCGAGTCGGACCCGGCGCGGGAGAACTCGCGCATATGGTCGATGACCTCGGTCATGCGATCGACCAGACGCACTACCTCGGTGAAGGTCTCAGCCGTATCGGCCGGCGTTGTCTCCCAACCCTGTCGGAAGCCGTACAGCGCCCCTTCGGCGAAGGCGCGGATGCCGTTCAGGGGTTGGTTGAGTTCGTGGGCCACACCGGCGGCCATCTCGCCCAGGGCCTGCAACCGATCCGCGTGCACCGCGCGGAGGCGCTGCTGCTCCAATTCGCGCTGCAGCCGGTCGCGTTCGGTGGTATCGCGCACGAACCCGCAGTTGTATTCGACGCCACCGATGACGATGTACGTGGAGACGATCTCCACGGGTAGCGACGTGCCGTCGCGGCGCCGATGGCTGGACTCGAGCCGCAGGCTGCCGTCCTGCCGCAGCCGCTGCCACGCCCTCTCCATGGTCGCCGGCGTCGCCTGAGGGTCGATGGCTGACAGCGGCAGGTCAAGGAGTTCAGCGCGCGCATAGCCGAGTGACTCACAGGCAGCGCGGTTCACGTACACCAGGCGGTTGTGCCCGTCGGTCCAGAAGGCACTGTCACGGTGCGCCTCGACGGCCTGCTGGAAGAGACGCAGTTGCGCCTCGACGCTCTTTCTCTCGGTGATGTCCCGCACGAGCGCCAGCGCACATCGCGCGCCGCCCAATTCCAGCACCGAAGTCGTCACCTCCACCGGGAACACCTCGCCATTGCGGCGCCGATGCACGGCCTCAAAGCGCACCGGCCCAGCGCCCGCCAGGTCATCCAGCTGGGCGGCGAAGCTTTCGGGGGTCAGGGTCGGGTCCACGTCGAAAACGCGCATGGCGAGCAGTTCGTCGCGGCTGTATCCGAGGGCCTGGCAGGTGGCGGCATTGACATCCACGTAGTGGCCCTGGGCGTCGAAGAGCTCGAAACCATCGGCCGCCGTGTGCACAATGGCCCGGTAACGGAGCTCGCTGTTCCGCACCCGCTCCAGGTCGCTCAGGCGGCGCTGTGCCAGCGCCACCAGACCGGCGAATTCCACCAGCGCAGCGGCGGCCGCCGCATCGAAGCCGGCCGGATCGCTACTGCTGATGCCAATGGAGCCACTGCCGTCGGGCAAGGGCACTTCCAGGATCCAGAGCACCTCCTTGATGGCGAAGCCACACGCCGCGAGGCGGCGGTGGTCCACCAGGACAGGCTCGCCGCTGGCCCAGGCCTCAGCCAGCCACGGACACAGGGTCAGGGGAAAGTCACCGGCGCGGCGCCGCACTTCGCCGTCGCCCGCCACCCAACGGTGCGTGAAGGTGTCCGGCTGTGCACCGGGGCCCTGCATCGACAACCGGTACACCGGCACACCCAGTTCGCGGAAGGCGGCTAGCCAGGGGCCGGCCAGGTGCGCGTCGAAGGATGCCATGTCGGCGAAGGAGAGTATCTGGTCGCGGATCGCACCCATGGCGCGCGCCCGCGCCAACGACTGGCGCAGGGCCGCCTCGGTGTCGCCCTGCAGGGCCTGAAGGCGCTCGCGCCGGTCGATCTCGGCTTCCAGGGCTCGCGTGCGCGTCTCCAACTCCAACAGGTCGCGCTGACGCCCGATGGCCTCTTCGAGCACGGCCGCCAGAGCGGCTAAGGCATCCAGGTCCTGCGGTGAGAAGGCATGGGCGCGCTCGCTGTTGACAGCCACAGTGCCGTATGCGAAGGGCACGTCAACAACACAGCGTACCGGATGCCCGAAGTAGCGTTCCAGGAGTTGGCGCTCGGCGAACGGATCGTCGCGATCAAGGTCGGGGCGGTAGGCAATCTGGCGACCCTCCCATACGCGCTGCACCGTGGCCGCGCCGAAGGGTTCGGTGCGCGGGCCCCAGTCACCGTCGCGCGAACGGCTGGCCAGTGTGGCGCCAACCGCAGTTTCGGCCTCGATCCAGTTCACGCCACAGTCAGTGTACTGCAGGCCCAGGTCGTCCAGGGCGGCGGCCAGGGCCGCCACCACCGCGTCCAGCTCTTCGCTCCGGCGCATGGCCCAAAGCAACTCGCGCAGCCGGCCCTCGGCCTGACGGCGCCGGGCGCAGGCGTCCAGCCGCTGCTGGGCCTCGGCCAACTGCTGCCTGAGCGTGGCCAGGTCGGCGGCGACGGCAGGAGCCGAGGGCTGGACCGGCATGGCAAACCTCAGGCGCCGTGCGGCGGCGCCGCTGCTTTACAGGGGGAAGGAAAGAGGGGACGCGCGCGCGGGAGCGACTCGGTTACGGGCAATATAGACACTGATAGTGGGCCGGCAAGGCGACCAACTAACGCGGTCTTTGCCAGGCCTGAATGGGCCGTGTGGCGAGGCACGCCACGGTCTGCGGCGATGGCCGGGGGATGCCGTGGGACCTGGCCGACGAATGCCGCCACAGTGCCACCGGCAGGCCTGCTCGAGGGGACGTTGGCCGGTACCTGGCCCGGCACGCCGCGTGTCCCGCGATCACGCCCCCGGACACCGCAAGCCGAAGCAGACGGTGCCGTGTGCCAGGCCTCACGCACGCGGCGGCCGCGGCAGCGTTGAGCCGCGCTGGACTGCATCGGGACCGAAACGGCGCCGGACCGCGTCGACGGCGCGATCGAGACGCTGCTGTCGCTCGTCCGCGGCAGCGAACAGGTCCAGTTGAGCATTGGCCGTGCCCAGTTGCTGCGCGGCCACGCCAAGCAGGCGGATCGGGCGGCCCGACCAGGCACCGGTGAACAGGGTCCAGGCGGTCTCGCCAATGGCACGGTTGGCATCGGTGGGGTTGGGCAACGTCGTCTGCCGACTGAAGGTCGTGAAATCAGCGTACCGGAACTTCACGCCAATGGTGCGGGCCGTCATCCCCGCGGCCCGCAGTCGCGAACCGACGGCGTCACTGAGCTCAAGCAGCACCGCCCGCAGGACCTCGGGCTGGCGGTGGTCACGGGCGAAGGTCGACTCCTGGCTGATCTGGCGCGCCTCGCGCTCGGGCTGTACCGGCGCATCGTCCAGGCCACGAGCACGGCGGAGCAGATCCTCAGCACCACGCGGCCCCAGGCGTGACGCCAGCCGGCCCTCTCCGACTCGGGTGATGTCGCCCACCGTAGCGACCCCGAGATCGGCCAGCAAAGCGGCTGTCCGCGGCCCCACGCCCCACAGGACGCGAACCGGTAACGGTGCTAGGAAGGCGGCTTCCTGACCGGCCAGGACCAGGCGCACGTTGTCAGGTTTGGCCTGCTCGGTGGCGATCTTGGCCACCAGCTTGTTCGCCGCCACGCCGATTGACACGGGCAGGCGCAGTTCCGCATGGATGCGCGCGTGCAGGCGCCGGGCGAGTTGCTCCGGCGGGCCGTGCACCGCCTCGGTGCCGCTGACATCAAGGAATGCTTCGTCAATGGACAAGGGTTCGACCACCGGCGAGACCGTCCCCAGCAACGCCATGAGGCGGCGCGAGCAGGCCTCGTACAGATCGTGGCGCGGCGGCAGCAGAATGAGCCCCGGACACCGCTGCAGCGCCGTCCGGGTGGGCTGGGCCGAATGGACACCGAAGGCTCGGGCGGGGTACGAGGCGGCCGAGATAACGCCCCGTTGCTCGGCACTGCCGCCGACGGCCACCGCCTTGCCGTGGAGCTCCGGATGGTCCAGCAGCTCCACGGAGACGAAGAAGGCGTCCATGTCCACGTGCACTACGGTTCGCGACATGTGGCCCCGGGCTGGCGCGCTGCCCCTCAGGTCCCGGCGGCTTCTGCCGGCCGTGCCGCGGGGCGGACGCCGATGCCCGCCAGGGTGATGGGTACGAAGCCCAGGGCGAGCGCCGGCGACTCGGGCGGCAGACTGAAATCCAGGTTGGCGGGGTCGGCAAAAAGCGGGTCGGCGGTGGATGAATGGCGGTCGAACCCTGCGGACCGCCACTGGTCCAGGTCAGACTGAGTCCAGCCCTCAGGGTGGTCGCCCCACTCGATCCGGACCGGGATGGGTCCGGCATGATGCAGGACGTTGTCGTCACAGCGCTCCAAGGTGGCCTCGGTCCAATCGTGGACGACGTACGTCACCCCATCGGCACGCGACGTGCTGATGATGTTACGGCAGAACCGGTTGCCGCGGAACATGACCTTGGTGTGGGCCAGGCCCGGCCGGTGGCTAACCCAACCGCCGGCCGCCATGGCCGTGCGGCAGTCAAGCAGGATGTTGTTTTCGATGAGATTGTGCTTGCCGCCGTGAATCTGGAAGGCCCAACCGGCGCGCACGATGACGTTGCCCCAGACCAGGCAGTTGCTGGTGTAGTCATCCAGGTAGATGCCGCGCGTGCTCGGGTCGGCCACCACCCTGCCGTTGTCGATGATGCAGCCAGCCACATCCACGATCAGGTTGCCCCGAATGACGTGGCCACTGCGTTCGGTTTGGTTCTCCACCCAGGGCCCGGGCACGTCCATCCAGCAGTTGATCGCCCCGGTATCGTGGATCTCCATGCACACCCGGCGGATGTCATTGGCCTCGATATAGTTCCGGCCCATGCCGTTGCTGCCCAGATTGACGGCGTGGTGCGGCAGGTCGTGCAGGCTGTTGTGGGCCACCACACACCCGTCAGACAGGCCCAGGAAGACGCCAGCCACGTAGTTGATGATCCGGCCTACCTGGGTGATCTCGTTGTCGGTGACCTGGCAAAACAGCGGGTGGAAGACGCGATCGCCGGCCAGCACCACCCCATTGAAACCCGAGCCGGTGATGCGATTGCGGCGCACCGCAGCGCGCAGGTTGTGACGCTCAAGGTAGATGGCATTGCCGCCCACCTGGTCGAAGACACACTGCTCGACAGCGCAGTGCCGGGTGTCGCGCAGGTGAACCGCCTCGCCGCAGTACCGCGTACCCTGCTGCGAGTTCATCGCGCCCAGTCCCTGCTGTACTGCCTGCCGATGGTAGTCATCACCCGTAGTGGTGCAGGCGAAACCCAGCCCGAGCAGATGCACCCATTCTGCCTGCTGTAGTCGCACCAGGCAGTCCACCTCGGGCATGGTCACCGCGTCCGCCTCGAACCCGCTTTCCGGGGGCCAGAAGTAGACCGCCTGTTCAACACCGTCGTAGCACCACTCCCCCGGCTGCGTGAGTTCCTCGCGGACGTTCTCGATGTAGAACCGATTGTGGGTTGTCATGCGCATGGAGAAGAACCAGGGCTGCTGGTCTTCGTCGATGGGCCGGCGCCCCAGGCGCACAGTACGCCGTTCGTAGTCGATCCCCAGGAGCGGGACCACCGCGTTACACCAACCGTAACCGCCGTAGAGGTTGACCTCAGCCTGGCAAGGTTGTTGCCACTGTCGGGGCAGAGCCCCCGGCGGGTAGCGCAGGGTCTGATACACGTCCAGATCCGGGTCCGGCCCTTCGGGTACGATCCAGCCGCCGGCCAAGGGGTTCGCCGGATCGTACTTGGGCCAACGGCTACGGCGCTGCCGCTGACCGCGGTAGAACAGCTGACGCGGCGGTCCCCACCAGGCGACGCGCTCGGGAGCCGGCGCACGCAGGATGGACCCGCTGGCCGGTTGCCAGCCCGTCAGGGTCGCGCCGCCGCTCAGCGTGACGGTGCCGGGCGTTTCGGCGCACCAGGTCACCGGCGCCGTTGGCGTACCACTGTCCAGGGGGCCCAGCACCAAGGGCTCGCGCCGAGGGTACACACCGGCCCGCAGGCATACCCGGACCGGCGCGGGCAGGACGCCGTCATGGTCTTCGCGCAGTTGCCGAACGGCGCCGCGAGCCCGCTCCAACGTCGCGAAGGGATGCGCGGCGCTGCCGTCGCCCCCGTCGTGCCCTTGGGGGCTGAGCCAGAAGACTGAGGTATCCACATGGCCTCCTTGGGTAGCGCGGTTTCAGCGACTCAGCGCTTGCAGCAGCTGGCGCCGGACCACGGCGAAATGGGCCGGGTCAGCGTCGTACTGGTCGAAGGTCTGGCACACCCGCCCCACCAGCGCCAGGGCGGCAGGTCGGTCCTGGGCCGCTAACTGCGCCAGCAGCTCGAAGTCCTCGGCGCCGGCTCGCTGCAGGTGGCCACGCAGGCTGTACCAAGGCCGCCCATCGCCCGGGTACACGACAAACCCATTGCCCGGCGGCAGCTTGCGGCCTGACCCGGCGTCGAAACAGGTGGTCTTGAGCGGATCCCCGGTATAGGCGTTGTAGCCCCAGTGCAGGAAGCCTTTGAAGTCGTACTTGAGGCACAACCACATGGGCAGTCGGCCGGCCAACAGCGGCAGGTCAAGGACCCGGTTCATGGTCTGGCCGGCCGGGAAGCCGCAGGTGTACACCCACAGCGGCTCGCCCAGGGCCTGCAGCCGCTGGAACCGGGCCAGGTGCTGTTCGTACACCGCCTGTTTGACGCACCAGACATCAAGCGCGCCCTCCAGATCGGTGGATTCCACCGGATCGTGAATGACTACGCCCGGCATCCACTTACGGCAGATGGCGCCTAAGGCCCGGTAACTCATGCTGTTGGGGAACTGCGGTTCGTCCACCAGGCACTGCATGTAGCGCTCCTGCCAAGCACCGCGCTGGACCCCTTCCCAAGCGCGGCGGAAATAGAGGCGCAACTGCCGGTACCCTTCCTCGCTGGTGACCGCCACCTGCCGGTCCCAAAGCAGGTACTGGTCGGCATCCTGCCAGTCAGCAAAGCGGGCCACGAAACCGCCGTACACGTACCGGTACCCAGCGGCCAGGGCCATGTTCCCGACCTGCAGCGCGGTGGTGAAGTCGAAGTCCACTACCTTACCATCTTGGCGGATGGGCGTACCCGAGGGGAGCATGAGGTGATCGGAGCGCATGTCAAGCTGCTGCGCCATGTAGGCGCGCAACAGGCGCCCATGGGTATCACTCCCCTCCTCGACCTGGTGCTGGGCAGCGATGTGGTGCGGAAACAGCCAGTTGACCATGCTGAAACTGGCTTGGGCTAATGGCGGCACCTGGGCTCGGTGGATGGTCAAGCGCACGGCCACAGCGAAGCATTCGTCGCCAGCGGTCACGGACAACTCACCCGCATAATCGCCGGGAGTTGCGTCGGCAGGTACGCGGACGAGGAAGTAGAAGGCCGCCCGCCCCGGGTAGACCACGCCCCGGTCCAGGTCGCGGGTGGCATCGTACACCTCAAAGGGAGCCCGTCGAGTAACGAAGTGCGCCACCGAGTCGTAGTCCAGCGTAGTGTGGAATTGCGCGCCGCTGTTCTCCTCCACCGGGGCAGCCAGCAGTTGGTACGGTACGCAGACGACGCCACCGCCAACGCCGAAGGTCAGACCAAAGGGCAATTCACTAGCGAAATGGCCGTCACCCAACACCTGGAACCCGACGGTCCCACCGCGGGCCGCGTCCAGGTCGATCGTCGCCCTTCCGACGGTAGCGGCGTGGACGGGCGTGTCGGGGTACAGCCAGGTGTTCTCGCAGAAGGTCTGGATGCGCATGGTTTGGGTCCTTTGCCCCAGGGCGGCGCCGTTGCCCCGGGAGAGGCAGGCGCGCAGAGTTGAGCCGCACGATTACGGTCCCGGCAAGGGCAGGGCCGTGCCGGGCACAGCGCCACGCCTGCCCGCCCCCGTGCTTCCGCGGCAGCGACGCCCCTGCGGCAAAGGTCGCCACGACGGGTTGGCCCGCCACCATCCGGGCCAAGTTGGGGGGAAGCCCGGCCGCCGATGACATCGCGGCCACCGTGGGCTACGGGCACCATGGCCGCGGCGACGGTCTGAGCCGCTTGGACGCGATCCGGGCTTGGCGGAGGCCGCACCCGGTGCCAGCGCTGCGCCTGCCCCCCACCGCGCGGCCGCAGCAGGGACGACGGGCGCCCCCCAGACCTGGCGCCGCCCCGCTCAGCGCATGGCAGCGCCCGGCACGCGGTCGTGCGGCCCCGGCGGCCACATCGCTGCGCACCGGCCGGCGACAGGCGAACCCCCGGGTGCCGGCCCGGCGGACGACGGCGGATGCGCCGACAGGTGCGCACCCGACCACGGCCACAGTGTAACCATGCACACCGCGGCGCTCAACCGCCAGCGCGCCGCCCCGGTGGGGCCAGGATGGCGGTGCAGCCAAGCTGGCGATAGGGCACGAGGGCCGTCGGCCCCACCCGGGTACGCCCCTGGGGCAACCCTATCGTCGGGCTGTGGGCCGGCGGCCGCCTGGCCAGGCCGAGGGCCCGGTGGTGCGCGCTGGGGGCCACGCCACGCCTCCTACCATTGGCAGTGGGGCCGGTCTATCTTCTTTCGCTGGGGCGGTACGACGGGCGCTCTGCTGGGCCCGCAGCGAGGGGCACCGGCACGGGGCAGGTCACACAGCCTGCAGTGGCAGCGCCAAGGTCGCCGCCGCTCATGCGAGCCAGTGGCACCTTTCGGCGGCCGAACCGCCCCAATCTCGTGGAGATTCCGGGAGCCGAGACGACAGCGTATCCGCTGGCACGACGCGTCTGGCATCTTCTGACTGCCAAACCACCACGCACGGGCGCCGGGCGCCCGCGGGACACACGGGGAGGGGATGATGGCGAGGAACTGCTTCGGCGAACGCGAACTGGCGTACCTGCGGCAGGTCGTGGAGGGGCAGGTGGCCTGGCGTTGGGGGAAGAGCAACTTCGTGCCGCGGTTCGAGGAAGCCTTTGGCCGCCATCTGGGTCGGCAGTACGTTCACGCGGTTAACTCCGGAACGAGCGCCAACACAGCGGCCTATGCCAGCCTGGGACTGGAACCGGGTGACGAGGTCATCTGCCCGGGGCTGGCGCCGATTTTCGTCAGTTTCCCCATTGTCGCAGTCGGCTGCATTCCGGTGTTCGCCGACGTTGACCCACGTACTCAAACGCTGGCCCCCCAGGCCATTGAGGCGAACCTGAGCCCGCGAACGCGGGCCGTAGTCGTCGTCCACCTCAACGGCCAACCGGCGCAGATGGATGAGATTATGGCCGTGGCCCGTCGCCACAGGCTCAAGGTGGTCGAGGACTGCGCTCAAGCTTTCGATGCCACATACAAGGGGCGCAAGGTCGGCACCATCGGCGATATTGCCTGCTTCTCGCTGCAGCAGAGCAAACACATGACCTCCGGCGAAGGCGGAATGGTCGCCACGGATGACCCTGAGCTGTACCAGCGGGCCGCCGCTTTCGCCAACTCGGGCATGCCCTGGTACATGTACGATCTCCCCCGCCCCAAGGCAGAACCCCTGGCGGGCCTGGCGACGCGCGGGCACTTTAGTTTTGGTCACGACTTCCGCTGCAGCGAGTTCCATGCCGCCGTGGCCTTGGCCCAACTGGAGCGGATCGGTGAGTTCCATGCTCGCCGCCGCGAGCTGGTGACCATGGTCGAGAATGGCCTCCGCGACCTGCCGGAGGTGCGTCTGGCGCATGTGTACGCAGGCACTCAGCCCAACTACTGGCAGTACCCGGTCCACGGGCCGGAACGCCTGGGCCGCCGCGGCGAAATCAACTACATCGAGGTCGAGTACCAGCGCATGCAGCAGCAGCGCCGCACGTCGCTGGGCGTACCCTTGCCCGACCACGTGCAGTACGTGCCCGGGCTCTGCCCCCAGGCCGAGGCATCTACACTGGGCGCCTGGTCGTTCTTCGTTCACCACAGCACCGACGACGCGGAAATGGAAGCGGCGGTCGCAGCCTTCCGCGACCAGGTGCTCGCCGGCTGAGGCCCGAGCTTCGCCGCGGTCAGCGGCGGACGGCATCGGCATGCCTCGGTCCGCTATGCCGGCTGCCCGCGAGCCTCGTTACCGCCGGCCCGAGCAGGAGGGTGTTGGGGCGCTAAGGAGGGGGCCCGGGCGGGGCGCCCGGGTCGGTCCCTGGGGGCGGTAGTTCACCGGCTTGTCGGGCTACTCGCGGACCTGTGCTGGTTCGGGCCGCCGATTGCTCAGATGGCCGGCGCCACCGTGCGGCCGGCCACGCGCAGGCACTCCCCCGTCGTGCAGGCCGCCACGTCACTGGCCAGGAAAGCCACTGCATCGATAGTGTCACTGCCGTCGCCGCGGGCCAGCCACTCCTCAAACGGACGGATTGGCGTGCGTTCAGGGCGCCCGCGGTGACGGGCAAAGGCCCGGCGGGAGGCCCCCGAATGGCTGCCGGGAGGACTCGTCGCACGATCCTATGCGCACCCATCGCGAAGGCAATCGAGCCCCTTGCGCCGGGACCCGCAGGAAACCGCCCAAGCGGACAGCGCCGTCCATGGGCCGCCACGCCCCGCACCAAAGGAGGCACCCAAGGCGCATAATTTGCTCCACTGAGTAAACCCGAAAAGAGATCGACCACAGCACCTAGTGCATATCCCTTGTGTGAACCATGTTCACGATCACTTCCAAGGGGTAATAAAGCCCCTCCCTTTTTTAAGATATGAGCATCGGTCGATGGACGTCCCTCTTTGTCTTGTACCCAACCTGTCGGCGTATCTTGATCTTTACGTTGTAAGATCTCGAGTTTACCATTGGCTGCAGTAGTGGTGGCCAGATCGGCAACAAAGGGCGGTTGAATGCCGGCAGGCGCTGCCACGGCAATTGGATTAGTGCCTAGCATCTTGTCTGCAGAAAA
>CAITNQ010000241.1 GCA_903893785.1 uncultured Gemmatimonadota bacterium
GGCCCTTCTCGCCAGCCGCCTGGCGTGCCAGATTCGCGAGGGTGAGGAAATGCCCCGGGTTGGTCGCTCGGGACTGGATGGTGGCGGCGTGGACGGGCACCCCCATGCCCCTGAGTTCGGCGAGGCAGGGCCCGTCAATGAAGGTCTGCAGTTCGGCTGGGTCGTTCGCCAGCGCGATCTGGTCGCGGATGCGACCCAGAGCCCGTTCCCGGGCCAGGGCACGGGCCAATTCGGCCACCCCTCCGTCCGCACCAGGACCGCGTTCGATCTCCATGGCTGGCTCCACCTTGCCGGCGATGGGTGGGCATCTTGAGTGGGTATGCATAAATGTGTTATTCGCATGCTCTAACGGCATTGGCGAGGCGTTTGTCAAGCGGCCCGGCAGAAGCCGATCGGCGCGCCGCGCCTGCGCCGGCCGCTTCCACCTCGGCACCATCGACGCGCGAGCAGGGCCCCGGGGGAGCCCGGGGAACGGCCCGGCGTGGCGACCTTCACCCGCCACTGGCCCGTGCAGGGTGGGCGGTAAGCCGCTGTGGCCCAACGCTTGGCGTCGTTCTCCACGGGCGCCGGGCTGCAGGTGGCGTGGGCCTTTCGAGTCGGACGATGTGAGGACTACCACCGGTTGCCAGACAGGTCACAATGACCCTGCCTCGATCTGGCCCCGAGGTACCCCAGCGGCCGGGCTGTAGGTTCGGCGTTGACGCGCGTCGTCCCCAGCCTACCTTCGTCGCCGGGTATCGCCCGCCACACCACTGCGAAAGGTCTGCCGTGGCCAACGTTCGTGACGATCTCATCGCCCTCCGTGTCGGCACGGCGCAGTGGCTGACCGATGCCGGGCTGGCTGACCTGATGCTGTTCCTTGGCAGCCACCCCGGGGCTATCGACGAGGTGGTGCTGTTCACCTCCTTCACCCATCCGCCTTTGCCCTTGGAGGTGATGGCGCCGCGCGCCTCGCGGCTGGCTCAGGTCCTGCCGCAGATCCGCGCGGCCGGTTACCAGGTGGGCGTCAATGTGCTGTCCAGCATGGGGCACCACGAGGAGAACCTGCCGCATTCGCTGTGCGCCCCCTGGCCCCTGGTAACCGATCCGGATGGGCGGGTCAGCCGCGGCAGCTACTGTCCGGCCAGCCCTGAACTGCTCGATTACGTCCGGACCGTGTATACGCTCGTGGCCCAGGCCGGGCCTGACTTCGTCTGGGTTGACGACGACGTGCGCCTGATGGGGCATATGCCCGTGAGCGCTACTTGCTTCTGCGAGGGCTGCGTCGCGCGTTTCGGGGCCCGGCACCACGTGGACTTCACGCGGGCCAGCCTGGTCGCTGCCATGCAGGGCGAGCCGAACGCGTGCCGCGCTGCCTGGCGGGCCCGCTGGCTGCAGTACAATCGCGACACCATCGCCGGCCTGCTGCGCGTGGCGGCGGCGGCGACCCACGCGGTTCGGCCCGAGGTCCCGGTCGGGTTCATGACCGGGGACCGGTTCTACGAGGGGTACGCATTTGCCGAATGGGCAGCGGCGCTCGCCGGCCCAGACTCAGCCCCGGTGCGCTGGCGGCCTGGCGGCGGCTTCTACAGCGACGACGCGTACATGGGCCTGGTCGACAAGGCTCACGATGTGGGTCGTCAGGTGAGCCAACTGCCGGACGGCATCCGACCCATCCAATCCGAGATCGAGAATTTCCCGTACCAGCGGCTGCGCAAGAGCGTCACCGTCACGCTTCTCGAGACCGTGGCCCACATGGCCGCGGGTGCCACGGGCCCGGCCTACAACATCATTGGCAGCAATGACCCGCTCGGTGAGTACCTCCCGTTTCTAGCCGGGATTGACGCAGCGCGCCCGTTCCTGGCCGCGGTGCGCCGCGCCACTGCAGGCAGCGTTCCCGTCGGCATTTGGCCGGCGTGGAACCGCGACCTGTTTGCCGATCCGGGCAGTGCTGGCGACTGGCTGCGAGCCCATCCCGGCCTGGAGGCCTTACGCCGCCCTTATGTTCTGGGCGAACTGGGGTTGCCCATCGCCTACGGCCCTGCGGGGCGGCGCATTACCGTGTGGTCAGGCCCGGTCCCGGCCGCGTTCACCACAGCCGAGCAACTGGACATGCTCAGCGGCGGCGTCCTGATGGATGTGGGAGCCCTGCGCACGCTAGAAGCGCAGGGCTTGGGCCGCTATTGCGGCGTGCAGGTGGCGGCCGAATACGCCCATGACATGAGCGAAGTGCTGAGCGGCCATCCGCTGAACGCCGACTTCGGTGGTTGGAGTCGCGACTGCCGGCAGTCCTTCTGGCCGCAGGTGGCCTATCACCTAGCCGCGACGCAGGCTGGGGTCGCGGAGCTGGCGCACTTGGTTGACTACGCCCAGGTGAGCCATGGGTCGTGCATGACCGCGTTCCAGAACGAGTTGGGGGGCCGGGTGGTAGTGGCCGGCTATTACCCGTGGACCCTGATCCACAACCTGGCCAAAAGCACCCAGCTCAAGGCGGTCTGTTACTGGTTGAGCGGCGGCACGCTGCCCGTGTGGGTCGAGTCCTTTGCCAGGGCTCCCGTGTGGGCCCGTCGCGATCCCGACGGGCGCCTGTCCGTGGTCCTCATCAATGCTTCACTGGACCCCGTGTCACCGCTGGTGCTGCGCGTGGCTGAGGCCCCCGCGCCAGTGCTGCACACGGAACTGGGTGGGGGGACAGCGTTCCTCCACGGCGAGGTCGCCCAGAACGGCGGTAGCCGCCTGAGCCTGCCCGCCGTGGCGCCGTGGAGCGCGCACCTGCTACAGTGGCGGTGACGGCAGGCCGGCGCGGCCGTGGTCTGGGCCCAGCGGGCGCAGGCCTTCGCGCCGGAAACGAGCGTGCGTGCCGGCACGACTGGGCACTCGACGTGCATGTCAACACGGGGGCTGCTGGCTCGCGCGCGGCCGGTGAGCGGACCGGGCCGGCAACCACGGTTGCGCGTCCGTCCGACGCGCGGCGCTCGACATGACGGAGGGCGCGTGAGTCGCCCGGAGCTCGGGCGCGAACTCGAGGATTGGACGCAGGATGCATCGACTCGACGCGGCGATGCGGCCGCCGGAGGCTGACATGACAAATGCCAGAGCAGCAGGGCCCGACGCGGCCTCGTTCCGTTACCGTATCGGTTTCGGTACCTGGGTCAACGACATGCGGCCTGAGCCGCTGCCGCTGGATCAGTGGCCCTCGCCCCGCTTCGATGATCTGACCGTAGAGGGCCTGTTCCGTACCCTCGACACCATGGCAGCGGCCGGGTACCAGTACTTGGATGCCTTCGGATTGTGGGGCACCAATGACTACCCGCCCGACATCGTCAGCGCCTTTGCCGATCGCGAGCGTAACCGCCGCGTGGAACGCGTGCTCCAGGCGGCCCGGGCGCGCGGCATCGAAATGGTGCTGCCGTTGGGGGTGTTCACCTGGGGCTATGGGCGGATCATTCGCGATGACCCGGCAGTGCGGGGCCTCGACGATCGGGGGCAACCCCACCCCCATGCCATGTGCGGGGCGCGCGACAGAGCCTGGGGTTACCTGGAGCGCCTCATCGACACCTTCTTTGCCCGCCACGACTTCGCCGCCGTTCACCTGGAGTCGGCTGATCTGGGGTATTGCGCCTGCCCGGAATGCGCCGGGCGTGACGGCTCCGTGGCCTACAATGCCCGCCTCAACCAACGCGCGGCCCAGTACATCAAGTCGCGCTGGCCCGCGTGCCTGGTATACGTCTGCCCGATCAACTGGGCCCCCTGGGGTTTGGGGGCGAGCGGTCAACAGCGAACCTTCACGGCGGAGCAGATGCAGGCCGTCAGGGCGCTGTCGCAGCACATCGACTTGTTCATGGACCAGGGACACCGCGGTCGGTTCATCGACGACTGTGGTATCGCCGAGCTGGCCTGCGCCTATGGCACCTCAGGTGGGCTGTGGGCCTACCATGGCTGCCGCATGGATCGCCTGAGTTACCTGCTGCCCTACCCGACGCGCGCGGCCCGCCATCTGGCCGAACACCACCGCCTGGGCGCCCGCGGCGCGCTCGTGTACCAGGGCCCCATGGTGAACCCGGCCGTGGAGCTCAACAGCACCGTGGCCGGCCTGGCCATGCAGGACGTGCGGCGTGATCCGGCCGAACTCATCGGTGAGGCCATCGACCAGCTCTACCGGCCGGTGACGCAGGCAGCCGCCGACTCCCTGGCCGCCCTTTTCGCCAGTCTGGAGGAAGCCTACTTCGGCGCGTGGGATGCGGGGCGCTTCACCGCCGGGCAGGCCATGGAGGTGCCGGGCGAGTTCTGTCTCGGGCCGCTTTTCAACACCTTCGCGGATCCGCCGGTGTTCCTGCTCGAGCCCTATCTGGACGCGTTCGGACGGCAGGCCCTCAAGACGGCTCTGCGCGGCGCCCTGGCGGCGGCCGAGGACCTGCACGGCGCTTTTGACGATGGTGGCCGCCTGCGCCGGCTGCGGCGCGCTCTTCAGGTCATGGCGCAGCTTCTGTCCGCGGTCATGCTGGCCCGCGGCGAAGCCGGCGGGTCCTGACCCCGGCCGCAATCCATGCCCGACCGGCCGCGATGGGCCGATTGCGGCCGGGCCCGTATGCCGGCCCGCCGCGTTGGGAGCGCGGTTGCGCGGCGAGGCGCGGACGCGGCCCGTGCAGCGTCGCCCGGTGTCGGCACCGACCTCAAGTGAAACTGGGCAGCTAGTCGCGCTGCAGCACGAGCATCCCGTCGAGCAGGCGGCGGGCCGCCACGGTGCTGTGCATGTTGGGGTCCAGCACCAGCGCCGGCAGCCGCCAGGCAAGGATAAGGGCGCCGGTCGGGGACCCGGCCGGCGCACCAAGCGGCCAGCGAATACCGCCGGAGGTCACGGCCAACGCTCCTCAGGTTGGCCGCCGGTACAGGGCTTCGGCGTGCGTGCCCGGCTGGTAGCCCAAGATGCGCTGAGCCTTGTTGAGCAGGTACTTCCCGTGCCCGACGTGGCTGTGCAGGTTCATGTACTGGTAGTTGTCCGGCACTGACTCAAGCTCGATCGCCAAGCGGCACGCTTCCACCAGATCGTCCCACACAATGGTGAACGGGGGCATCTCGCGGCCTGGTTGAGGTTCCTCCGGACGAGCGCCCAGACCTGCGAAGAGGAAGCAGATGACCTGCAGCCCGTGCAGACGCGCAAAGGCCTTGCACAACTCCATGCTCATGTACTTCGTGTAGCCGTAGTAGTGGGTTCCGGCGCGCAGGGGAGCGTCCTCAATGCCGAATTCGTGGCGGTACGTGGGTGCCACCAGTTCAGGACCGGTGTGGACCACCTTCCCGATGCCCAGCTCCGCGGCCGCGCGCAGCACATTGTACGCGCCCCGGACGCTCACCGAGAAACTGTGCACGGGGTCGTAGCGGTTGACGGTGAAATTGAGAATGGCGTCAGTGCCTCGGGCCGCCTCCAGCACCTGCGGGTAGTCAGCGATGTCGACGTGCTGGACCGGCCGGCCGTGCGGGTTGGCCTTGATGTCCGCCAGCCGCAGTTCGTAGTGCTGTTCCAGCCCCGAGATGATGTACGGTCCCACCAGACCCGAAGCGCCTAGCAGCAGAACCCTCTTCATCGCCCTGCCCCCCCGGCCGTCGGGCCGTTGCCGGTGAAACCGTACATGGGCGTGAACCCCATGGCGCCAGCCGCTTCGACGAGGAAGCGTGGATTGTCGTGGGCGGCGCAGATATGGTACACGTGCCAGCGCCAGGCCGCCTGCACGGCGTCGCTAGCGTCTAGCTTGAGGGCGCAGCCAAA
>CAITNQ010000242.1 GCA_903893785.1 uncultured Gemmatimonadota bacterium
CGCGGACCCGGCAAGCGCGCATGTCGGCCCTGCTGGCGGCGGCGCCACGACCGGTGACGCTGGCGGCCCTTGAACGGGCCCTGGGCGATCACCAGGGATGGCCCCGTTCCATCTGCCGGCACGCCAACGACAGCCCGGCCACCGGTCACTGGGCCAGCGTGCTGTCGGTGGTGATGGAACCCGACCGCGGGGTGATGCACCTGACCCGCGGCCAACCGTGCCAGAACCCGTACGAGACGTACCGCCTCAACTGAGCCTGCGGCGGGCGGGCCGGGGTTGCCCGGGGTTCAGGCCTCCAAGAAGCGTTCGGCGTCCAATACCGCCATGCAGCCACTGCGGGCCGCGGTGATGGCCTGCCGGTAGGATCGATCGCGCACCTGAACCTGCGGCGGGCGGCCGGGGGTTGCGCCGGGTTCAGGCTGCCAGGAAACGTTCGGTGTCCAGCGCCGCCATGCAGCCACAGCCGGCTGCGGTGATGGCCTGCCGGTAGGATCGATCGCGCAAATGAACCTGCGGCGGGCGGCCGGGGGGTGCGCCGGGTTCAGGCTTCCAGGAAGCGTTCGGCGTCCAGCGCCGCCATGCAGCCACTACCGGCTGCGGTGATGGCCTGCCGGTAAGATCGATCGCGCACATCACCGCAGGCGAACACGCCGGGTACGACCGTGGCGGTACTGTCGGGTCGCGTCTGGATGTAGCCCTGTTCATCGACCTGGAGCCAGTCGCGGAACAGGGCAGAATTGGGCTCGTGGCCGATCGCCATGAACACCCCCTCACAGGGGTACTCCCACAACTCGCCCGTCTGCGTGTGGCGAAGGCGTACGCCGCGCACGGCCAACTCGCCTTCGGCCTGCAGGATCTCGTCCACGGCGGCATTGAGCACCAAGCGCGCCTTGGGGTTGTCGCGCAGGCGCTGCTGCATGATCGGCGAGGCCCGGAAGGCTTCGCGACGGTGCACGAGGGTTACCTTGCTGGCGAACCGGGTCAGGAAATTCGCCTCTTCCATGGCCGAGTCGCCGCCCCCCACGACGACGATCTCCTTGCCGCGGAAGAAGAACCCATCGCAGGTGGCACAGGCGGACACACCGTGGCCCATCAATCGCTTTTCGGACTCCAGACCGAGCAGGCGGGCCCGGGCTCCGGTGGCCACAATCAGCGCATCGGCGGTGAAAGCGTGCGCGTCGGCCTCCAGGCGAAACGGCCGGCTGCCCAGGTCAACCCGATTGACGGCCTGGAACAGGCACTGGGCCCCGAAACGCTGCGCCTGAGCCCGCATCCGGTCCATCAGTTCCGGCCCAGTGATCCCGTCCGGGAAGCCAGGGAAATTCTCCACTTCGGTCGTGATGGTCAGCTGTCCACCAGGCTGCGGCCCTTCAAGCACCAACGGGGCCAAATCGGCGCGGGCCGCATACAGCGCAGCCGTCAAGCCAGCGGGCCCTGAACCAATGATCGCCAGGCGGTGGTGGGGTACCGGATTCATGGCAGGTCTCTCGGGCAACAGACCGGCAGCCCGCCCACGATCGGGCGGTCCACGGTTTCAGCAGGTGGCTGGTGAGCAGAGATACAGAGGCCGGCGCCGCGTGCACGGACAAGGACGCCGACGGCAGGGAATATAGGCAGCGGCCGCGGCCCGCCAACAGGCTCGCCCGCGCCCCACCAACGGATCTGCCGGCCCAGCGCGTCGTCTCAGGCCTGGATATCCAACCGCTGGCCGGCCGACTTCAGGCGATTCGCGGGCGCGGGCTCAGACGCCGCAGGGGGTTCGGCCGCGGGGACGGTCGACGAGTCGGCGGCCCCGGTTTCGCCGGCCGCTCTGGCGGTCGCTGGCGGCACGCCCGCAGCGGCTGCCTGACCGCTGGCTTCGCGGCCTTCGCCGCCGACGATACCATCGATGCGGTTGACCTGACGTTGCAGTTCGTTGAAACGCGAGACCAGCACCGACCGGCGGGCCGAAGTGACGTTGTCGGCGTGCAACCGTTCGGCGACGCCCTCCATGCCCTGGACGAGTTGGTCAACTCGGTGCACGATACGGTCGCGGAGCTGTCCCTCGACCTGGGCCGCAGCGGCCCGGGCCGCCGCCCGCCGGGTGGCCACGGCAATGGGCCCACCTCCCCCGCTGGTCGCACGCGCCGACGGGTTCATGGACATAGCCGCACTCATGGCCGCGCCTCGTCACCTGCCGGGCCCTTTGACGCCAGTCCCGATGGGATTTCACCGGTGTGGCGATTGGCCCCGGTGCCTCTAATAGTCTTATAGGGTCTTGGCATGCGCCTGTCAAGCTCCCCGCGGCCGGGGCTGATCCGCATGCGGGTTCTGAGTAACGCGACCCGCACGTGGGTGACCGCGCCGTCGTTGCCCCCCATGTCCCAGGCCGGGTGCAAGCGCGGCCCGCACGTCGGTGGCGGCTCCCCTGTTGCCACCCGGCCCGCGGCCCACCCGGCCGACCACGGCGTGGCGGCGGAACTGGTTGCGGTCGTTGCCGGGTCATCTCTGCCCGCGGGAGCCACCCCACGTGGGCCGGGTGGCCGCGCCGCGTGGGGCACCACAGCGCCGGGCCGACGACTGGGTTATATTCCCGGCCTCCCGCAGCGGCTTGGCGCACCGGCCATCGGCCCGCGGCCGCCTTGCCCCCAGGCGCGGCCGCGGGCTCCGGATGGCCTGAGGGGGCGCGCGCCCCGCCCAGCGCGTTGCCGCGCCACCCGGGTGCGGCCGCACCGGGGAACTGGTCACTGATTCCTACCCTCAAGGAGGCCCCATGCTCCAGCCCCAAGCTGCGGGGAACTACCGCTTCCTGGTCGGGATCGACCCCTACTCCTGCGGCGTCATCGCGGACCCAGGCTACGAGGTCGTCCGCCTGCGCTTCGGCGCCCCGCCGCCGTGGCGCGCCGGCTTCGAGCGCATAGCCGCGCACCTGGAGGCCGTCGGCCGCCCGCGCGCGTCCCTGTGTGGCGTCGAACTGCGCTCGCCGGCGCCGGCCACCATGGCCGGGTTCATCGCCTTCAACCAGCCCTACTGCGATCTGCTGAGCGCCTGGGGGCTGATTTCGGGCGCGCACAACCCAGTGGCCCGGACCAACGTCGCGCCCCTAGGCGAACCCCCGGGCGAAGTGGTGCTGCACGCCTTCTCCTACACTGCCCCGGTACCTGCCGCGGGCGGACCGACGTTCATTGTCGCCGGGGCCGGCGAACTGCGCGAGGGGGTGCTGGAAGAAGAGCGGATCATCTGCCTCGGCCAGGACTCGCCCGCGGCTCGGACGGCCAAGGCCGCCTATGTCATGCAGGTCATGAACGACCGGCTGCACGGGCTGGGAGTGGACTGGCACAGCGTTACGGCCGTCAACGTGTACACCGCCTGTTTTGACCCGCAGGTCGCCGGCGGCGTGGTGGCCAGCAGCATCGGCCCAGCGCGGCGGCTCGGCACCTGCTGGCACTGGACTCGACCGCCCGTGATCGGCATAGACTTCGAGATGGATCTGCGCGGCGTGCATCGCGAGCAGGTGATCTGAATCCGGCGACCGAAGCGACTCGGCTGCCGGCGCACTGGCGGGCCGGCAGTCAGGCCTGCCAGGAGCGGCAGACGACCGTCGTCACTGACCCGGCCACGCACAGGGCTGCAGCCCGGTGCGGAGCCAACCCCAGGTCGCGCAGGTGCCATCGGGAAGCCGGGCCCATGGTGGCCGGCAGGCGCAGCACGGCTGCCGGCTCGCGCGCGGCGACGCTCACCACGGCTTGGCGCAGCGGCGTGGCAAGCCCGGTCCCCAGCGCCTTGAGCAGCGCTTCCTTGCGGGTCCAGCAGCGGTAGAACGCCGCCAACTGGTCGGCCGCAGACCCGACGGCAATAGCTTCCTGCTCCTCGGGAGCCAGGAACCGGCGACTCAGAGCCTGCACGTCCAGATCGGACCGCACCGTCTCGACATCGACCCCGACCGACCGGCGGTGGGTGACGGCCAGGAGGATGCTGTCGCCTGAGTGGCTGATGTTGAACTCCAGCCCCCCGCCAGCCCGCTCGAGCAGCATCGGTTTGCCATGGGGCCCGCTGCCGAGGACAATCGCCGCCGGCTCCTGCCCCAGGTGGACCGCAAGCAACTGGCGCAGTCGCGCCCGGGCCAGCACAAA
>CAITNQ010000243.1 GCA_903893785.1 uncultured Gemmatimonadota bacterium
ATCCGAGAGCGTCTCCCATGCTTTGGTGTCCAGCTTCCCAATGTGCTCATCGAGCTTGTCGAACACGCCCGGAAGGCGCTGTGATAACTCAAAGTAGTCGGGGGCATTGGCCATTCTCGGGATCTTGCGAGAGAGCGCTTCGCGCGCCTTGGGGAGGGTCAGGCGCAGGACCCCGTCCTTCACCGTGGCCGAGATGCCTTCCCGATCCACCCCTTCGGAGAGGACGAACGTGCGCTCGTAGTCGCCATCTTCCCACTCCCCGTACCCGAGGCGGTACCCTTCCCGCGTCGGCACGGGCACCGTGCCCTTCAGGGTCAGCAGATTGCGTTCCAGGGTGATGTCAACACCGTCCTCGGCCACCCCGGGCATGTCCGCGACAACGACGATCGCACCGGTGGTTTCGTATATATCAGCCCGCGGCGAGAAGACCGGCCGGGTGCGGGTCCGCTCGGCACGCTCCATCGCCTGCGGTCCCTGAGTCTGCAGCTGGGTGTCGTTAGCCATGGCGCTTTCCTCCTGTCCTGGCGGTGGAATTACGAAGCCTTTACCGTGATGCGGCGGGGCTTGTTCTCGGCGGCTCGGGGCAGCTTCACCGTGAGCAGTCCGTGGCGGTACTCAGCCTGCACCTGGCTGTTGTCCACCTCGAAGGGCAGCTCGATGGTGCGCACGAAGGATCCCGTCCAGCGTTCGCGACGATGCAGGCTTTCGCCCGCCTTCAGATCTTCGGGCTTACGGTGCCCCTTGATCGTCAAGGCGTTCTGCACCACGCTGATGTCGATGGCGTCGGGCGCGAGACCCGGCAACTCCGCCTGCACCACGGTCTCGTCCTCGTTGGTCCAGACGTTCACCGGCGGGTATTCGGCGGCCCGGGGGACCCAGGACTGGTTCACCAACCGGTCCATCTCGTCCTGGATGTGCCGCAGATCGCGGAACGGATCCCACGTGCGGGGGCCACTGCGGAAGGTGGCGGGGAAGAAGGTTCGGCTCATCATGGCGACTACCTCCTGCCTGTTGGGTTGTTGGTGAGGCCGTCTGCGGATCGTGCCCTGCGGCGGCCGTCTCGCTGACGCCAGAGGCAGATGCAAGGACCGTGCCAATGCTTTCGGAACGGTCATGTCGGCATCGGTACTTATCTCGTAAGATATTGTTTAATAGCAGCTTGTAACGCCATCTCAGATCCCGTGCGCGGAGCGCGGCTTCAGGTCGACCCGAGATTTGCTGTCACATTGGCAGCCCCGCGCTCAACTCGACACAATGTTTGGTCATTTTGGCACCCTGCAGTCCATCGTGGCCGACCGAGCATCTCGACCCTGTCAGTGCCGCCTGGCGGGAATGGGCCGGCTGGGGTCACGTGGTCGTGATGGCAGGCGACTCCGGCGCGCTGCAGGTGGATGGGTGGCCGGGCACCTTCCCAATCCGTAAGTCACCGTGGTCGGCCCGGCTCCGGAAGCGGCCGTCGCGATCCCCGTTCGCGTCTGGCGCTCTGGCGCGCTGGGACCTATGGTTCACGGACGCGGCTGCTCCGCAGCTCATGGCCACACTGCCGCCGCTGCCTGACCGCCAACGGGAGCCAAGCCCGGGACGCCGATGGTGTCTTGCTGCCCGTGACATCCGCTAGCCCCCAGAAGGTGCCCATGCTGACTGCCGCCTGGACCGAACTGCTGCCGGATCTCTTCTGCTGGCGCGATGCCTGCAATGTGTACCTGTTACGTGACGGGAAACGGGCCGTGGTCATCGACTATGGCACGGGCGCCTGGCGCTCGCATCTTGGCGCCCTGGGGGTCGAAACGCTTGAGGCGGTGGTGCTGACCCACGCCCATCGCGATCAGGTGTGCGGCCTGTACCGCCACCCCGACCCCGAGGTCGCCGTGTACGCCCCGGCGGAGGATGTCCGCTGGCTGCAGAGCGATAGCCTGCAGGCCTTCTGGCGCACGTACCAGAACCAGGGTTGCCCGGCCAGCTACGCCGCACCGCGGCTCCCGCTGACCAACCCGATCACTCTGGTGAGCGCCGACATGGAAGCCAGGGTCGGCGCGGCGCGTCTCTGCGCGGTCGCCACGCCGGGTCACACGGTCGGGGCCATGAGCTACGTGGTCGCCTGGCGCGGCCACCACGTGGCCTTCTGTGGCGACGCCGCGCATGCCGGTGGCGTCCTGCACGAACCATATCATCTGGAGTGGGACCACTGGACCGCAGGCGGCTGCCTGGCGGCGTGGTATGGTCTGGAACGGCTGGGGTACTGCGGCTTCGATGCGCTGTTGCCGGCGCATGGTCCGGCGGTCCTTCAGCGGGGGCGCGCCTGTGTGGCGCAGGTCCAGCGTCGCCTGCTGCGCCTGATCCGGGCCAAGGGCTCGGTGTGTGCCGGCGAGCCCAACCGCTGGGTGGACCTGGAACCGGCCCCAGGCGGTGCCTGGCAGGTGCTGCCGCACCTGTATCACTTCGGCGCCAATAGCTTCGTCCTGGTCAGCCGCGCCGGGGAGGCACTGGTCGTGGATCCGCAGCTGCCGGACATCGACCATCTGGCGCCCCTGTTGCAGGCCATCGGTCAGCCGCGGGTCACGGTGGGCACAGCATCACACTACCACGCCGACCATAGCGACGGCCTCGGTTGGCTACGCGAACGACACGGCGCGCAATCGTGGGTTCACCCCTGGGTTGCCGAACCCATCACCCACCGCGACCGCCTCGACGTGCCGTGGCTGCCCGTTGCATCGGTGCCCGTTGATCGCCTGCTGCCGGAGAGCGGCGTCGTCCAATGGAACGAGTATGCGCTTGATTGCCGGGCTTTCCCGGGACAGACGCGCTGGCATACGGCCATCGCTACCCAGGTCGATGGCGAACGCGTGCTGTTCTCGGGCGACAACTACCAACCCCCCAGTCGCTGGAATGGCACCGGTGGGTTCTGCGCCTATAATGGCAGCCGTTTTGCCGAAGGTTTTGCGCGCTCGGCTCGCCTGGTTCGCGAACTGGCGCCAACCTTGATCTGCAACGGCCATGGGTGCGTGTACCGCTACGCCGCATCCCACTTCCGGCGTATCGAACGGTGGAGTGGAGCGGCCGAGAAGGCGGTGCGCGACCTGTGCCCCCATGATGACTGGCTGCGTGACTATGACTGCCGGGCGGTGCGCTGCGAACCCTTTGTCAACCGGCTGGCGCCGGGGGCGAGCACGGTAGTGAGGTTGCTGTTGACCGGGTACACAGCCACGACCGCCGCTGCGGCGGTCGCCACCTGGGCCCCGGCAGGATGGCAGCTGACGCCCCAGTCGGCGTGTGTGGCCGTGCTAGCCGGCGGCACCACGGCCGTTGACATGCGCCTGACCGTGCCCGCTGATGCCCCGGTCGGGCGCCATCTGGTGGCCGTGGACGTAGAGCAGGACGGGCACCTGGCCGCCGAAGCCTGCGTGGCCATCGTTGAGGTCGCTTGAGGGCCTGGCTGGCCGCAGGGCAAGAACCTGGCCGCCGAAGCCTGCGCGGCCATCGTTGAGGTCGGTTGAGGGCCTGGCTGGCCGCAGGGCAAATACCTGACCGCCGAAGCCTGCGCGGCCATCGTCGAGGTCAGTGGTCAGCTCGGTTGGCGAGCACGTGCCCGCGCTTCGGGGCCTACGGTGAAGGCAGCCGATGGACGACACCGGCTCACACCTGGCCCGGGCGCGGAAGCAGCCGCCCAACGGCGGGTGGTGCGCTCGTTGCCCCGCCTACCGACTGAGACGGCGCGGCATGGGCCCCGCTGGGCGACCCTGAGGCGCGCTCGGGTGTGGACAACCAGGGCAGACGCCATCGGCCGGCAACGGTGTCGACGGCCCGCGGACAAGACACCATGGTCTGCCGCCCGCGTGGGCCGCGGGCACGCGCGAACGGCCATAGTACCAAGGAGGCAGAGCGATGAAGTTCATCGTGGCAGTCGACTGCGAGGGCGTAGCGGGGGCGGTGGGCACACCGGGCGGCACGCTGAATGACTCGCCCAACTGGGAATTCGCCCGCCTGCAGGCCACGCGTGAGGCTGATGCGGCGGCCCGGGGTTTCTTCGCCGCCGGGGCCACCCAGGTGATTGTCTGGGACAACCACGGAGGCGGTGTTAACCTGCACTATGACCACCTGGACGAACGCTGTGACATTGCCCTGGGCGCCGGCTTCCCGCACCGCTTCCCGGGCCTGGACGGCACGTTTGCGGGCGTAGCGCTGGTGGGGTACCACGCCATGGACAACACGGTCGACGGCGTGATGGCACACAGTTTCAGTTCCGCCGCGTACCAGGCCATGCGCATCAACGGCAGGGATGTGGGCGAGATTGAGATTGACGCGGCCATGGCGGGCGAGTACGGCGTACCGCTCATCCTGGTGGCCAGCGACGCCCAGGCCGTCGCCCAAGCCTGCGCCATATGCCCGCACATCGAGACCGTGGTCACCAAGCAGGGGCTGGGCTGGAACGCCGCGATCAGCCAGCATCCGCGCCGGGCCGTCGCGGCCATCGAGGCAGCCGCGACTCGGGCGGCCAGCCGCGCCGGGTCCATGGCGCCCTTCTGCGTGCCCGGTCCGCTGGCTTTCGAGATCCGCTACAAGCGCATGGACGCGGCCCAAGCCGCCAGCCGGGGGCTCAAGGGCGGCACGCGGGTCGACCCCTTCACCGTGCGCTGGGATCTGGCGCGCCTTTCGGACTATTTTTGATGAGCTGCCCGGGCACGCGGCTGACCACGCCCGTGGCCTGAGGCGCCTTGGCGGCATGTATGCTTGCCCGCGCAGGCCCGACCGGCAGTGCGGCGGCTTCCTGCCCAACCGCTGCTGACTGAACCGAACGCAACAGCGCCTGGCGGGCACGGAAGATGACCGTGAGCCGACCGCCCGTCCTGCCGGCGCACTGGCAACTGGGGATGCGAACATGAAGATCACCCGCGTGGAACTGCTGGCCGCCGATCTGGGACGGGTGTACCTGTTCGTCAAGCTGCACACGGACGCGGGCATCTGCGGCTACGGCGAACCCTCGTGCTGCGGCAAGGAGCGCGCCGTGGCGGGCGCCGTGCGCGACCTGGAGCCCTATCTGCTGGGCGCCGACCCGTTTGCCATCGAGCGGCTGTGGAACCACATGTACCGAACGGTGATCTGGCGCGGTGGCCCCGTGTTGATGGCCGCTTTGAGCGGGGTGGAGCACGCGCTGTGGGACATCAAGGGCAAGGCACTGGGACTGCCGGTGTGGGAACTGCTCGGCGGCCGCGTGCGGGACCGCATCAAGGCGTACGCCTGGATCCACGGCGATACCCCGTCAAGTTACGCCGACGACGCGGCCCGCCGTCTGGCCGAGGGCTTCCGCGGCGTGAAGTTCACCCCCTTCGAGTTCACCGGGTTGGGGTACAACCTGGCCCACGGTCGCCGGGTGGAAGCCCGGGTCGAAGCTGTGCGCCGCACCATCGGCGACGAGCTGGACTTGGCGCTCGATGGCCACGGCCAGTTGAACCCGGTGAACGCCATGGAAATGGCCAAACGGGTCGAGCCCTATGGCGTGCTGTTCTACGAAGAGCCGGTGCTCCCCGAGAACACCGCAGCAATGGCCGAGATCCGCAGGGTGGCCCGCATTCCCATCGCTACCGGCGAACGGCTCTTCACCCGCTACGCGTACCGCGATCTGCTCGTGGCGGGGGCCGTGGATATCATCCAGGCAGACGTGGGCAATGCCGGCGGCATTCTGGAGGTGTACAAGATCGCGGCCATGGCCGAGGCTTTCTACGTGAGCATGGCGCCGCACAATCCCTGGAGCCCGCTGTCAACCGCCATCTCGCTGCACCTGGATAGCGTCATCCCCAACTTCCTCACGCAGGAGATCCCCACCGCCGGAGCGCCGCCAGAGCGTTCTCGGCTGATCTGCCAGGAGGATCTGGAGCGACCTCGCGACGGGTACCTGGAGATCCCGACGGGCCCGGGCTGGGGCGTGGATCTGAACGAAGACTTCATTGCCACGGTGCCCTGGGATCCGGACCGGGCCCGTCCGGCGCCGTGGCTGCCGTCTCTGGCCGACGGCGGCCTGGTGCACACATGACCGAAGCAGCCCCAGGAGAAGCGCCCGACCCACCGGGCGGCGGCCAGCCGAACCTTGAGCCAGACACGACCGACCGAGCCGAAGC
>CAITNQ010000244.1 GCA_903893785.1 uncultured Gemmatimonadota bacterium
CGAGGAGTTCGCCGCGTTCATGCGCCTGGCCTGGCAGTGCCAGAAGCGCTTCATGGCCGGCGAACTGCCGGACCCGGACGTGGCCGAGCAGACACCCCATGTGGAAGAGGTGGAGGCGCGCCTGCGGGCCGGGACCGAGTATCTCAAGGCGCTGGTGTCACGCCTGGGCCTGGAGGACCGCGGCCAACCGCGGCTGCCGGGCAGCCTGTCCATGGTGAACCGCGCCCCGTGATCCCGGGCCCGGTAAGCCGCGCCGGGCACGTCAGGACCATGGTCCGCGGTCGGGGGCGGTGGACTGCGGCGAGCCCAAGCCGCCGGGCGACCTGGCCAGCGTACGCGGCCTTTGGGGCGCTGGCTCGGTACGCTGCCTCCGGGCCGCCAGGGCCATGGTTCGCGGTCGGGGGCGGCGGACGGCGGCGGGCTTCAGCTGCCGGGCAGCCTGTCCATGGTGAGCCCAACGCCCCGGGGCGTTGGCTCTGTCCACTGCCTCGGGGCCGCCAGGGCCATGGTTCGCGGTGGGCCCAAAGGCCACCGTCGGCTTGGGCGGCCAAGCGACTTGTCCGTCGGGCCGCGCCCCGGGAACACGGGCGCGTGGAACCGCGCGGCGCGCTCAGCGATCGGGCGAGGGCGAGCCGTCCCCAACGCGCGGCGCGCGAATCGCGGTGCGACCGGCCCGGCAGCGACCGAAGGGCTGACCGTGCCCTGCAATACTGGCTCGACCCTTCCCGGCCCGAGCCGGCGTCGTCAACCATCACCCGAGGGGGGACCGTGCCAGCAGGCAACCTGCACCTGGGCAACTACACCCGCCACCCGTGGACCTGTCCCGAACCCCCGCCGCTGGAGCCCGATCAGCTGCCGGTGTCGGTGCTGCGCCTGGAAGCGGCCAACGACCAGGCCGCGGTACCGGTGCTCAGTTGGGACGGCGAAGGCGGGGGCCGGGCCCGCACCAACCTGCTGCGCCAACCCGTGTACCTGCGGGCGGTTGTTGGCGGCCACACCGTTTCGCCCGCCGACCGCCTGGCGGCCCCCGTTTCCCATGACGCGGCGTGCCTGCGCTATGTGGTCGAGTTGGCGCCCGGGAGCGAGGTGACCTGGGAGATCGCCTGGTTGGGCGACGAGTGGACCGTGTCCCTGGACTGGCAGACCGGCCGCGACCAAGGCCTGACCGAGCTGGAACTGGTGTTCCCGTTCGCGGCCGACGTCACGCCGACCACGTTCGTGTCCGAGCGGTGGGACAGCGCCAACCATCTGTCGCTGCCCGGACTGCTCGTGGCCCCGGACTTCGGGGCCTATGCCGTGCGCGCCGAAGGCGCCACGCCCCGGGGGCGTCTTGAGGGCCTGCCAGCCGAGAAGACGGTTCGGTTGGTGCTCGAATTCCCCGTGGATCAACCGCCATGGCGATGCCTCCTGCGTTTCGTGCCGATCGTGCTCCCGGTGCCGCCGGGTGTGTCACCCCAGCTGTGGGTCCGGGCGCGCCGGGGCTGGTTCAGCCTCTACAACACGACGGCACTCTCGTACACCGCCGATGGCCGCCTGTGCGCCATGGCCGGAATGCTCGGCAATAACGTCCTGAGTACTCCGGTATCATCGTGCCTGTACTCCCACGCCGAGACCGCGATCCTATTGCCGCGGTTGAGCCCCGAAGTCCACGCCGGCCCGCTCCTGCGCCGGTCGCTGGAGTTCTGGCTCAACTGCGAGACCGGGCCGGACGGTTTTGTCCGGTACTACTCCCTATCGCCGTTGGCCGACCCCATGGACGCCAACGCCGGGCTGCTGATCGGCATCTGGGCCTACGTCGAGATCACCGGCGACCTGGACTGGCTCGCGGCCCACCTGGACCGAATCGCCCTGGTGGCGCGCTATGTGGTCAGCCGTGACATCGACGGCGACGGCCTGATCGAATCGCGGCAAAGCGGCAACCTGGGAACCAAGGACTGGGGCGACAGCATCTACGACACCATCAGCAGCGGCCACAAGAACGCGTACTGCAACGCCATGGTATACCGGGCCTGGCGGGCGCTGGCCGACCTGTACCGGCGCCTGGACCGCCCTGATGAATGCCTGCGGTACCGCGAGTTGGCCGCGCGGCTGCGGCAGGCGTACCTGCCGGCATTCCTGTCCCCGGAAACCGGTTGGCTAGGGTGGTGGCGCAGCGCCGATGGGGCTCTGCACGACTACGCCGCCTTGGTCGTCAACTGCGTGGCAGTGACATCCGGAGTCGTGGATGTCGACACGGGCCGCGCGATTCTGGGGCGCCTGTGGCAGGAGTTGGAGCGGGTCGGCTTCACGCGCTTCGATACCGGCGTGCCTACCTGCCTCCACCCGGTGCCGCGCGACCTGCAGCCGCTAGATTTCGGCGGTCAGCGCGAAGATGGATCCGACACCTTCCCGCGCTACTGCAACGGCGGCGTCTTCCTGCAGGACGCGCAGCGGGCCCTGGCAGCCCTGTACCTGGTGGGCGAACGCGATCGCGCCGAGCAACTGCTCAACGCCATGCTGGA
>CAITNQ010000245.1 GCA_903893785.1 uncultured Gemmatimonadota bacterium
CGCTCGGCGTCGAGCACGAAGTAGCGGCCATCGGGCCCGATGGCGACTGAGATGGGGTACGAAAGGAATCCCTCAAGCGCACCGATGGCGGGGCCCAAATCGGTGGTCAGGTTTGACCACCAGTTGGTCTCTTGGCCGGTGGTCACGGTCCCAAGGAGCAGCTTACGACGCTCGGGCACGCACAGCGCCATCTCCACGCCGCGCCGCCCGGGCCGGGCCCGGGCTTCAGTGACGCCGCCTGGCAGACGGCCCTGGGCGAGCACCTGCCCCGTCGCCGAGACCGCATAGGCCGCGTCGTCCGCCGTCAGCGCCACGATTGGCCCTAAGTCCGCCAGACTGCACCAGAACCGCCCGCCCGGGCTGGGCACCACGGCCCACGGTCCACCGACCGTGGCGCGCACGTAGCCGCCGACGACGGCCAGCGAGGGCTCGTTGTACCCGGGGTACAGGAAATCGATCGGCGCCACCCATTCAGCCGAGTCGGGTCGCTCGCTGCTCCCTACCGGCGGCGTGAAGCGCCACCGCAGGACAGCCGTGTTGGACGACCACAGCATGAGCATGGTGTACCGGGAATACGTATCACCGCCGAGTTCCAGCGTCAGCCCACTCCCCCTGAACCAGCAGTCGCGGGTGACCCAGAGGCGAACCCCGGGGTCCTGCCAGGCGGCGTCCTGGTAGGTCACCGAGTCACGGCCCTGCGGGTCCAACCGCATCGGGCCGGACTGCGCCATGGGCCGTCCCCGGGCATACACCGCCAGGCTGTCCAGATCGAGGTCGTTGCCCGTTACCCGCACCTTGCCCAGCACGGTGGCCTGGGCCGGGGTTGCCGGCGCCGGGAGAGCCGCGGCGATAAACGGCCACTCGCGTCGCAGCGGCCGACCTTCCGGGGTGACCTGACACAGCCCCACGCCCGCGGCGCCCGAAGCCGCTGGACTCTCCATCGGGAAGGCCAGCAGGGTTCTGCCATCGGCCCGGACACTGCCGGCTGCGCTTACCGAGCCAAGGTCCTCGCCGTCCAGTGGCCAACAGCGGGTCTGGTTGCCAGTGCGCCGGTCGAAGGCGCGCATCTCAAGCGTGGCATTGCCGCTGGCTATGGCCAGGAGCTCGTTGCCGGACGCCCCGAGGAAACGCAAGTCAGTCAGTGCCAACGCGCCGACGGCCCCGTGGACTAGCGGCACGGGCCACACCGCCAGCAGCTCGTGGAACTGGCCAGTGGCCACCGGGCCAGGCACCTCCTCACCGCGGCTACTCGTCACAACCACGCGGTAGCTGTATGCCGTGTTGCCCAACAGCCGGGGGTCGGTCCATGCTGTGTCGGCCAACCCCGGCCCTCTGAACACCGTGGTCCAGTCTGACCCGAGCAAGCGTCGCTCAAGCCGGTAGCCGGCGAACCTCGGGCCGTAGTAAGCCTGCCAACGGAGTTCGGCCGAGGCCGTTGCCGAGGCGAACTCGGCCCGGACGAGGCGGACCGCTGGCAGTTCGAGACGGCCGTCCACCTGGGTTCCCGGCAAGGACCTGTCAACGGCTGCCACCGTCACGGTGTACGCGTACTGGGTGCCGTGGAGGGCCTGGTCGTCATGGAAGACGGTGTCCGAATGTGCGGCCCTCGTCGCCAGAAGGTCCCATCCGCCGCTGCCCGGCTCCCGCCGCCGCACCTCGTAGGCAGAGAACCCAGGGCCCCGGTACCGGGTCCACCGCAGCCGCACGAGGCCCGTCAGGCTGTCGGCGTCCGCAGCTAACAGCTCCACCCCCTGCACCGAGTACGCCCGCACCAAGCAAGGCGCCGAAGTGGCCACCAGGCCGGCTTGGTTAACCACCGACACCCGGTACTCATACGCCGTATCCGGCAACCGGCCGCGGTCCACAAAAGACGTGTCCTGCACGTCAGAGGCCGCGTAAAGGGTCTCGGGAACGGTGTAGCGCGCCAGGTTGCGCAGCACCCGGTACTGGCTGAAGGCAGCCCTGCCGGCATAGGGAGTCCAGCTCAGGTTGACAGCGCCGGCTGTGTCGTCGGCCGTTACCGTCAACTCGACTGCCGGCGTCAGAGTAGGGTCGAGCGGGTTGCTGCGCGATGCGTCGTGGCAGGCAAGCGCCAACCCGACCAGGGGCAGCGACGCCCAGCGCCAGGACGCTTTGGCCGCGATCTTGCAGAGCGTGCCCATGGCGGTTCCCCCTGCATGAGGTCCGTCCGGTTTTCCGGACCACACCACCCAAGAGCATGTAGACGCAAAAGGCGTGCCTGGCCGGACCTGCTGGGGCACGGGCCCATTGCCCTTGCCCCAGCGCCCCTTGGTGCGGCGTGATCTGTCAGGTTCACCCTCAACAGCAGCGCGGGGGTCAGACGTCCGGAATTCTGGACCGACGCACGGCGGCAGCGTCTCAGGCGCGGCGCTCCGCCGCTCAGGAATCGCGTCTGGCACCGCCGGGACGCAGCGAGCGGGGTGGCGGCTGGTTGGCCGTCGACAGCCGGCGTGCGATTGGAGGGGCGGCCGCCCGCATGCCTTGGGTGGGCGCGCTGCCCGTTACCGGGTGCTGCCAACGTACTCGCGCCGGGACTACCGGCCGCAACGTCAGGATGTTGTGGCGCGAAATACCGGATCTTGGGCGCTGGGGCGTCGTTCAGCGGCACGCCGCGGTCAAGGAGCGACTGTCACTCAACCTGGCTCCGCTCGCTGCCGGTCGAAGTGAACTCGTCCTCCAGAACGGCGTAGACAAAGTGGTCGCGCCACACACCCGCCCTCCGGCTGAGGTGGCGCAGCCGTCCCTCCCGCGTCATGCCGCACTTCTCGATGACGTGAACCGAGCCCAGGTTCTCGGTCACGCAGTCGCTCCAGATGCGGTGCAGTCCGAGCTGACCGAATCCGAACGCGACTATTCGCTTGGCGGCCTCAGTGGCGTAGCCAAGTCCCCAATACGCCGGGTGTAGGATGTACCCGAGATGCCCCTGCTGCGCCTCCGTGCCCTTGGGCCCGATCCCGCCGCCGCCAATCAGCTCTCCTGACCCAAGCGTAATCGCCCACTCGTAGCCAACGCGGGGCACAACGGCACCGGCGGCCTGGCAACGCTCGAGGAACGACCGAGTCTCGGCGACGGTGTTCGGCCCCCAGGTCATGAACTGCGTGGCCACGGAGTCTCTGGCGCACGCGTGGACTGACTCCAGATCGCTGGTGACGAACTCGCCGAGCATCAACCGGGGTCACACAACCGCTGCACGTGCGTCGCCGGGCCGGTGACGTCGGCGGCGATCAGGGTGCCGCCCTTCTGACTGAACGGAGAGGGCCGTTCGAGGTACTCAGACCGCCGCCTGCGCGCCTGACCGCCACGACCCGCCGGACATGCCAAGGCCCACGACGCGCCCACGTCGCGGGCTCTCATCCGCTCGACCCCATCATCACGCCGTACCGCCCTACCGTCACCTCACGCCAACGCCCGCCCCCACCGCTCCTCCACCCACGCCTGCCGCCACCACTCACAGACGCCCATCGCCGTAACCCCCCCCGAGGCGCCACCCCATCCACCCCACCGCCCGACGGCCGCGCCGTCACCCGCCCCCACTGCCGAGGGGCCACAGGATGATGGAGCGCGTTGTTACGTTGGCCAGGGCAAGGGTGCTGCGGTCAGGAGACCGCGCTGGTCCCCAAGAGTAGTCAGTCGTCGGGGTTTCGTGCCGGACCCATGGTGACCGCCCCACCGCTGCAGCGGCTACCCGTCTGCGTGGCTTTCGGCTGGCGAGGGTCGGCAACGGGCAGGGTGGGGAGGGCAGCTCACGGCCAGCTGCGTCGCCCGTGATTCACGCCGACGGATGTCCGCGAAGATGGCGTCAGGGTCATTGCCGTGTCGGCGCGCGTAGTCCGAACGGAGCCTGCGGGTTTCCTCGACGATGGGGTCGCGGTTCATGGCTGGTCCCCCATGAGTTCTTGAGGCGTACAGATGGTCGGCGGTTCTACCCCCCGAGCCCGGCAGCATGCCTCTATCGCTGAGCGCTTGGTGGCATTGGCGATGTGCGTGCAGTTCCACGTCAGCAGGTAAGCCATGCCGTTGACGGCGGCCAGGGCAATGTGGTAGGCATCGACTCGGGCAGCAGCGGTTACCACTCCCTCCGTCACCAGCATGTCCCCCAACTCCTGGGCTTCGGTCGACGCCGACAACACCAAGATGCCCTCGAGCGCCGCAAGGCGTCGGCGTGCTGCGTCGTACAGCCAGCGAGTGCGGGCAGCCAGGTCCATTCGGACCTTCCCCGGTGGCACCTCATCACCTAATGTACGCTGGCCCGCTGTCGCTGGCCTTTCTCCATGCCCTCTGGCCGTCCCGCTTTCCACATGACGCTCCGCAGCGGCCTCGGTTGCCCTTGGCGCCACGACCATGGAGCCACCTTTGGCTTTGCGGCGGGAATGCCACGGCCCATGCGGTTGGGGCAGGAACGAACGGGATCGATGGAGTCGCCGCAGCCACGCCGGAAGAGATCGACGGGCGTCCGCGGTCAGGGGATCAGCGCGCCGCCACGCCAACCGCCAGGCTCCGCCAGGCGCGGTCGGCGGTCATGTCTGGGATGCCACGAGCCCGGGCGAGCGCCACGCAGGATCTATCCCGGAGCGACAGCGATAGCGCATCCGCACGCGGCCGCAGCGCGGCGGCGTGGACATCGATGAGCGGCACGACCTCGCTGCCGAGGCCCAGGAGATGGGGGACCACCGCGTGGGGATCGTGGCCGTCGCCACCCAAGCGCGCCAATCCGCTCGCCGTTCACCCCCGCACTACGGGCCACAACGTCAGGATGTTGTGGCGCGAAATGCCGGATCAGATGAGAGCCTTGGACGGGAGCCATGGAGACACCTGGAGTGGGGTCCTACGGTGTGAGACGAATCAGGAACCGCCGATCGATGCTATTGGGCTGAACTCACCTATGCGGTGTCGATCCTCGACGCCAGTGCCCGCTACACGACCAAAGCACGGCGTATAAGCCAGGTCGTGCGCGCAGAGGGCGCACTCCATCGCCAGCGCGGACCCTGAAGCACCATCACCAGCAGGTCGCTGTGTCAAGCCCACTGCCGCTGCGGTCCCTGGTTCGGCCGGTCTGCACGCTGGCCGCACCGTCACCTACCTACTTCAAACCGGCCTTGATCCGTGCCCAGGTGGTGCTCGGTATAGCCGTGGGTGCGGCCGGGAGCAGGCGGCCATCGACGAATCGGTCGGCATAGCGCCGTGGAGCGCCGTCGCCCTGCAGGCTATGGAACGCGTGGTAGGTCCCCGGGGCATCCCAGTCAGGCACGTTGATCATGAAGCCGACGATGCTGCCGGCCGATAGGCGCGATGGCATGCTCGCCTCGGCGCTGTCCCAGCGCAGATC